>NZ_DBGB01000022.1:0-329183 GCF_002295765.1 Sphingobacterium sp. UBA865 | reverse complement strand
TTGCTTAAAGGAATAGGTCAATAAGCTTATTTTCTAGCAGGAATTTACAACTTATTTTATAGGGATTTAAAACGGGTTTTATAGGGGTTCATCCGAATGAAGTCCGAATGAGGTCCCTATCAGGTCCCTATTAGGTCCGTTTAAAGAATAGGAATACTCACTTCATGTTTTGAACCTGAACTATGGAAGATTAATGTCCCATCCCTTTTAGTGTAATACAGCTTTCTAAATCCCATTAAAAACAAAGAAATGACATGAAATTGATCTGCAATGAGTAGTTTTGTAATCCGTGATTACAAATGAATAACAGATGGTTACCAAAGAACAAGTATTAAATGCATTATCCTATGTTGAAGAGCCTGATTTGAAAAAGGATCTTGTAACATTGAATATGATTCAAAATATCGAAATCGAAGGCCAAAAAATTTCTTTCGATGTCATTTTAACTACGCCAGCTTGCCCGCTTAAAGACCATATTGAGCATGCTTGTCGAAACGCTATAGCCCATTTCATCGACAAAAATCTCGAAGTTCAGATCAATATGACTTCCAATGTGATTGGGAAGCAAGGTGCACAAGTGTCGGGTATTAAAAATATCATTTTGGTATCTTCAGGCAAAGGTGGAGTTGGTAAATCTACGGTTGCCGCCAATCTAGCTCTTGCTCTCCATGCCAAAGGTGCTAAAACAGGACTTTTAGATGCCGATATCTATGGACCATCGCTTCCGATTATGTTTGGATTGGAAGGCGCTAAGCCAGGTTCGGTAGAAATGCCAGACGGACAGGTTAAAATTGAACCGCTTGAAAAATTTGGGCTGAAATTACTTTCAATAGGATTTTTCACCGATCCAAACCAACCTATTCCATGGCGTGGTCCAATGACCACCTCCGCAATCAAGCAGCTTTTTAACGATGCGCACTGGGGCGAACTGGATTACTTGGTCGTTGATATGCCTCCAGGCACTGGTGACATCCATATCACCGTATCGCAGACATTCCCTATTGCCGGAGCTGTGATTGTCACTACGCCGCAGCACGTTGCCCTGGCCGACGCCGTCAAAGGAATTGGAATGTTCTTAATGGATAGCATCAATATTCCATTATTGGGCGTCGTAGAAAATATGGCCTATTTTACCCCGGCTGAGCTGCCAGAAAATAAATACTATATTTTTGGTAAAGACGGTGGAAAACGTTTAGCAGAAGAATATAAAGTTCCTTTCCTTGGTGAAATCCCTTTATTAAAAGGCATTTCTGATGCTGGAGATAATGGTTTCCCAGTTGCCATAGATACCGAAGACCCTGTAACGAAATCATTTTTAACGATTGCAGAGAAAGTTGCCCAGCAACTTTCCATTATCCATAGCCAGGGGAAATAATTAGTTAATAATGTCCCTCGTGCTTCACAAAAAAAAGGCTTTCATACATATGAAAGCCTTTTTTTGTGAGATGCCATCTAATTAGACGGCAAGCTCCAACAATACCGGGCAATGATCGGAATGGACAGCATCTGGCATTATGCTGGACGATTTGATTTTCTCTGCCAGAGGTTTTGAAACCATATTATAATCAATACGCCAACCTAGATTTTTCGCACGTGCTCCAGCACGGTAACTCCACCAACTGTAATGGTGCGGATCCGGATTTAAATGGCGAAAAGAGTCGATATAGCCCGAATTAATAAAATTCTCCATCCATTCGCGCTCCTCTGGAAGAAATCCCGAAGAATTTGCATTTGATTTTGGATTGTGAATATCAATAGCACGGTGACAAATATTATAATCACCACAAACGACCAAATTCGGTTTTTCGACCAAAAGCTTATCGCTATATAACTGAAAATCCGCCAGAAAACGGTATTTAAAATCCTGTCGCACGTCTCCTGTCGTACCTGATGGAAAATAAGTACTCATCACGGAAACCTGATCAAAATCAGCACGGATAATACGTCCTTCAAAATCATAATCTTCATGGCCGCAACCATACTCAATATGCTTAGGTGTGATACGCGTAAACAAGGCGACTCCGCTATAGCCTTTTTTTTGAGCGGGATACCAGTAATGCTCATAGCCCATCTGTTCCAACAAAGCAATTTCAGGAATTTGATCCGGTGTAGCTTTAATCTCCTGAAGACAGATGACATCTGCATTTACAGTTTTCAACCAGCCTAACCAATCTTTCTTCAAGGCTGCACGTAAACCATTCACATTATAGGTTACTATTTTCATTTTTTGAATATTGAGATGCTAAATAATAAAGGAAAAAGCTCTTCAACCCCTGATTTGCGAATCATAACGACATTAATAATCCTTGGAAGAGAACAGATCACCAATTTTAGAAAAGATACCCGTCTGAGGTTTTAGACCTTTTAGTTCTCGCTCCAGGTTTAACGCTTCTCGTCTTGTGAGCACGTGCATGCTCATTTTCTGGTCGACTTCTGGCCTATCGTGCTTATCGGTTTTCACAGCTGCAATCTGATCGATGACATCCACGCCTTTGACCAGCTCACCAAATACGGTATAATTCCAATCCAAATGCGGAGCTCCACCAATAGTCGTATACGCCTGACGTTGCACTTCCGAAAATTTCTTACCATTCATTCGTGTTTGCTCCAAACGATCGAGGTCTTCAGGGGTGAATACCTTTCCCTGAACGAGATAAAATTGAGAACCTGAAGAAGCCTTTGCGGGATTATTATCTCGAGCCGCTCCGATAGTACCTTTTTTATGGAATAAACCATCCTGAATCTCTGCAGGAATTGTATACCCTGGTCCTCCATTACCCAATTGAGCGCCGCCAACGGCATTTCTTGAATCAGGATCACCACCCTGAATCATAAAATTCTGGATGACACGATGGAACAAAGTCCCGTCGTAATATTTACTTTTTGCCAATTTGACAAAGTTATCCCGATGTTTAGGTGTCTCATTATACAACCGCAGCACACAGTTTCCCTTGTCAGTAACGATCTGTACATATTTAAACTCGGGTTTAGCCGCAAATGCCAAAACCTGCAAAAAGCAGAATACTGCTATTAAACTAGCCTTTAAAAATTTCATCTGTTAATAATTATATGCTCCCAATTAGAACTTCCAGTTTTTTCAATTGTGTTATCTTCTAGATAACGTTTAATTCCTCAAAATAATTTATGATCAAGGACTTCATAATCAGCTCTTGTTCCAAAAGCGTATAGTTAGGAATAGGTTTTACCAATTCCCAATGTGGCCACCCCTCTTCATCCAGACCTTTCAGATTATAAAATCCCATTGCACTGAAAAGTCGACAGGTCGCAATGTGCATCAATTCTTCTTTTTCCCGTTTTGAGAACTTTTGAGCACCTTTACCCAATTCCTGAACACCAATGAGGAATAAACAGACTTTGATGTCCGGCTTTTCCATATCGAATAGTGAAGCAATTTCATCCTGTAGAATGCTCCACTTCTTATTTACTTCTGCTGCCTTCATTTTTTTGTTTTAAACAAACTAAGATAAATAAATACACTTATGCCGTTAGATTCCCTCCTTTTGCAATAACCTCTGCACAGCGCTGATCAATCATCTGAAAAACTGGATCGAACAAATTATCGTCAAAATACGGATCGGGAACGACATCGTCTCCTAAAAACAATTTCACTTTGTTCAGGTCTTCCTTATCAATCACCTGAGCGCATACATCTTCATAATTTTGTCTATCCATCACAAATATAAGATCATATTCGGCAAAAAAATGCGGCTTGAAATGTCGGGCCCGCTGACCGGAAATATCGACACCATACTTCTTTGCAATGGCTATCGCCCTACGGTCGGGTGCTTCACCAATGTGCCAGTCACCTGTACCCGCCGATTCAACGACCCAATTTAATTGATTATCCGCAACTTTTTGTTTTAATATACCATGTGCAAGGGGCGAACGACAGATATTGCCCAAACAAACCATTAAAATCTTCATCTCTATAATTTTAAAAAACTATCAAGCAATCGCGATACCGTTGACTGATCCAACTAAAGGACGCAAAGAACGCCTTTAGCCCATATAATCAGGCTCTCATTCTTGTCGATAGCAAAATATATAATAAATCATCAGGCCAGAAAGACGCAGCTTAACAAGTACTGGCGCTGTTCGGCACTTCATTCCGCAAAATAGCTAAACTAAAATTATTAAGGAAACAACCAGCTTAAAATTGACCTACATGTTACCAAGTGACATAGCATTTCCACCAAATTTTCCTGATTTCGCATACAAAAACAGCGGAAAAACCCGCCTAAAAATCATTCTGACCAATAACTGAGTTCATTAAAGCCAATGAAATTAAACAATGCTTAGTAAACCAAGCATAGCGAGTTCATTACTCCCTTAATGAAAAAACGTGATCATAATACAAAGGATAAAACCTTCATGACTTCGCAGCCACCAACAGCAATGAAAGCAAACTGAAGGTTTTTTCTGGCCAATAAGATCAGACACTTTCAGAAAAAAAAAGGTGGCCTAACCTTACGGCTAGAACCACCTAAACTATATTAATCAACCAATTCTTAATTCAACGCTTAATATTCTACTGGGAAGCTCAATTGAACAGCACCACCTTGAGGAGATACCCCTTTCAATCGCACAATATTACGTTGTGTTGCGCCAAGCGCAGTTTCAACATCGTCTACTGTATTTACAGCTTTTCCATTAACCTCAGTAATGACCAATCCACGCTCTACACCGAAGTAATCAAAGATGCCACCACGATTCACTTGGGTCACAACAACTCCAGAGTTGACACCCAGCTCTTTTTTCTTCTGAGCTGAAGCAGGAATAAAGCTTGCACCCAATTTATTGTAAATCTCCGTTGCACTTTTAGAAGCTTTACCGCCGGTATTTGCGGTCTTCAAGGATTCTTCCCCTTTCAATGTCATGGTTACTTGTTTTTCCTTACCATCACGTTTGTAGGTGACATTGACCTTATCTCCAGGACGCGCACGACCTATAGTTTCACTTAAGACAGGTGAACCTGTGATCACTTTTCCATTAATCTTGGTCAGGATATCTCCTTTTTTAACACCTGCAGCCTCTGCGGCACCACCAGCTACAACGTCTTGAACATACAAGCCATCAACATCTGTAAAACCTTTCTCTTTAGCAAGTTCAGGTGTTATTTCGGTATAGGTAACACCGATATAACCGCGTTTTACATTACCGTATTCGACAAAGTCATCGACAATCTTTTTCACCAAATTGACCGGAATCGCAAAACCATAACCCGCATATGTTCCTGTCGGAGAAGCGATAGCAGAGTTAATACCAATCAATTCTCCCGAAGCATTCGTCAACGCACCACCACTATTTCCTTTATTGATAACAGCATCTGTTTGAATAAAGGATTCTATCGCTGAACTCACCGGGATTTGATCCTGTCCACCACCAAATGGATTACCACGTTGTTGCTGACCTTCACTCAGAATACCGATCTGACGACCCTTTGCACTAATGATACCTGCGGTAACTGTAGATTGAAGCCCTAGCGGGTATCCAAAAGCCAACACCCATTCACCGACATTGACATTATCTGAGTTACCTAACTTGACCACAGGAAGCCCCTTGCCTGACACTTTCAACAAGGCTAAATCTGTATTCGGATCACGTCCGATCAATTTGGCTTCAAACGTACGTTTGTCTGTTAATACGACTTCAATTTTATCTGCATCTTCTACGACGTGGTTATTCGTTACAATATAACCATCATCCGAGATAATTACACCTGATCCGGATGCCTGCACAGGTTGCGCCTGCATTTGACGACGTCCACCACCTTGTGGCATGCCAAAAAACTCTTCAAACATATCGAACGGAGAACCTTGCGATTGCTGTGATCCTTTACGGCTATAGGTTGTCTTAATATGCACTACACCTGGCGACACTATTGCGGCAGCCTGGGTGAAATCAGGATTGCCTGTTGAAGACATAACTCCTGTAGGATTGTTTGCAAAATAAACTTTTTGTTTGTCTTCGAAAGACATACCATCCAACTTCTTATTCTCAATAAGCTTGTAACCACCTAATGCTACCGCTCCACCGAAAACAGCCGTTAATAGCGTTAAACCGACCTTATTCATAAACTTATTTCTATTTTAAAATGTCCTAATATATGCTGATAACTTTTGCTCCTAAAATTACCGATTTTATTCGGATATGTTCAAATGTAATACCATTTCAAGGCCTTCGGAAAATCCGACACGTTAAAAAATGTTAATTGCTAGACAAATGCAATCATTTTAACAAATCTTAACTTTTACCCGGTTTTTTGTAACAAAAAAACGTATTTTTGTTACTACAAATCAACGTAATGGCATCAAAAGTAAGATTTTCAAAATATCAGGGCGCAGGAAATGACTTCATTTTAGTAGACAACCGCGACAGTGCATTTGACCGCGCAGATGAAGCATTGGTAGAAAAACTCTGTAACCGTCGGTTTGGCATTGGTGCCGATGGCTTAATGCTGCTTCAAAACAAGGAAAATTACGATTTTGAGATGATTTATTATAATGCCAACGGCAGAGAAGGCAGCATGTGTGGTAACGGGGGCCGTTGTATCGTCGCTTTTGCACGCGACTTAGGCATCATTACTGACAAAACTGTCTTTTTGGCAGTAGACGGCATACACCATGCCTCGCTAGCAGCAGACCTTGTCAACCTGCAAATGATCGATGTACAAGATTATACACGTGATGGTGAAGCTTATGTATTACAAACGGGGTCTCCACATTATGTTGAGTTTGTAAAAAATCTGCAGGATAAAAATGTCTTCCAAGATGGCTACGCAATTCGCAACAATGCTACTTATGAAAAAGAAGGCATCAATGTAAATTTCATTGAAGCGGAAGGAGATGGTTATTTCCTCCGTACTTTTGAGCGCGGTGTTGAAGATGAAACCTATGCCTGCGGCACTGGAGCAACTGCAGCAGCGATGGCTGTTGCTCTGCAGCAAAATTTAGAAGGTGATATCACTATTCCTATTCGCGTATTAGGAGGGCAGCTTTATATTTCATTCCATAAGAAGGGCTCCCATTTCTCAGAGGTATTCTTAAAAGGTCCAGCACAATTTGTCTTTGAAGGAAACTATTAGATTTTTACTCCTATAGCGAGTCAAGCTAATTACAACTCAAATTTTCAACTCAGGTAAATCAAGCCGTGAAGGACGACCTGTTATCTTTGGCATTTAACGATACCTGTGAACAACTTCATAATGAAGGTTAGTACAGGATCTTAACGAGGCTATCCCTTGGAATCGATTTTTAAAATTTCAACGTGCAAATTGCAATTAATGGTATATTTTATTGTATATTAGAAACCTTTATTTATAAGGTCCGCTATTTTTAATGCAACAGTCAAAGTCATTTCCAGTATATAAAATCGTTTATTCTATATGTGAGCATCCCTATCTTGGCTATCTTATTGAGCCACACATGGTCAAACTCAATCCCAACGGGACTTACTCACTACGTTATCAGCGTATATTTAGCAATACTGTCGATGCTTACGCCGCGGAATTGGATGAAGTAGATTACAAACTGATTCGATTGCTCGATGAAATCGAACAAACGCATCTCATCAAAAAATACTATAAAAAAGCAATTAGACCTGTCGATTTCTTTTCCAAAGTTTTCGATAAAAAGTTGTATGAACTTCTTCGGCCTAAAATAGATGAAAAAATGATCCAATTTTTTGAAGCTATTGGAGACAAACCACTTTTCATGATGAGCAAAGATGGTTATCCAGCAGATCAAGAAATTAAATTGGCAACCTCTGCGGCATCGATTCTATTTCATTTTCGACGAAACGAAGAAGAAACACGTTATTTCCCGACAATCAAATACGAAAATCAGCGTCTGGAGTTTATGTTCAAAAATGCCATTGTCTTGACCAATGTACAAGCATGGTTACTTTTAAACAATACCCTATATTATTTCGATCAGGCCCTTGAGGGCAAGAAGCTCAGCCCTTTCCTGAATAAACGTTACATTTCTGTCGGTAGAAGCACTGAAAAAAAATATTTCGAAACCTTTGTATGTGGACTGATTGAACGTTATCATGTCTATGCCGAAGGATTTGAAATTCAGACCCACCAGCACCAAGCAATTCCACTCCTCCATTTGATTTATGTCGAGGATGGAGCCTCGCAATTACAACTGCAATTCAAGTACGGACCGCATACCTTTACCGCGGGAGCCGAGAATAAGGTTACTGTTCGCATGGAATATAATGCGCAAGATGATCAATATATATTCCACCGTGTCAAACGATCGTTGCAATGGGAAGAACAACAACATGAAAGCTTAAAAAAATTGGGACTACAGGATGTTGATCTCCAACTCGGCTTATTAACGCCAGCAAACCAAACTGGAAAACGGCTTTCAGTATTTGACTGGATGAACAACCATCAAGAACAACTGGAGGCTCTTGGATTCCACATTATACAAAATAGTGAAGAAAAACGCTTCTTCATAGGGCACACCTCCTTAGATATCTCCATTGATGAAGACAATGATTGGTTTGATATAAGTGCTATCGCAAAATTTGGGCCCTATGAGATTCCATTTATTCAGCTGCGCAACCATATCCTTAATAATATTAAGGAATTCACCTTACCAAATGGAGAAATTGCCATGATTCCGGAAGAATGGTTTGCAAAATACAACCATCTCTTCCAATTTTCTGCAGACCGACATGAGCTCAAACTAAATAAGGTACATATTGGTCTACTCTTTGAAATTAGTGAGCATACAAAACTGGTATTTACACGAAAACTACAGAATCTAGCCAACTTTGAAGAGATTGCTGATATTCCCGAACCAAAACATTTCAAGGGAAATCTTCGCCCATACCAAAAAGCAGGATACAATTGGTTTAATTTTTTGAAGCAGTATAAATTTGGCGGCTGTCTTGCAGATGATATGGGTTTAGGTAAAACCATACAGACTTTAGCGTTATTGCAACAGCAAAAAGAACAACTCCAAGACGAACAGGATGTCCGTACCTCACTTTTGGTCTTGCCAACATCATTGGTATACAACTGGCAAAAAGAAGCACAGCAATTTGCGCCACAGCTTAATATTCACCTTCATACCGGAAACAACCGCATTAAAGATGCCTCGCTTTTCGCTAAATATGATTTGGTCATTACTACCTACGGGATTGCCCGCATTGATGAAGAAACCTTGAGTGGCTTTTATTTTAATTACATTATCCTCGATGAGAGCCAGAATATCAAAAACCCAACTTCCAAATCGTTTAAAGCCATCAAAAGCCTAAAAAGCAAAAACAAATTGGCCTTGAGTGGAACTCCTGTAGAAAATTCCGTTTCGGATCTTTGGGCACAGATGCACATCACCAATCCAGGATTACTAGGAAGCTATACCTATTTTCAGAAGGAATTTGTACAGCCCATAGAAAAGAAAAAAGATGAAGAAAAGGCGCAGCGTCTTCAAGCGATTGTCAAACCTTTTATATTAAGACGTACAAAAGATCAGGTGGCAACAGAATTACCGCCAAAAACTGAACAGGTACTTTATTGTGAAATGACTGAAAAACAATCCGAGTTGTACGAAAAAGTCAAATCTGAATATCGCAATGCCATTCTTGACGGACAATTGGACAGCAAGCCAAAATCTACCCAAATTGCGCTGTTGCAGGGCTTGACAAAGCTCCGACAATTAGCCAATCATCCCCGAATGGTGGATGAGAAGTTCTCGGGTGCTTCCGGCAAGTTCGACGCTGTCATTGAAACGCTTGAGATGGTAATGCAAAGGGGCAACAAAGTACTGATTTTCTCCCAGTTCGTAAAACAGCTCAATATCTTCCGTCAGTATTTCGATAATAAAGGAATAAATTATGCCTACCTAGATGGCGGCACAAAGAACCGGGATGAAGCCGTTAGCCAATTTCGTAAAAACAACGATACTAAGTTATTTCTTATATCGATAAAAGCAGGTGGGGTGGGACTCAATCTGATTGAAGCGGACTATGTTTTTATTCTGGATCCGTGGTGGAATCCAGCTGTGGAACAACAGGCCGTAGACCGTTCACACCGCATCGGTCAAACGCGCAATGTATTTATCTATAAATTTATCAGTAAAGATACCGTCGAAGAAAAGATACTGGCTTTACAGAATAAAAAGAAATCGATTGCACAAAGCCTGATCACGACAGAAGAAAGCTTTATCAAGTCACTATCTCAGGAAGATCTGCAGGAACTTTTGGCCTAAATAAAATATTACTGTTTATATTCATTAATCTTCGCCATATATATCGATGGACGGATACCCGTTACACGCGTAAAAATATTACTAAAAGAAGACAGCTCGTTGTATCCCACGCGCATGGCTATTTCTAGAATGGAATAGCTATTCTCTGACATCAGCTCCAAAGCTTTTGCAATTCGTATGGCTCTTAAAAACCGAATATAACTGATGCCCATATCGTCTTTAAAAAGTCTGGACAACGAGCGGCTACTCATTCCAAAGCGAGCCGCAATCTGTTCTATGGTAAAGGCCTGATCAATGTTGCTGTTCAGATATCTAGCCACACTCCTGAGTTTCTCACTTTTAGGATAGGGATGCTGCATCGGGAAAGCATCTATTGGTGAACTTGTATCCGGAATGATAGCCATCATCGCGCGCAAGAGACAGTATTTTGAATAATCGGTCGTTTTACTGACCCCTCCGCTCCAATCCTGAGCAAATAAAAACATTTCACGCACCAGATCATTGCTAAGAAATATATTCGGTACTGAAAGTACGGACGGCATCTGCTGCCGCTCTTTGAAATAAAAACTATATAGCGGGATACGGGAGCTTGTGCTTTCCAGATGATAGGTTGTATTTGCCGGAATCCACATGTAAAATCTTGCCGGTAAGTACCAGTGCTTTGTTGCTGTAAACACATGAACAATTCCACCTTCGGCATAGAGCAACCGTGCCTTTTTATGTTTATACTCCCGAGAATCGATACGATCGACATACATGTGGTCTACATAAAAATCATATTGATCAGCATCAATAGCTGCCAGTTTTTCCTCTTCCATAACTTAAAATTACACTTTTCCTACAACATGGCGCAAATGAACATATATTCGTCCGACTATACAAAACAAAACGTTTCTATCTCACAGTATCTTTGTACAGCCATATGCTCATGTGCTCAGAGGAAATTTGCTCGTATTCCGAGTACTCCTGTTTAAGTCAAATACAAAACCAGAAAAATTGCTACTTCGAGTACAGCATAGCTGAACTGGATGAATGGCTCCGAGACTTTTTGAGCTGGAAGCTTTGATGATTTTAAGGTAAAGGATACGTCAAGCACATACAAAGGAATAAGCACAGGCAAAGCAAACAATTGAAAAACGCGCAATTAAACAACAATGAATAAAGAAGATAAAAAAGACAAAACAAAGGGATTTAATAAAGTGCTCGTCATATTTGCCAGCCTATTATTATTGACCGGTATTGGCGTCTTAGTCAGACACCTCATTTTTACTAATCAGTATGTCACGACAAATGACGCTCAAATTGATCAATATGTTACACCCATTGCCAGTAGAATCGCTGGTTTTATTAAAGAGGTACGATTTGAGGAAAATCAATATGTTCATCGAGGCGACACGCTGCTTATTATAGACGCGAGCGAGTATCAAACCAAGGTGGATATGGCGAATGCCGAACTCCAAAGTAGTGAGAGAAATGCCGAGGTTCTCAGCAAAACAGCCGATGCGGCAGCTAATAGTATTTCGGTTCAAAAGGCAAGATTAGAGGCTGCAAAAGTAAGTGTATGGCAGACCCAACAGGATTACAATCGGTTCAAGAATTTATTTGAAGCTGAGGCTGCCACCAGACAGCAGTACGATAATGCCAAAGCAGCATACGATATCGCATTGGCGCAATTGCACGCCATTACGGAAGAATATAATTCAGCTCAACTGAACAGCAGCAAAGAAAAAGCAAACGAATTGCCGGCAAGAGCTAATATCAATATCAAAAAGGCTGCGAAAACAAATGCACAGCTTTTTCTCTCCTATACCGTAGTAACCGCTCCCTACGATGGCTTTGTTGGCAAACGAACGATCCAACCAGGACAATTTGTAAAGGAAGGCCAGACACTAGCCAACGTCATTAGCGAGGAAAAATGGATCAACGCTAATTTTAGAGAGACTCAACTCGAAAACCTTTCAGAAGGTACTGTAGTCACGATACAGGTTGATGCCTTTCCCAAACTTAGTTTTAAAGGAAAAATTCACTCTTTTTCCCCAGCATCAGGTTCCAAATTTTCCGTGATACCTCAAGACAATGCAACCGGAAATTTCGTAAAGATTGAACAACGGATTCCTATTAAAATTGTATTTGATCCAAAACAGGATCTTAAGAAATTGCGTGCCGGTATGAATGTGGTTATCCATGCTACCCATCAATCCTAATCATCATGCGTATGAATAAATCTTTATACTATAGTTGGGTGCCCGAATGGATAAAACTTCCGTTAATGATATTAGCGATGTTCCCACATCTCATGTTAATGTCTCTCTTCCATTCCAATACGGCATTTACCGCTTCGGTACTGGACATTGAAGCCGAGGATATTCAGTATTTTCTATCCCTGATGTATGGCGCCATTGTCGTTGCTTTACTTCTATTTCAGCGGCTATTTTCCTTCTTCAGAGTAAGAACATATATTCTTTTGACCTGCAGTCTTTCCATTTTGATCCTACTAGGCATTTCGCTGACAAGAGATCCATTTCTTATTGGCATTCTGCGCGTGGTAGAAGGTATTTTCTGTGTATTGGAAGGAGCTTGCTTTCTTCCCTTGCTTATGATGCAAATTAGGCATGCCAAAAGCCGTACGATTGCTTATTTTTTCCTGTACACCTTTATGCTTACGGGATCAACTTTAACGACCTCCTTACTCAAAGAAAGTATTATGGATTACGGATGGCAAGATATGATCCACGTCGTCCTCTATTGGCATTTGATTGTGATTGCAATAGCTTTGCTGTTACTTAACAATAATCGCTTGGGTAAAAAATTCCCCCTCTATCAATTAGATCTGGCAAGTTGCTTGTTTTTATTGATATCATTGAGCTGTGGAGCTTATGTCTTAATTTATGGTCGCAAATACTATTGGTTTGAACACGCCAATATCACCATAAACTTCGCCCTTTCCCTTATTTTCGGCGCACTCTTTATGATTAAACAAAAGACGGTCAAAAGACCCCTTTTTCATTTTGAGATCTTGAGATACAAAAATGTGATCTTTGGTGTTACCCTGTTTTTTCTGTTTTATATTATTCGTAGCTGCCTCAATAATGTTTATACTGTAATGGCTACAGTTTGGAAGTGGCCCTGGCATTATATTATTGATGTACAGTACATCAACGTGTTTGGCACAATACTGGGTGTCGGTAGTTCAGGTTTTTTACTCCTGCGCGATGTATCTCCTAAATATATCTTTGGTTTCGGCTTTTTGATTTTGGCGACCTCATGTTTTCTATTTGTACCCACATTTTACCCTGACACCACAATTTGGACAATCGGTCTTCCTTTGTTTATTCAAGGAATAGGTCAGGGATGGCTCTTTACACCGCTTGTTATCTATATCTTGACTGGTGTCGAATCCCATCACGTTGGCAATGCAGGTCTTATGGGCACAACAGCTCGGTTCTGGAGTACGAATGTCGGATTTGCTCTTATCCAAAACGTCAGTTATGTATTAAATCAAAAACATTATATTCAACTCGAACAAACATTGAATACAAGCAGTCCCCTAACAATAAACTATTGGGATACATTAATGGAGAAATATGCCGGAATATATGGCGATCAGATAGCTGGCCGAATTGCCAGCAAAAGTATTTCGGGAACCCTAAGTCAGCAAGCAACGTTAATCAGTAACATGGAGATATTTACTTATCTAGGGATACTAGGAATACTAATAACGGGGCTAATATTTTTATTCGGCCCAGCCAAAACACTTTTCATGCGCCTAAGGATACCATACTTGTAAATGAGGCCGCCCCCCCTATAGACAAGCTCCATGATTTCGCGAGCAACAACAGTTAAGAACCCGAACGGAAGATTCTTTTTGGCTAATCAACCGCGTATCGCGCGCGCATTGATGACTTAATCGCGCATTGATGACTTGATAAAAACAACAGCAATCAATAAACAACCTCTTTCAGAAAAAAGGGGCTGTTTGCATAGCAATGCAGACAACCCCTTTTCGGTATCTCGTACTTAAAGCTATTTAAGCATCGAATTCTTTAAGTGCTTTTTTCACACGCGCTATGACCTCTTGTTGACCAAGTAATTCAACAATCTGAAATACATCTGGTCCAAACTTACCCCCTACCAACATAATCCGGAATGGCATCATAAGCTCACCCATCTTCATCCCTGATGCCTGAATCGCATCCTTGAAGAAGGGTTCCAATTCAGCAGCCTTCCAGGTATTAAATCCTTCGAATGATTGGTTAATATCCTCAAAAAATGCAGTTTTCTCAGCAGACCATTTAGGTTTTACCGCGCTCAAATCATATTCCGCAGGCTGCGAAAAGAAGAAGGACGCCTGAGTCCAAAAGTCTTCAACAAAGGTTAAACGTTCTTTCACGGCATCCAATACCCTACTCACATAAGCGGCATCGGCTTCTACTTTATGATGCTCCAAAACTGTATTGATCTGTGGCAACAGAGATTCTGTCGATGTGCGTTTAATCCATTCATGGTTGAACCATTTTGCTTTTTCAAAATCAAATTTTGCCCCAGCTTTACTGATACGGTCAACACCAAATTTCTGGATCAATTCATCTAAGGAGAAAATCTCCTGTTCAGTTCCATCATTCCAGCCCAACACCCCAAGCATATTGACAAAAGCTTCTGGCAAGAAGCCCATCTCACGGAATCCTTTTGTTGTATCACCAGATTTCGCATCAGTCCAGTTCATTGCATAAACAGGGAAGCCCAAGCGATCGCCATCACGCTTACTTAATTTACCATTTCCATCTGGTTTCAGAATTAATGGAAGGTGTGCCCAACCTGGCATGCTATCACCCCAGCCGAGGTATTCCCACAATAAAATATGGATAGGCGCCGAAGGCAACCACTCTTCACCACGGAAAACATGCGATATTTCCATAGCTTTATCATCGACAACAACTGCCAGATGATAAGTCGGCATGCCATCTGCTTTAAGCAACACCTTGTCATCGACAAGATTTGTATCAAAAGCAACCTTTCCACGGATCATATCCGTGAATGTTACCGTTTCATCGGTAGGAATCTTTATACGAATGGTATGCGGAGTCCCCGCATCCAATAATTGTTGAGTTTCAGTCTCAGACAGACTCAATGAATTACGCAATTGAAGTCTATTTTCGTGGCTATAGCGAAAATTAGGCTGCAACTTACGTTGCTCATCCAATTCCTCTGCAGTATCAAATGCATAATAAGCATAACCATTCTCGATCAACTGCTCAGCATATTTCCGGTAAGATGGTTTTCGCTCACTTTGACGGTAAGGTCCGTACTCGCCCCCTTTTAACGGGCTTTCATCTGGAGACAGACCACACCATGCTAAACATTCGTTGATATACTCCTCAGCACCTGGGACAAAACGAGTTTGGTCCGTATCCTCGACACGTAAAATAAAATCTCCCTGATGCTGACGCGCATAGAGAAAATTAAACAAAGCTGTACGTACCCCACCAAGGTGAAGACCACCTGTCGGGCTCGGTGCAAAACGCACTCTTACTTTTCTTTCTGAACTCATGCCGCAAAATTACCACAAAATTTTTGATTTGGATGGTACGTTAACTTCTTCAATGAAATAAAAGTGCAGAAAACAGACATTTATTCAGTAATTTGCAAATGAAGGACACGAATACGTAATCATGAAACCCTATCAGATTAGCCAGCAACGCTGGAAATTTATCTTGCTTATCTTTGCAGCAGTCATTGCTGTCGCCTCTTTGGTTTATACCAACTACCTCGTTCGAAATCTTGCGCATGCCGAACGTTCAAAGGCTGAGGTATGGGCTATGAGTACCAAAAATATCATGACCATGCCCGACGTTGATGATGAATTCATTACGTTTATTTACGCCGTAAGAGACAGCCTAAATTTACCAGCAATTATTACTGACGATAAGGAAGACATTATTTTCTGGCGTAACCTCGATTCCACAAAGACAAATATTAAACCCGGACACAACGACAGTGTTACAAAACATCTCGATTATGATCCGGCATATTTTCAAAAGCAGCTCGCGTTTATGAAGAAGAGCCATCCTCCGATTACATTGGAATTGGAAAATGGTCAAAAATGGCATGTTTATTATAAGGATTCTTGGTTTTTGCAACAGTTAAGGGTGTTTCCTTATGTACAATTATCATTGATTGCCCTCTTTCTCATTATTGCCTATACGGTTTTCAACTCCATCCGAAAATCTGAACAAAATCTTGTTTGGGTCGGACTAACCAAAGAAGCAGCACATCAGTTGGGCACCCCTATTTCGTCACTGATGGGCTGGTTAGAATTGATTCGCATAAAATTTGATGCCGAAGAAGATGACACGCTAAATGAAATGGAAAATGACATTAAACGACTTGAAATCGTCGCTGACCGCTTCTCCAAAATAGGATCTACTCCCGTACTGACCAACCATAACCTCTATGATGTCATCAAAAATTATATGGATTATTTTCGCATACGAACCAGTAATAAAATTGCTTTCGAATTAAAAGGCGACACACATCTTGAAGCACAACTCAATATTCCACTCTTTGATTGGATTATCGAAAATTTATTGAAAAACGGAGTAAATGCCATTGGCACAGAAGGAAAGATAACTGTTAATATTTCAGAAAATATTGCGAAAGAAGAAATTTTTATAGACATTAGTGATACGGGCAAAGGAATTCCGAGATCTAATTTTGAATCTGTTTTCCAGCCGGGTTTCACAACACGGAAAAGAGGTTGGGGGCTTGGCCTTAGTCTGACAAAAAGAATGGTGCGGTACCACCAGGGACAAATTTTTGTAAAAGAATCTGAAGTAGGTAAAGGAACAACATTTCGAATAATCTTAAAAAGCAATTTAAAATATGAAGCCACTCAAATCTGACGAATATCCAGCAGTCTACGCACCTTATATTGAGACTGTCGTCGATAACGTGTTTGATGCACTAGAAGAACAAACGCTCTCCTTTCCAGCATTTCTGGACACGATTCCTGAGGAAAGAGGTAATTTTAAATACGCCGAAGATAAGTGGACCATCAAAGAAGTTGTTGGCCACGTCATCGATAATGAGCGTATCATGGCTTACCGGGCATTGCGTTTTTCACGTAATGACCTTAAAGAGCTTGCCGGGTATGACCAAGACTATCTCATTCAATATTCCCGTTACAACGACCGCACATTAGAAAGTTTAAGCAAAGAATTCACCTTTCTTCGCAAAGCTAACATGATGCTTTTCAATAGTTTTAACGATGTGGAACTAGAACGTAAGGGCATGGCATCTGAACGGCTGACAAGTGTAAAAGCGCTTTTGTATGTCATTGCGGGCCATCTCAATCATCACCGCATTATTATCCAAGAACGTTATTTAAACTCAGACGATGTCAAAAATTTGGTTTCAGCATTACAGCATTGAGGAAATTAACGTATTCTTCAATAAATATCTGTCAGGTCTGCTCGAAATTCAAGCAACAGAAATAGATGACAACTCCATCACGGCGACCATGCCTGTAACAGATAAAGTCAAACAGCCGCACGGCATTTTACATGGCGGTGCTTCTGTCGTTCTGGCGGAATCTTTGGGAAGTATCGCATCCAATCTCGTGGTTGACCCTGACAAATACCGCGGTGTGGGACTTGAAGTAAATGCCAATCACATACGCCCGGTCAGTAGCGGTGTAATCACCGCGAAATGTAGTCCAATACACATTGGTCGGTCCACACATATTTGGGAAATAAAAATGTACGATCGTTTCAACAAATTAAATTGTATCTCAAGACTTACAGTAGCAATCGTTCCAAAATAACGAGGACTGTATGGCTCCTGCTAACTCGATTTATCAACTTGGTCCAATTAAAATTCGACAACGTTCATAAGCAAAGGAGGATAAATTTCACAATTTATCCTCCTTTTTTTTGTCAATTAATTATCAAAATCCCTCAAAAATATGCCTTTATTTATTTCCAATATTCAAGAAATTTAAGTAGTCTTGTAGGATGGATACCTTAAAAATCAGTAATTATGGAGCGCAATCGTTTGTTCATTCCTTATTCCTACTGATTTACCAATCCTCGAACGATAACTTAACTACTCGAACGATAACTTAACTAAATATAATAAAACAAAACATGACCACTAATCCTAACGTTGGTAAAACAGCTTTTCGCCCTATGGCCATCTGCTGTGGTTTATTTTTTATCCTCGGTTTTATTACCTGGGCAAACGGAACTTTAATTCCATTCTTAAAAATTGCTTGTAACCTCGAAACAGATTTGCAAGCTTTCTTCGTAACCTTTGCTTCCTATATTGCTTATTTTTTCCTAGCACTTCCAAGCTCAGTCATCATCAAAAAAATTGGTTTCCAAAATGGTTTAGTTGTCAGTCTTATTATATTAGGTTTAGGGTCCTTGATCTTTATTCCTGCGGCAGATAACAGAAGCTATGGTCTATTTTTAACAGGAATCTTTATTCAAGGTTCAGGAATGGCATTATTACAAACAGCAGTTAACCCTTACTTAAGTATTATTGGTCCTATTGATAGCGCAGCACAACGAATTTCAATAGCTGGTTTTTTCAATAAATCGGCTGGTATCATTGTACCTATCCTTTTCGGAACACTCTTTTTAAAAGATGCTCAAAAAGTAACAGCAAAATTAGAAGCAACAACGGATCTGGTCCAAAAAAATGCGATCTTAGATAATCTTCTTCAACGCGTACACACGCCATACATCTCGCTTGCAATTATTTTCGTTGCCTTCGCAATTTTCTTAAAGTTCACTCACTTGCCTGAGGTCGATATGGACGCAGAAGAAGAAAGCAGCGTAGAAAGCGGAACTGTTGCGGCAAAGAAAACATCGATATTTCAATATCCACATTTGTTCTTGGGCGCTTTGGCAATTTTCTTCTGTGTAGCGGTCGAAGTTATGGCGGGAGATATCATTGGCGTCTATGCACGCGAACTGAAAGTTGATCCCTTCTTTACGACCTACGCAACAGCATTTACACTATCTTGCATGTTGATCGGTTACATTATCGGTATTATCTCTATTCCAAGATTTGTATCACAACAAATGGCCCTACGCATTTGCACAATCATTGGCATCACATTCACCGTCATTTCTGTTTTCACAACTGGCACAACATCATTTATATTTGTTGCCTTATTAGGAATCGCAAACTCCCTCATGTGGCCAGCGATCTTCCCATTAGGAATTAAAGGTCTGGGAAAATTCACAAAAACAGGATCAGCAATTATGATTATGGGTATTGCTGGTGGAGCAATATGGCCTTTGATCTATGGACTGTTAAAAGATCATTTGCATATTGATTTTCAACATGCATTCCTATATGCGATGGTACCAGGCTATCTATACATTATGTATTTCTCTATAGCAGGTCATAAAGTGGGAAAAACGAATTAAGGTAAATCCATCTTATATTTTAAGAAAAAAAGGCATCTAAAAATAGATGCCTTTTTTTCTTAAAATTCTTCCTACTTTTAGGAGATAGATGCTGTAAGAGCCATTAAATATTAAGCATACAACAAAACAAACAATGATACAGATGAAAAAGAATCTTTTTGCAATTGCCATTGCCGCAACAATGATGTTTACGGCCAACGAATCTTTTGCTCAGCTAAAGCTACCTGCAGCAAGTAGCTCACAGACAGTTACACAAGGATTGGGTATTGAAAACGTAACCCTTAATTACAGCAGACCTAGCATGAACGGTCGTAAGATCTTTGGCGATCTTGTTCCTTATAATGAAGTATGGCGTACAGGAGCAAATACCAATACCACATTAACCTTTGAAGGTGATGTTGAGTTGAATGGCCATAAGCTTTCTGCTGGAACCTACGCTCTTTTCACAATCCCGAACAAATCAGAGTGGACCATCATCATCAGTAAAAACACAAAACAATGGGGTGCCTATACCTATAAACAAACTGAAGATGCCTTACGCTTCAATGTTAAACCACAGACCTTAGCAAATCCAGTGGAGACATTTACCATTTCTTTTGACAATGTTACACCTACAGGCGCTGTATTGAGTCTCGCTTGGGAAAAAACGTCTGTAAAGGTTGATCTCAAAGTCAATCAACAGGCTAAAATATTAGCTTCTATTGACGAGGCTATGAAGGGTGAGAAAAAACCTTATTTTGCTGCAGCCCAATATTACTTCAGTAATAATTTAGATCTAAATAAAGCACTAAGCTGGTTTGACGAAGCTGCTAAAGCTCAACCCAAAGCCGCTCACGTCCTATATTGGAAAGCAAAAGCGCAATTAAAAGCTGGAGATAAAAAAGGTGCGATAGAAACAGCAACCAAAGGTCTTGAAGTTGCCACAGCAGATAAAAATGGTGAATACATCAAATTAAATACACAAGTGATCAACGCTGCAAAGAAATAGGTATCTCTATCTAAAAATGCCCCCAGAAAGTGTCTAACTTTTTGGGGGCATTGGCATTTAAAACCTTTTTTATAGCTCAGCTTTTTATTTTATAACTCGTCTTTTAGCAATTGCTCAAGTTCTTCTGGTGAAACGTTCATATTGACGTTTCCATCCTTCGCAAAAGATATCTCACCAGTCTCTTCAGAGACGATAACGGCAATCGCATCCGAGATTTCCGTCACTCCAATTGCAGCGCGATGCCGTAGTCCGAATTGCAGCGGTAAATCCTCACTATCCGACAATGGTAGCACACAAGATGCTGTCATAATCTTAAAATCAACAATAACCACCGCACCATCATGTAATGGGCTATTTTTATGAAAGATACTTTCAATCAAGCGCTTGGAGATATGGGCATCGATATACTCACCACTACTCTGATAATACTCCTCATCAAAATATTTTGAAAAAACCAATAAAGCACCTGTCCGTGTACGCGACATGCTTCTACAGGCTTCAATAACCGGTTTTAAGTCTTCCGTCAAATCCTTTTGTATAGCTTTCTTATTCCCGATAAATGACCAAAAAACTTTTTTCCGTTTCATGGATATGTTCTTCCCAACGTGCAGTAAGAACCGCCTGATTTCCTGTTGGAACACGACAATCAATGCAATGGACCCTACAGATATAAAACCGCCGAATATCTCGGTCAGTAAACGCATGTGCATCTGCTTAACGACTATATAAACACCATAAAACAGTGCTACACCAATCAGGATATTAACAGCAATGGTCCCTCTAATCAAACTATAGATATAGTAGATAATAATCGCTACCAATATGATATCAATAACGTCCAATAGGCGAAAGCCGCTAAACAGGCTATAGTCGATTCCATCCATATATGCAAGTTAAAAAAAAATAGATATTATTTGTATTTTTACATCATAACATACAGGAAAATGACTAGACTTTCAGTAAATATCAATAAAATCGCAACGCTCAGAAATTCTAGAGGTGGCAATAACCCCAATCTAGTATCTGCGGCACTAGCCTGTGAACGTTTTGGCGCTCAAGGTATCACTGTGCATCCACGACCTGATGAAAGACATATTCGATATCAGGATGTTTTTGATCTAAAAGCAGAAATCCAGACCGAACTCAATATTGAAGGGAATTGCCAAGAACAGAAGTTTATTGACCTTGTATTGGCCAATAAACCAGCACAGGTAACCTTAGTGCCCGATACCGAAGGACAATTAACCTCTAACCATGGCTGGGATACCATTAAAAACAAAGCCTATCTACAAGATATGTGTAAATTGTTCAAAGATGCAGGTATACGTGTTTCTATCTTTGTTGATCCCGTCGAAGAAATGGTAGAGGCCGCGGCCGAAACAGGAACAGATCGCATTGAGCTCTATACAGAAGGATTTGCTACAGAGTATGGCTTCGATAAAGAACTTGCGATAAAACCCTATTTCAAAGCTGCATTAAAAGCACGTGAAGTTGGATTAGGTCTAAATGCAGGCCATGACCTGGACCTCAACAACCTGCAATATTTCAACCAGCACATTCCTGAGCTGCTGGAAGTAAGCATAGGCCATGCGCTTATATCCGATGCACTATACTTAGGGTTAGAGGAAACGATCAAACGTTACCTCGCTTGTTTGAAGTAGTGCAACATTCAGGGAATAGCGTTCATCAGGCAGCACCCTTGTGGTTGAGAAACTGCAAAAATATTCATTAAAACCTTCGTAATTTCGCTGTCACCAGTAGCTCCAAAGGAGATCACAAAGGTTTTCTCTTGCTGAGAGAAAACACAGATTCATAAAAAAGGGCTTTCACAACGAAAGCCCTTTTTTATTGCACCCCAAATAGCGGTGTTATTGCTCAAATGGCAGTTGCTAATGAATTCCTTTAAAGATACGGTTCCAGCGAATTTTCGAAAGTCCTGTACCAATCTCATCCCAGCTCATCCAAGTAAATAAAGCCTTTCCGACAACATGATCTTCGGGAACAAATCCCCAACCTCTTGAATCCAAGGAATTATGGCGATTATCACCCATCATCCAAAAATAATCCATTTTAAACGTATAATGGTCTACTTTCACATCATTGATATAGATCCCATCCGAACGTTTTTCTAACTTATTGTTTTCGTAAACGCGGATCGCTCTTTCATAAATGGGCAGAGTCTGTGCATTTAATGCCACCGTCCATCCTTTCTTCGGGATTAAAATCGGCCCAAAATTGTCAAAATTCCATTTGTATTGTGGATCGTACGGATAAGCACCTTCACCACCAGGATTTCTTCTGATTTCTTTGACATTCGACCACGATTTTACTATAGCTAATTCATCTTTTGTCATGAACAACTGATAAACACCAGGCTGCTGATCTCCACCAGCCGCTTCTATTCTCAACTCCCGTAATCTATCCATATTTAATGGGGTACCATCCGTTAAGACGAGATAGTCCAATTGGCTTTCTGGAGGATCAAAACCCGGTTGATCGTTCACAAAGAGTTTAGCATCCTTCATGAAAATTTTATCGCCCGGCAATCCGACACAGCGTTTAATATAGTTCTCCCTTTTATCAATAGGTCTTGCCTGGATCGTAAATTGGGAATTGACAGTCTGCCAGCCATAAGCCCGAACAAGATCGTAATAACTTGCATTTTGGTTCTCGAGCGCGACAGTGTCACCTGCAGGAAAATTGAAAACAACAACATCATTACGCTCAATCTTTTGAAATCCTGGCAAACGTTTATAGGGTAGTTCAATCAATTCAGAATATGCTTTCCCACCAGTGATGGGCATCGTATGATGCGCAAAAGGAAAGGCAATCGGTGTGTTAGGAACCCGTGGTCCATAATTTAACTTGCTTACAAATAAGAAATCCCCGATCAACAAGGTACGCTCCATCGATCCTGTAGGAATCATATAAGCCTCGATCAGAAAACCACGAATAAGTGACGCTGCTACAGTTGCAAATACAATGGCATCTGCCCATTCGCGTACCATGGATTTCTTGTACGGATATTTAATTTTATAATCTTTGTAAGATTCAAGTGCAATTTCGGCACGTTTCTCCTCGGTCAGTTCAATACCTTCCTGAGTAGCTGCCTTTAAATTCTTTGCATATAAACCATTCAAAAAACGCACATTGTTGTCCTTTGCCCACATGGGCAGAACGATAAAAGGCACTAAAACAGCAGCAGCATTCTCCCAAAACCGGCGTTTTCCAAAACAATGGATAAAATCAAGGTAAAGATTATAGAAAACAAAGACATTGACAATTGGCACGAGCAATAAAATTACCCACCATGTAGGTCTTCCCGTCAATTTTGCCTGAATATACTGGCTATAAAAAGGCACGATCGCTTCCCAGCCATTTCTGCCAGCTTTAACAAACAATTGCCACAAACCATATCCCGATATTGCTGTTAAAACCGCAAATATAATTAATCCCATAATCTACTAATTAGTACTATTTATTAAAATCAAAAATTTCAGTAACCTGATAGAAACCTTTTTTGCCATTCAACCATTCAGCAGCAACTACAGCTCCTAAAGCAAATCCATCACGGCTATGTGCGGTATGTTTAAATTCTATTTGGTCAACCTCAGAACTATAAAGTACCGTATGTGTTCCCGGAACCTCTTCAATTCGATGACTTTCTATTAAAAGTTCCTGTGGTTTTGGAATAAGCTCATCCTGTTCACCAACAACAGTATTTACCCAATTGGTTTTCACATCGCTATTATCCAATATCCCCTCTGCAATCGTAATTGCTGTACCACTTGGTGCATCCAATTTGTGAATGTGGTGTATTTCCTCTACCTGAACATCATATTGTTTATAAGGCTGCAATGCCTTCGCCAACATTCTATTGATATGGAAGAATACATTCACTCCGATAGAGAAGTTGGAGCCATACAAAATAGAACCATCAGCATCCAAACACTTCGCCTTAACATCCTCCAGTTGATCATACCAACCGGTTGTTCCGACGACAATAGGTACACCTGCCTCAAGACAAAGATTCATATTATCCAATGCTGCAGAAGGTACACTAAAGTCTATTGCGACATCAGCACCTTTAATATCATCAGCAGTCAGGTTAGGACGATTATGTTCATCGACAACTAAAAAAATTTGATGGCCTCTTTTCAGCGCGTATCTTTCGATAATCTGCCCCATTTTGCCATATCCCAAGAGAATGATGTTCATATATTTAGAAAAAAGTATAGTTTATTTTTAAAATTAAAAAATTTCAATGAAATACCCATGTTTAAAACCATAAACCCGTATGAAAATAAAACTGTTCAGTCCTTATTGTCTTAAATTTGCTTGGGCTATATGAATCCCTTAATAAAGAAATAAACTCATGAATAAACAAAAGGAATCAAAATATAACCTTTAAAACAGGAGATTTTAATTGAATTTCATGGTCAATTTAAGTCCGACCGTAGGTTTAAACGAATAAGTTCCCGACGCGAGACTAGCATCCATTAAAGTAGGTCCTATTAAGAAAGCCGTTTTTTTGGGTTTATCATCACCGATACTCCAGCGATATTTAAGCATCGAGTCGATATAAGCTTCTGCGACATTCAGGCCATAAACACCTAACGTAAGTAGCACCATGAGATCTCGATTTCGCCGCGCATTATCTTTTGCCCGGATGATAGATTGGTCGGAGATTCCGATGTAATAAGGATCAATCGGCTTACCAAGAGCTTTGTCTTGTAATACCCCCAGTAATTCCTTATAATAACGGTTATTAAAATCGAAAACAAGTACGGTTGTTATTAAGCCACCATAGATTGCAGGTACTTTTATCCACCAAACGCCGCCATTTGTATATTGTCCCCAGCCTGGAAGTACTAAAGAGCGCTTCCAAGCTTGTTTATTTTTTGCTTCGATAGCCAAACGGGTTGAATCTTTAAACACAACCTTCTCTTTCGCCTTCGCCTCCTCCTTCTCCCGTTTTTTACGTTCCTTCCGAGATTCCTTCTTTACGGTATCCTGTACCGATTTTTGCTTTATGCTATCTATTTTGACGGGTGCCAACTGTTTCTTAGGAATTGTATCCACAGTCTGTCCATGTACTACCGACAGTGCAAACACCGCAAATATCAAGCTTATTAACTTGGCCATATTACCAATCTAACAATTCAAGAATGCGACTTAAATCATCTTCCGACTCAAAAGGTATCTCAATAGCACCCTTTCCTTTCGTGCTCTTCAGATTCAATTTGACCCGAGAAGAAAATTTCGACGCCAGATCATCTTCAATTTTCTGCAATTGAAAAGACATCGGAGCTTTATCTTTTCCAGCTTTTTTCTTACCGCCTTTTTGTAACTCACGAACCAACTCCTCCGCCTTACGGACGGATAAACCTTGATCAATAATCAACTTAAAGATATAAAGCTGCTTATCAACCTCTGGAATATTAATCAGGGCACGAGCATGTCCCATAGTCAAGGCTCCATCGCGTATTGCCGCTTGAATGACAGGTGGAAGTTTTAATAAACGGAGATAATTTGTAACAGTAGAACGGTTTTTACTAACACGTTCACCCAATTCTTCCTGTTTTAAATTACACTCCTCAATCATACGCTGAAAGCTTAAGGCTACTTCAATAGCATTTAAGTTCTCCCGTTGAATATTCTCAATCAGGGCCATCTCCAGCATCTGCTGGTCGTTGGCGGTACGGATATACGCTGGAATTTCGGTGATACCGGCCAAGCGCGAAGCGCGGAGACGCCGCTCTCCGGAAATCAACTGATAATTTCCGTCCGAAATTTTACGTACGGTAATCGGCTGAATTAAACCCTGTAAACTAATCGATTCCGATAACTCCTGTAAGGCAACCGGATCAAATTCTGTACGCGGCTGAAAAGGGTTGACAGATATTTCTTCTACACGGACATGGCTGATACTGCCATTCTCTTTTGTTGTTTTTACTGCAGTTGGTGTAACTAGAGGAGCTTCTTCCACTTGCTGATTACCTTTAGCAGGAACTTTTACACTATCGTTTAATAGCGCACCTAAGCCTCTTCCCAGTCCTGTTTTACGCTGATGTGCTGCCATATTATGCGGTTACTGTTTTATTCATTTCATTAAGATGCCCGTTTTTCTGTAAAATCTCGCGTGCCAAATTCAAATAATTTATTGCCCCTTTGCAGGACGCATCATGCATGATAACAGAAATTCCAAAGCTTGGAGCTTCGCTCAAACGGGTATTTCGCTGAATAATCGTATCAAAAACTAAATCTGTGAAATGTGTTTTCACTTCCTCGACCACCTGATTTGACAATCTTAAACGAACATCATACATGGTCAACAAAATTCCTTCGATCTCCAAACTTGTATTTAAACGGTTTTGAACGATTTTAATTGTGTTCAACAACTTACCAAGTCCTTCTAGGGCAAAGTATTCGCACTGTACCGGAATGATAACTGAGTCCGAAGCAGATAGTGCATTGATTGTAATTAAGCCTAAGGAAGGCGAACAATCGATGATAATAAAATCATAATCCTGTTTCACCTGATCCAAGATTTTTTTCATCTTGTACTCCCTTTCGTGCATATTGATCATCTCAATTTCTGCCCCAACCAAATCAATATGAGCCGGTAAAAGATCCAAATTTGGCGTTTCTGTTGATTGAATAGCCTCACGAGGATCCAAATCATTCACTAAACATTCGTATACACTTGCGCTGATTGTACGAGGGTCAAAGCCAATCCCAGAAGTAGAGTTTGCTTGGGGATCTGCATCGACCAACAATGTTTTATATTCTAAAACCGCCAAACTAGCCGCCAAATTAATTGACGTTGTGGTTTTTCCGACCCCACCCTTTTGATTTGCGATTGCAATTACTTTTCCCATCTTGAATGAAAACCTTTCTTAATTAAAATGTCATTTTATACTACATTTCACGTTTCTGAAGATCAATTTGCCCAAATTTTAATCTGCGATTCAAATTAACAAAACTAATTCAGCATATTTCGTACTTTTGATTGATCGAAAGCACATATCCTCAGGATGCTAAGATACAAAAAATCAAGATATGTATCCACTTTGAAAATGCGCTTTTTATAAGTATCAACAACACAATGATTTTAATAATATCCGGAACAAACCGTCCCAATAGTAAGACGTTAAAAATAGCAAAATGCTACCAGCAATTACTTGATCGTAAGTCAATTGAAAGTAACATCTTTTCGTTGGAAGATCTACCAGCAAACATTTTAGAAACAGATCTTTACGGAAAAAGAAGCACCGCATTTGAACCCATCCAAGAAATGGTCAGTAAAGCTGAGCTATTTATTTTCATCGCTCCCGAATACAATGGAAGTATTCCAGGAGCACTGAAACTGTTCATTGACTGCTGTACATTTCCGATTAGTTTTTATCACAAGAAAGTTGCATTGGTTGGGTTATCCTCAGGTCGCTATGGCAACCTCCGCGGCATAGATCACCTGACGGGCATATGCCACTACTTAAGAATGCACGTGCTTCCCCTTAAGATCTTTCTACCCAATGTTCAGAACGAACTGAATGATGAAGGGCAGTTATTCAAAGAAGATACGCTGCAATTTATCAACGAACAGATTGAGGAGATTATCAGGTTTTAATACGCTACTTTTAGTAGCCATGATAGCGAATTCACCTTAAAACTAATCCTACTCGCGAACAGTGAAACAAGGATTCCGTAGCGTGAAACAAGAATAAAAAACAAAGGGCATCACAAAACCTGATACGAAAGAAGCCTCCGGCAAACACCGGAGGCTTCTTTCGTATCATACGCTAATCTAATTCTTAAGACAAGCAATCCGGGATCTAATAGCCGAAGATCTCTTTAAGATCCAGCTTTTTAACCTCGCCCAGTTTCGCAAGATCCTCTGGCTTAAGACTTTCTTCCTTCGCTACAATACAATAAACGTACGGCTTTTGACTCATCTCTTTCTTATGGAAAGTGCTTAGGTCACCATAAGTTAATTTTGGCGCTTGCTCATAGACAACTTTACGAATATCAGTTGCATTTCCCAAACGTTGTGCAGCTAGATAACTACCTAATATAGACGCATTCAACACACGTTCACTGGCAATTGATTTTTCCAGACTTACTTTCGCAATATCCAACCCTTTAGCGCTTTCAGGCAACACATCCAGCAGCTCATTCATGCCTTTAATCGCATCGTTAAACTTATCAGCCTGCGTCCCAACATAGGCCCCAACGGTGTAATGGTTTTCTTTTTTATAAGGCTGTCCATAATAGGCATAAGTTGAATAAGCCAATGCTTTCGATTCACGGATAGTCTGGAAGACAATACTTCCCATGCCGCCACCAAAGTAATTATTAAACAGAGAAACAGTCGGTGTCAAGGCACTACTGTATACTCCTGAGCATCTATACCAAAATACTTCAGCCTGCTTCATTTCGAAATTAGCAAAAAGAACCTGGTTCTTGCTTGTTGGCAATTCTGCGAACACGACCGCCTTTTTCGCCGGAACATACTCTCCAGCCCCTTGTTTCAAAGGCTTCGCTTTCGCTACAAATTCCGCGGCAGTTAACGGGCCAAAATAAAGCATCGTATGTTTCATATTAGCCAAATCGTGCAATGCCTTCACCAAATCCTCCGCTTTTAAAGCATCCAATTCCGCGTCTGTAAACACATTATTAAATGGATTTTTAGCGCCGTATTTAGCATAAGATTTTAGGCCTTCCATGATCGCTCCCTTGTTTTCTTTCGCATTTGCTCTCGCTTTTTTAAGACGGGCAATATACATTTTGAAAGCCTCCTGATCAGC
Source organism: Sphingobacterium sp. UBA865 (assembly GCF_002295765.1). Lineage (NCBI taxonomy): Bacteria > Pseudomonadati > Bacteroidota > Sphingobacteriia > Sphingobacteriales > Sphingobacteriaceae > Sphingobacterium > Sphingobacterium sp. UBA865. The sequence goes on along the minus strand of NZ_DBGB01000022.1, from coordinate 299,710 downwards.
AACACAATTACGCAATAAATCCTGAATCAAGTTCTGTGTAGCTATAAAGTTTGAATTCAAGCCTGAAATCGACACCATAGTTTCTTCATTTCCTGCAGACACTGAAAAATCAGACGCCAATTGATAAAAATCCTTGCTAAACTGCTCACTGGATTTATCTTTTGTACCTAAAAATTCTAGATAACCCGCAGCCAATGAAAGCAATTTATTGCTCCATTTTCCACCATCAAAACGATAAGACAGCGAAAACAGTTCATTATCTGAGTTCTTTACAGCAAGTACTGGCAAACCGTTTGCAGTAGCCTTCTGAATATCTTTGTTGTAATCTACCCATACCGGCTGAATTTTATCCTCTGGCAATGCTTCTACTTTCTTCAAGAAATCAGACTGGTCATCACGATTGACCGTTACGGGAGTAATCTCAGGTTTAACAACTTTAACGACATTATTATCAACTCCCTTACGCTTATAAACAACAACATAATTATTGTCATTCAAATATTTGTTAGCAAAATCAACCACATCTTGCTTAGTGATTTTATTCAACTCATCCGAATAGCCCACGACAGACGCCCAATCCTGACCCGAAGTAAAGGCATCCATCAATGATTCAGCACGATCACCATAACTTTCATTTTGCTTGATTTCGTCTTTCTTAGCGTTGTTCACAATCGCCGTGATCAGCTCATCCGAAAACTCTCCTTTTCTCAATTTTGCCAACTCTTGTAACAGCAGCTGTTGCACCTGTTCCAAGCTCTGTCCCTGACTAGGATTACCCTGCAACAGAAGCAGAGAATAGTCTTTTAACACATACGGAAAAGCACCTGCACCTAATAATTTTTGATTCTTCACCAAATCCAGATCAATCAGACCGGCAGAACCATTTGTCAAGATCTGACTCATCAGATTGAGCATACGGGCATCCTTTGTTGCAGCGCCAGGAAAACGGAATCCCATTAACATAAATTCAGCATCCGGACCTTTAACCTCGCGGACAACAGGAGTTAAAATTGGTTTCTCTGCATCAAACGTGTAGGCCGGAATTTCTTTCGCCTGCATAAAAGCAAAGGCCTTATCCACCTTTTTCACCACCTCTGTAGGATCAAAATCACCCGACATAATAACCCCCATATTGTTAGGGACATAGTAGGTGTGAAAATATTCACGAATCGCTTTCAAAGATGGATTTTTAAGGTGCTCTACAGTACCAATTGTCGTCTGCTTTCCATAATTATTATTAGGAAAAGCTGCTGAAAACATCGATTCTACAGCCTTACGATTATCTTTATCCAAGCTGATATTTTTCTCTTCATACACCGCTTCCAGCTCAGTATGGAACAGACGCAATACCGGATATCTAAACCGTTCTGCCTGTACAGCAAGATACTTATCCATTACATTACTAGGAATTTGCTCCTGATAGACTGTCTGCTCAAATGAAGTGAACGCATTAGTACCTTCCGCCCCCATTGATGCCATCAATTTATCGTACTCATTTGCAATAGCATATTTCGCAGCCTCTCCAGATACTTTATCGATTTCCTTATAGATTGCTTTCCGTTCGGTCTCATCTGTGGTACCATTATATTTCTCATAGAGCGCATCAATCTGATCTAACAAAGGTTTTTCCTTTGCCCAGTCTTTAGAACCAAATTTATCGGTTCCTTTAAATAGCATATGCTCCAGATAATGGGCCAAACCGGTGTGATCTTTCGGATCTGTTTTGCTCCCCGCTTTTGTCGCAATGTAAGTTTGGATACGTGGTTCTTTTTTCGTCGGGCTCAAAATCACCGTTAAGCCATTTTTTAGCTTGTAAAACCGTGAATGTGTAGGATCATTCGTGACGTACTTGTAGGTGTACCCCCCCTCAGATGCTTCTTTCCAATCAAATTTGGCGTTTTGAGCAAACAAAGCACACCCTGCTGTTGTTAGTGCAAACGTAACAGCAGTAATTCTAAATAGGTTTTTAATCATATTTCCTTTTTCTTTTCACCTCAAACTTAGATAAATTGCTTTTTATATGCAATATAATTACAGACATAAACAATAATTATTTACCCATTTGACAGCCTGATAGTTAAGCTGCCTAATTTCTCTCACCACTAACCGACATGGTGTGGCTTAAAAATGGCATTTTTTATAACTTGATTTCGCTACTGTTTAAATACTTTTGTTACAATGATATATCATTCTTATTTTTGCAAAAATTTTAAAAAACGCTAACGTTTTATTTCATGAGATCAAGAATACTTGCTTTTGTGGCCCTGACACTGCTCTCCTTTCGTGCCACAGCACAGGTCACACCCCGAATAGAAAATCCGAATGACACTTTACAAAGCCGTACCCCAGCTAAGACGAGACTTATATTCCAACTTGAACATGAAAGCGGGGGCGAACTCAAATTCAATGAGCGCTCCAAAGAAACCCTTGCTGACTCATACTATAGTGGGTTAAATTTTAGAGTCGGTTTTCAGACCCAGTTTCAAGACTCATTAAAGAGTATTTACAATGAAATATACAACTATCCAATATACGGTATAGGCATCTACAGCAGTACTTTTGGTCAGGAACACCTCGGACGACCTTTCGCCGTCTATGGCTTTGTCGCCATTCCTATTCGGCCAAAAGTAAATTCAAGATGGAATTTCAACTACCGCATTGCGCTCGGTCTTTCCGGGAGATTCAACCCCTATAATGAGGAGGACAATCCGTTCAACCTACTTATTGGCAGCAAAAACAATGTATTTATTGATCTTGGACTTCAGGTCAACTACCGCCTAAATAAAAACTTTCAGGTAGGGGCTGGTGCAGCCTTCCACCACTTCAGCAATGGCGCCCTGGCATTACCGAACACAGGGATAAACCTCGTCCCCTTAAGCCTATCTGTTTCGTATACACCAACAGACAAGCCTTTTGATTATAGGAAAAGTAGTATTCCACAAATGGAGAAAACAGAGGAACTCCATTTCAACTATGCCTTTGGCTTCAAACAGATTGATCGCGAACACGATGGCCAATATTTTAAATCTATGCTAGGTGCATACTACAGCAAGCATTTCGGCTACAAATGGCGGCTTGGCGCTGGGTTTGATGCATTTTATTCAGCCAGTGGAAACGACGAGAAGGTTGCCGGCGACAAAGCCGGAAAATTCTCCGCTTTATTTTCTTACGGCCCCGCATTCTACATTGATCATGTGTTAAATTCACGCCTTTATATCAACGGAAATGTAGGAGTCTATCTTCATCGCAACGAATTCAATGGCGAGAGCATGCCCGTGTATTTAAGAGCAGGAGTACGTTATAAAGTTTACAAAGATTTCTTTGCCGGTGTTTCCATTAAAGCCCATGGCGGTAAAGCTGATTTTATTGAATGGACAACAGGTTACGGAATTAAACTAGGGAAGAAACGGAAATAGTTAGAAAATAAATGCGAAAGATTCCCGAGATAGATTGAATACCGGATCGGGGACTTTCAAATTTACAGCGAATTCAGCCCATAAAAAAAGCGTTCATGAAGAACGCTTTTTTTATCGTGGGGATTACTGGGTTCGAACCAGTGACCCCTACCTTGTCGAGGTAGTGCTCTAAACCAGCTGAGCTAAACCCCCTAACGAAAAAAAAGCACCAATTGATGATGCTTTTGTGGAGGCTACAGGATTCGAACCTGTGACCCTCTGCTTGTAAGGCAGATGCTCTNNGAACCAGCTGAGCTAAGCCTCCATACTTTTTTAAAGAACGCCGTTCCCTAATTGCGTGTGCAAATATAGCTTAAAAATTCTATTCTCAAAATTATTTTATAAGATTTTATGCCTTTAATATCACAACAAGCTAAGAAACACCGAAATAATTTTTAATCATAGAACTTCCAAGAAATACCAAATCTAAAATTAGCACTATTCATCGGATAACGTCTGACCGTATAGTAACCATGCGGATAGAAGTTCTGATTTAAAAAATTATAACTCAAAAACATATTCACCCGTTGTATATTCGCTGTAATCCATAGATCCATGATTGGATATGTCGAAAACTCAATCTGTTTGTAAGCATTGTAAAACTGTCCCGTCCCAATTGAATAATTCGGATTGGCATAAGGTGTATTGAACTTTGCGTCCAGACCGATACTATAATCAATAACTTTGTAAAACAGGTTACTGTAATACAAACTATGCCAGGTATACAACTCGGGAACTGCCAATGCATCCTGTTGATCTGTCTTTTGATAGACCACGAGATTATCGAAGGTAAAATGGTTTAGTTTAAATTTTTGTCCAACGGTTACCTTCAGCAAATTAGCTTTATCCAATTGTGTCGGAACAATCCATTTATCCTTCTTAGGATCGTTCTGTGGATTGGACAACTCTTCGAAATAGGTATAATTGTTCATCAAAAAATACTCCACCTTACCATGGAAACCAAGCATCGGATTGGCATATTGAAAACCCAGATTCTGAATTTTCGTCTTTTTAAGATCTAAATCATTCCATTTTCCGTAGGTATAATTTAAATTCTCGAAAACCATCTCCGGAGATTTGTTCTGTGAATAAGCTGACAACGTCACCTTTCCGATTTTATCCCCCATCGAGATATCCGCTTTAGCTTCATACAAGAAATCTCCAAAGTTGTGGCCAAATACGATTTGATTCGCTTTTAAACTAAAATCAAGACGATCTGAAAACTTATACCCTAATTCACCTTTCACAATTCCGTTCTGATAAAAACGATCAAATGTTGTGCTATCCGGCAGTTTCTTCAGCGGCTGTGGATAGGCTGATGTATTATTGTAATACCGCATGGAGTCCAACTGATTCTGCTCCACCCAGTTCATGTCGTGCTGAAAAGCCAAATTCAACTTTGCCTCGTTCTTAAAGACCGACTTCCCTCTAAGAAAAAAGTTATATTCAAATTCATTGGAAACATTCGTGATCAAAGTCTTATCATTGTTTAGCGCCAATGCTCTATTATTGTATGGTAATGCTGCATTTTGGTCATCCATGTTCTTGAAGAAGCTGTATGTCTGCCTTCGGATACGCGTATTATGCGCCATACTATTGGTCGGATGGATCTGCATGGTCGGCTTGCCTTTATCGATCGTATCCAATCGTCCCAAATAAAGTGACTGTCTCAGTAAGAATGAATTATCCCACCACTTAGATCGAGGTACCCTTGTGTTACCGGCATCATAGAATTTCGGTATAAATCGATCAGGAGACTGTCTATTTCCAGGCGCAAATGGAAGATCTTCTGTAATAGAGCCATTCTCCATGGCATCCAAACGATTAAATACGCCATTGATCAACAAATTATACCGGTTATTTTTCGATTCATACCAAGAAGCAACTGAAGCCTTTAAATCCGAATAATTCTGTCCAAGGTAAAATCCATCCGTTTTAGTAGAATGGAAATCGACATTCATATTCCATTGGGAATTGATATTCTGCGCCACCCGAGCCCTAAAAACCTGGTCATTAAAAAAGAATCCTACCGCGGACAATTCGGAGTACCTCGCCCGGGCCCTAAAATATTGGACCGAATCGGGGTTCAATAAATAACGTTCCAACGCTGTAAAACCAGACTGAAAGCCAATGGTCTTTTTAGGCTGGAACAATAGATCCCGTGTGGCAAGGCCATAAGCCCCAAGGTTCACACTGGGATTCCAAGGTAAATTCTGCGGATTATAATATTGATAATTATGATGTGATGTATCGATCTGCCGTGTATAAGTTCCTTTTTTTAACATATCCAGTGTGGCATATCGGATATACTTCGCAGAAAGGATGACAGAATCTTTCTTCCCGTCCTCTTTGGCTCTGGCCGAATCCAATGCGCTACTCCAATCCTCTTTGCTCTGCGCAATGACATCCACGGAATAAATAAATAAAACACACCATGCGGCAAGTATGCGTACGATCAACTTCATCTAAAATTATATAAAAACCAAAAAAGCTAAATTCACATCAATGAACCAATTACCCTTCACCGCACACAAATCCAACAACCTTCTCCTTCAACAGAGATACATGAAGAGGTAATTTATTGCAAAGCTATTAATTCTTTCAAAATTAATGTCATTTTAGGTTCCGCTTTCTCCGCAACATTAACAATTTCCTGTAATGATACGGGTTTAAGCTCCTCGTGAAAGCCTTCATCCGTAACAACAGAAATCGCAAATACCGGCAGTGCCATATGATTAGCAACAATCACTTCTGGAACGGTACTCATACCGACCACATCCCCACCGATCAGGCGCATATAACGATATTCCGCTTTTGTTTCCAAATTTGGACCTGCGGAAGAAACATAAACAACTTTTCGCGCAGCAATAGCATGTTTGGCTGCAATTTCAAGAGCCTGTCCAATCATCTTTCGGTTATAAGGCTCGCTCATATCCGGAAATCGTGGACCAAACTCGGCCAAATTCTGTCCGCGTAGCGGATTATCCGGCAACAAATTGATATGATCTTCAATAATTCCAAGATCACCTTTTTTCACATCAGGATTCAGGGAGCCCGCAGCGTTGGAAACAAACAATTTTTGTACCCCCAAAACTTTCATGATACGGATCGGAAAGGTAATCTGTTGCATATCGTAACCTTCATAATAATGCAACCTCCCCTGCATAGCAACCACATTGCGGCCACTCAATTTTCCAAAAATAAGCTTACCAGAATGAAATTCAACAGTCGAAATGGGGAAATTTGGTATATTGGAATACATCAGCTGATACTCGACTTCAATTTCATCCACCAACTTACCTAAACCAGTACCTAGGATGATACCGAACTCTGGAGTAAAATCTCCAATTTTTCTACGGATAAACTCCGTAGTCTCATTTATGCTATGATACATACGTACAGAAAAACTAAGTATATCAAACTTAACTTAATTTTTCTGTACGTACAAATCAAAATCAATACTTGTATTTACATCTTATCACCAATGGAGAAACTTTTTATAACTGAAATGCATTAATTGTGGGACAATGCTTTTTCACTTGCTTTACCTGGAGAACTGATCAAAAGCATCACAAACGTGATAAAACCATTAATAATGATCAGATCCAATCCGATAACATACGGTGTGTACACTTCAACAACATAGGTTTTAAGTAAGAATAAGACGGTAGGCGAAAGTACACAGATATAGGGTACAGCGCTATCCCGCACGGCATATTTTGTGAATATTCCGAAAACGAATAAACCCAATAATGGCCCGTAAGTATAACTCGCCGCAGTAAAGATTGCATTGACGACCGAGTCATCATTGATCAGCTTAAAGACCAGAATAACCAACAGCATCACAATGGAAAAACCAAAATGCACATAGTTACGCTGCTTGATCAGCGCTGGATCATTGGGATTTTCTTTTTTATTGAAATTTAGAAAGTCCACACAGAAAGATGTGGTCAATGCCGTTAGCGCACTATCCGTCGTTGCAAAAGTAGCAGCCGTTAACCCCATCATAAAGATGATTGCAGGAACAATAGCCAAGTGGTTTAATGCAATTTCAGGGTACAAATAATCGCGTGTTGCAAGTTGAGTCACATCAATTCCGTTTTTAGCCGCATAGATATACAGCAAAGCACCGACAGCTAAAAAGAAAATATTAATGACCACAAAAACACTTGTAAAAGTGATCATGTTCTTTTGGGCTTCTTTAATGGTCCCCATCGATAAGTTCTTTTGCATCAGATCCTGATCAAGCCCCGTCATTGCAATGGTCACAAAAATTCCTCCCAAGAATTGTTTCCAAAAATTTGCTTTACTGCCGACAAAATCATCCCAGAAAAAGATCTTGGAATAGCTACTTTCTTTTACAGCCTCGAAAGTATCGACGATACCAAAATCTAATCCTTTTGCCATAAAATAGATGGAAAGAATTACTGCGGTCACTAAAAAGGTAGTCTGTAGGGTATCTGTTACAATAATCGTCTTTAAACCACCCTTATTTGTATACATCCAGATTAACACCAAACATATAACGACCGTAATCGCGAAAGGCACATTCCAGGCATCAAAAATAAAATGCTGCAATACGATTGCCACCAAATAAAGACGAAACGCCGAACCGATCGTACGGGAAACCAAAAAAATAGCAGCACCGGTCTTGTACGTGGTGTGCCCAAAACGTTCTTCCAAATACGTATAAATGGAAGTCAAGTTCATTCTATAATAGAGCGGAAGCAATACATAGGCAATAATGACAAAACCAACGGCGTTCCCAAGAACAAATTGAAAATAGCTAAATTCAGACGCACCGACTGCGCCGGGAACCGAGATAAAAGTTACGCCGGAGAGCGCGGTACCGATCATCCCAAAGGCGACCATATACCATTTAGAGTTCCGGTTTGCGACAAAAAAAGTCGAGTTATCGGAAGCTCCCTTCGAGGTGAAGTGAGCTACAGCAAGCAGAACTGCAAAATAGATTATTATAAAAGATAATAATATTACTGGTGACATAGTTTGTTTTTAAATAGGTGATTTTAATAGGTTATGCTCAATGGGTATCCTGATAAGCTTCGATTGCCTGTCTTACATTACCAAATTGCTCAAGCAAAGCCGCAGCTTCTTCTTCAAGCGCCCCGGTCTGATCCATAATGATACGTACACCACGACCGACCAGCTTATGGTTTGACAATTGCATATCGACCATCTTGTTCCCCTTTACCCTACCCAATTGGATCATCACTGCGGTACTGAACATATTTAACACAAGTTTCTGTGCTGTACCCGATTTCATTCGCGTAGACCCGGTAACAAATTCTGGCCCAACAATAACTTCAACCGGATACTGCGCTATTTCCGCAATCGGGGACCCTCCGTTACAGACAATACAGCCCGTCACAAGCCCTTTCTCGTTTGCCGTTTTCAATCCGCCGATAACATAAGGTGTGGTTCCAGAAGCCGCAATGCCGATAACAACATCGTTTTCATCAATATCATACGCTTCCATATCTTTCCATGCTTGCTCCAGATCATCTTCTGCAAATTCAACTGCTTTTCTAATTGCAGTATCACCACCAGCAATCAACCCAATGATCCATTCAAATGGAACGCCGTATGTCGGAGGTAATTCAGACGCATCCAGCACGCCCAAACGGCCACTTGTACCAGCGCCGATATAAAAAGTTCGACCACCAGCCTTCATTTTCTCCACAGTGACTTTGACTAATGCTTCAATCTGAGGGATAGCCTGCTCTACAGCAAGTGGCACAGATTTATCCTCATTATTGATATTTGTCAATAACTCATGCACAGACATCTTGTCCAAATCCTGATAATTCGAATCTTTCTCCGTTGTATTTACCATTATTAGTATATATTGTATTTCTTTATTTCAATAAATCGGGTACATCCACAAGTTGATACCCTTTCCCCTTTAATATGCTAATGATATCATCCAAATGATGATACAGCTTATCTTTCCGCCGACCATCAGTTCCCATATGAATCAATATCAAAAATCCATTGAGCCCATATCGAGCTTCGTAAGACCAGAGATTGTCGAGAATCGCTGTCGACGATAAATAACGCCCCCCCATTTCAGGATAGGTATAATCAGCCGCAGTACGTATTCCTGGTGTATAATTAACCGAATTTAGACCAACTGCCTTTGCCCAGTCGACTGTTTCACTATTATACCATTCATAAGAAGGAATATAATAGGACAGCTGCTCTCTTTTGACACCCGCGCCTTCCAGTGCTTTCAGGTTTGCTTTTAGATCAGCGACAAAAGAGTCACGTTTGACCAAAAGCACCTCCCTACTCCCCCAGTCACTCACCAGAATATGTTTATCGGAATGCCCCGAAATCCAATGGCCATCGCTTAACATCTGACGGACATACGGCTTAAAACCTGGAGTTCTGAGATAATCGCCTGTCAGGAAAAAAGAGCCTTTAATGCCATTATGCTTTAGACTTGCTAATACCTCAGCAGTACCCTCAGATAAATCATGACCGGTAAACACCAGGGCCACCTGCCGTTTTGTCGAGTCGCCCCGGACAATAGCTCCAAAAACATCCCGTGTTACTTTTTTCCGGTAGGCTCCTCCATGGCCTTACCCTCCTTTGAAGCCAACAGATAAATCAACGAAGCGGTACCATCCATTGTCGGCTCATTCGTACTATAATCTCCGTAGTCGTCATGATAGACCGCCAGATCACTTTGAAACTCCGCATAGCTATCCGGATTATTCAACTTGATACCAATCAGATTGCGGTACGTGGATGCCATAATGGGCCCATCAACCAATCCGCCGTCGATCGGATGTTTCCCTAGAAAGGTAAACGCCGAATGCGGATCAACAGGCGTATCGCCCCAAGATGGAAGACCATATACCATACTCGTTCCCCAGGGGTTCGTCCCAAATAACCAGTCAAAATTAGCCTGAGCAAGCTCGTCAAAATATGCGTCTCCCGTCAATTCCTTATACCAAAGGCATTGGATCGCAAAGGATACGGTTAAGTTATTGCTGCACCAGATAAAGGGAACTCCCCGAAAAAATGCATTTTTTTCGGCTCGCCGATTGACCTCTTCGATGCCCTGCTTATAATAGGAAACAATCTCCTCGCGATCTTGTCCTTTTAATCCTTTTGCCAATTCATAATGTCCAAGGTTGATAAAAGGGTACCACTGATAATGTGCAGCAGTATCGCTTACCATCCAAGGTGTAATCTTTTCTTGTCGGGCATACTGTGAGGCTTCCCGTGCAAATTTTTCCTTTTTTGTCGTCGAAAAACCCATTGCTGCAGCCAACTGCATATCATCTACCCAATTATCCTCTGCATAAATATAGGGCGATTTCACAGAAACCGTTTGTGTCACGCCAGGTTTTATCATTGCATAGGCATAAGCCGTTTCCGATTTCCTCGACAGCAACTTTGCATACTTCCGATCTTCTTTGTCAAACAACACTGCACCGAGGCGAAAAGCACTGCTAAATTTACCAGCAGTAGAGCTTGTCCCTGTTGTATTATTCATAAACTTACCACGCTGTTGCGGCTCGCCATCGATAAAATACACCGGTCTCTCAAATCCACGACCATAGTAAGGATCTTCCTTTGGCATCCGCATGCTGGCATGATCCCGGTCATCACCAATCTGATTGTACATTTGGTTGGCCTTGGGATGCATTTTCAACAGCCAATCCAAGCCCCATTTTGCCTCATCGAGCACATCGGCCCGGCAATTTTTTCCATCAAGACCATTTGCTTGCTTTAGATCACCAAACACCTTTGGAAAATCACGGTAAGCCGCTAGCAAATGAAATGTAGCATTTGCCGACGTTGTCGCATATTGCAGATAATCAGAGGCATCATGCCAGCCGCCACCTGCATCGATATGCGAACTATCCGGAATACCGGCTTTTCCCGCATAAAGCGTAAACCCATCGTGTGTATGGCAGCTATCTTTCAGAAAAGGGTTAAACAATGTCCGTTGTTGCCGCATATAACGCAACACAAAATCTGCCGCCCCTTTGTAGACGTCCCGAGCAATTCGGAATGTTGGAGACTTTACATCTCCAGCTTGAACAAAAAAACGCCCCGTATCCTGCACGGAAGAGAAATCAAAACGAAAACTCTGAACAAAAGGACCATAAGCCCCATAATCTTTTCCAACAGGATGCACATAGACCGTTTTACCCGTTTGTGCGTTTTTAATTTCAAAAGAACGAAGCTGCCTGATTGATTTCCCGCCCCATACCGCGACCTTCTTGCCCGCTGGAGTATAGCCCAATTGGTTTATTCTAATCCAAGCATTTTGCTGTGCTTCCGCAAAGTTACAAACAAAACATGCAAAAACAAGCAAAAAAGCTTGACGTAAATTTAAGAAGTTTAGACATTTTTTTATCATATCAAGGCATTTATTTTCAAAAAGATCAATTCAATCGATTGTTTAAAACTGTAATGAAACTATTTTACCATCCATCGTACTCGTTATCACTGTGTTTCTTCCATCTAACACGACAGGATTAACCATTCCATTGGATATTTTATATTGCCATACGACAGCGCCTGTTTTTGCGTCAACTCCAGACAGCAAACCCGAATGACTCGGCACAAAAACCAATTTTCCGTTGGTTGTAATAGCAGAAGGTGTCAATTCGTAGGGCAATTTAAGTTTGGACTTCCAGGCAACATCCATGCTGTTACCAGCAACCGAAATACCCAAAAGATCACCATCCATCGTCTTTACATAGACCAATTTATGATCTGCGGCTAGCCCCATAGACTCACGTACCCGAATGGTATCTTTCTTTTCCCGCCAGATGACCACTCCCGTTTTCGCATCCAATGCTGTCATAAAACGATCCGGTGCAACCACAAAGACACGATTATTTGTCCCTACAGGATTACATGCCGCCGCCGAAAACATCCGATTGGCCTGTCCATTATTCCATTCCCACGAAAGCTTACCCGTTTTGGCATCTAAAGCATAGAACCCATTACTCCAAGAGCCGAAAATTACATTCCCTAAATAATGCGTTGGCAGCGTCGATACAAATCCTTTGACCTGATCAAAACTCCATTTTACAGCTCCAGTCTTGATGTCCAGCGCTCTAAACTTACCATCCGAGCCACCGATAAAAGCCACGCCATCATGTAGCAAAGGGGAACCCAAAACCGCCTTCTCAGTCTCCACCTTCCACAACAACTTGCCATTACCGGCATCTACCGCATAAATTGCATGATCCGATGATCCCGCCACGACAATCCCTTTCCACACAGCAGGCGTAGAATAAACTTTACCGCCGGTACGGTATGCCCATAGCTTTTTGCCAGTTTTTAAGTCAAGCGCAAAGATATCGCCCGCGGTATTTGATGTAATCACGCTATTTTTGTAAACGGCTAGTCCCGCCCCGATATCGCTGGCGTCTTCAAACGTCCAATTGACTTTAACCTGGTCCGCATATTTTGCGTTCACAGCATAACTTGGTCTCGGGTAGCTTATCGTTTCATTTTCATAATGATGGTCGAACATTGGAACAACAACCCAAGGTTTCTCCTGCATTCCTACACCGGGATTACGTTCCTGATAACTGGCTTTGCCATCGGCGATGGTCACGATATTATAACCCCCAACCGCTTTATTCGCACGCAGATTAGACCGTCCCATCACCCCCGGAATTCCTTCCCAATCGTATAATTTATTGGCATGACCATGCCCACAAAGCGCCAACTGGACATTCCGCGTTTTAACTCTTTTCAGTGCGTCAAACCAGTTATTTAACGATGAATCCTGTGGATAATGATTAATATAGATCAATGGTAGCTGTTTATCCGGATTCGCTGCAAAAATGGAATCCATCCAAACCAGGTTTTCCCGAGGAATTTGACCAGGACTCATGCGCATATTGGGGCCTGAATTGGTTCCAATGAATGCGTAGCCTTTATGCTTAAAGAAAAAGGTTTCGCCACCAAAAACGGTGCGAAACGTGTTGGCTCCATTTTCTGACCAATTGCCATCGTGATTTCCCGGAATCACATACCAAGGCAACTGCAGACTATCTAAGATTCGCTTCGCAAGCTTTAATTCATGATCAGCACCAAACTCGGTGATATCTCCGGAGACTATAACAAAATCAATATCTTTCAATGTATTCAGGTCCTTTACAGTACGTCGCAAATCCTCCTCACCTGTTGCACCACCGACATGCGTGTCTGTTACGTGGGCAAATTTGAAGGACTGCTGTGCTATCGCAACGTTAAAAACGCAGGATAATGCAATAAAAAAGGTGATAATTGGAAACCTCATGCGTAATGTTTTCTTAAAAATAGCGTTTTTATGCATAAAACAGAAATGATATTGCATTTTTATGCATCTTCATGTAAATCAAAATTCATTATGTATTAAAAAGCCTTTCTGAAATTCAGAAAGGCCTTTTAATACAATGCTATCTATTGCCAGCCTGGCGTCTGTGTTAAGATATAGCCCAAATTTGCATATTGTTGAATCTGATTCAGTCCAACAGGAGCCAAGTACGACCGATCGGTAAAACTTACCCTGTTTGCAAATTTCGGAACAACGTAATATCCCACCATAGCATCGGCGTTTTTACCATTGTACGTGATTGTATTTCCTGCTGCGTCACGGACTTTCAAAACACCTTCGTAAGCTTTTGTCAAACGATTTGGAAGGTCCTTTTTGATATTTACCCAGGGACCCAATGAATAATCGACATTGCGTGAAAAGTTCATATAATCCAATTTTTTCCAGCGACGGATATCATTCAATCGCGCATACTCATATACAAATTCCATTCTTCGTTCACGTCTGATTTCCCACATCAACGGCGATACATCCGCATCGCGGCTTGGATCGTTCGGCAGGGAATTTAATGTCAAAGGTGCCGTTTTCTTTACCCCTTTAGCTATGGCATCTGCGTCTAGCGGCCTATTCCGTACCGCATTTATTGATTTATCCAAATCACCTTGGGTAACAGCTGCTCCACCAAAAAACTCCGCAAGAATCTGCCTTGCCTCAATCCAATTCAACACAACCTCACCAAGACGCACAATCGGAGCATCATTTGTATTTGTATTACTACTCCATTTTGCTGGATAAGTTTTTCCAATATACGTCAAGGCTTCTCTAGCAGCAAATTTATGACCGTAAGCAAATGTTGATGAAGCTGTATTAACGGTATCCATCAACGAAGCTTCAAACCGTGGGTCTCTCGTTCTCGCCAAAGATTTCATCGAAAAGTCCGAAGCATTTGTGAGCGCTGAGTTTTGCCAAACCTTTCCATCGTTACAGATAAAAGATTTCAACAAATCCAAGTTAACGCCCTTCTGCCCTTCAGTACCATTACTGTAAGAACCTACGGCGTGCGTTACTTTCAAGGCATCATTATAAGTTCTGAAGAAAATTACCTCTGGATTGCTTGAAAGATCTTCAGATGCGAACAGGCTTTTAAAATCACTTCCAAAAGACCACTTTCCACTATTCATGACAACTTCGGACGCTTTAACCGCAAGCGCGAGATACTTTTTCGCACGATCTTGATCCAAGCCATGGTATTTTTCCCAGGAACCTTCAAACAACATGAGGTTAGAAATAAGTGCCGCTGCTGCATATTTATTTACATAACCTTTTCCGTCATCAGCACGCATATTATCAAGCACATACTCAAAATCTGTATAGACTTTATCCATAACCTCCCCGCGCTTGGTACGTTCCTTATACATTGTAGCCTGATCCATCGGATCAACTTCAACATCAAAATAAGGCACATCACCAAACACAGAAACTAACCTACTATATTCGTAGCCTCTAAAAAAACGAGCTACTGCAGTCCAGTGCTTATACTCAGCCTCTGACAATTTTGACTTGGCCTTTGTTTCAATCCTGGTCAACATCACATTAGCCTTTCTAACCCAGTAAAAATTCCAGGTCGGCCCTGAATAGGTCGTCAACATATCAGGTGTCACCGTACTCGCACCTCTACTCGTCGGAACAACTGACTCAAAGCCACCTTGCGTTCCTTCAGAAGTAAAGTCATCTGCATAGTTATATCCCACTAAGGGAGCATAGGCCGTACCATAAAAAGTATTATAGCCAACAAAATAATTTAAATAAAAATCATTTGCATACAAACGAACATCAGCTTCATTTCTCCAAAAGTTTTCATCGATTACTTTAGTTTGATCAGGCCTATCCAGCACATCCTTACTACAGCCCACCCCCAATAACATGGCGGAAAGCATGATAGATCCAATTTTTATTCTATTTAATTTCATCTGTCAAATTCGTTTAAAAGTTTAACTGAACACCAAATGAGGCACTCTTAAATGTTGGTGTTCCAACACCTGTACGTCCACCGTTGTAATTCGTTTCATTAAAAATCGAGAAGCCTTCCACCTCTTCCGGATCAATCGGTAAGCCACGAAGCTTATCCCAAGTGAAGAAATTCTCCAACGAAACATAAACACGTAAGTTATTTATCTTAGCTCGTTGCACGATATGCTGAGGAATTGTATACCCCACAGTTAGGTTCTTAATTCTCAAATACGACATATCCAACAGATAGCGGGACTGAACTTGCATATTATTGACATTCGCACTACCGCCGTTGTTGAATGCAGCCGGATAGAATGCTCCTTGATTATCTTTCGTCCAGTAATCGTTTACAAAGCTTGCAGGCATCGCTCCATCTGAAGTGTTAAATCCTGGAATCGCCAAGAATCCTGCTCCCCAAACTTTACGTTGTCCCACACCTTGGAAAAATGCTGAAACATCGAAGCCTTTCCAATCAGCACCAAATCTAAAGCCATACTGATAACGAGGCGTCGAATTACCAATGATCTTCATATCGCCAGGATTATCGATCGTACCGTCACCATTATCGATCTCGCCGTCACCATTCAAATCTTTGAATTTAACATCCCCAGGACCAAAATAGAAATTAGTTGAATTTTGGAATCGTGGCTGATAGACAGGCTTTTCACCATTCGGCCCCTCTTTCAAGAGATAGACGTTATCTGTACTTCCATAATATTTGGTCATATCTGCATTTGGTTTTACCAACTGCGGATTGTTATTTCCATCCAATACAAAATCATTGTATTGGTACAGACGGTCTGTCTCATACCCCCAAATATCACCATATACCCGACCATTATAATTCACACCGGTAGTGCGTAATGACGTATAGCCACTAAAAACAGATTTAGAGTCATCCAAATTAGCCCTAAAATTAATACCCAATCCATTCTCAAATCGGTGATTAAAATCGATGGCCAATTCGAAGCCTTTGGTCGTCAAGGTACCGAAGTTACCCCAAGGCGCCGCAGAACCCAAGGTCAGTGTTGTTCCTTCCAAAGGAGCAAACATATTTTTGGTCTTCTTCTGATACCAGTCAAACGTCAAACCTAATTTATTCTTGAAGAATCTGGCATCCGCACCGAAATCCAGGGTTTCCAGATCTTCCCACGTAACGTTTGGCCAATTCAGTTTTGGCGTACCCACAGAATTCAACAATGCGCCATTGACGATGTAATTAATCTGACCCGCATCCATGTTTGAAACATAAAGATCAGAAGGTACCGTTTGATTTCCGATAACACCCCATGAACCTCTAAACTTCAACTGATTTAATGTAGCCCTTGACCAGTCCATGAATTTTTCTTCTGAAACTACCCAGCCTGCTGAAAAGGATGGAAACCATCGCCATTTCAAATCTGTTGGAAACTTGGAGGAACCATCATAACGGATATTACCTTCAAATAGATACTTATTCTTATACGCATAGTTCACACGGCCAAAATACCCTAATTGTGATTCCCAATACTCACCACCGCTACCCGTAATTTGGCCCACAGCCAAATCAAACTGAGGATTTGTGATATCCAATAAATCAGCACGCTGCGTCCAATGGTAAGAACCATCGTTTGTTACTCTATTTAAACCAAGGATAAATTTAAAGTTATGATCATCATTCAAGTCGAACTCATACGTTGTAAATGCATTGACAGTATGCTTATGTTCATTTTGTGAACGCATATAGATATGATCTTGCGCAGAACCATTCGCTGTATACATATCATTGGAAAGATCATAAGCTAAAGTTGCATCAGCATCTCCCTTATTGACAACAGCTCCTTCTTTATTGACATAAACTGGATTTCCTTGTGCATCAAACCGTTGTTTAGCTGCTACCCAAGAATTGGCTGCTGTATATCTCGTCCCGTTTTTACGCCAGCTATAATCCTCATTGGTAAATGTATAGTCTACATCTACTTTCCAATTCTTCATTATATTAACTGTAGCACCAGCGCTTAAATTAATATAATTGCGAAGCATGGAAGCTTGGTTTGCCGCCTCATTTTCACTCCATGGACTCCTTATTGGGTTGTTATTTTCGTCATAGCCCATTGGATAAAGGGAACTCCAGCGATACATGTACAACCATGGATCGGCCGTTGTTGAGTTTGTCGCATAAGGATAGATCTTGTTCCGTTGTGCAAACATCGCTCCACCCCTAATAGTCACATATTTATTCAGTTCGGTATTTAGTCTTAATGCAGCATTATACCGTTTAAACTTATCCGAATCGCCGGCCTTTAACATACCGCTTTGGTTTAACGAACCAAATGAAGCTGTATATTGTGTCTTCTTAATGGTACCATTTAAAGACAAGTTATGTGTTTGTGTGGGAGCCCACTCGCGCACCATATAATCATATGGATCATACGTTCTAACACCGTACTTTTTCGTCGGCGACCCCGGATCTACATACCAGTCTCTGCCATATACCGTTGGATCATCTTTCCCGATTGAAGATCCATATTTTTTATCCCACTCCACTGCGCGTTCATAACTTTCTCTATTTACTTTATAGAAAGCACCAGTTTCGGTTCCGCCAACTCTTTCTAATGCGTCAATGGTATATTTCAAGGCATTAACACGTCCCATTTCCAACTTTTTATATGGATTTTGGAATGAGAAGTTATTAGAATAATTTACGGTAACCTTTTCCGCACTTCCACCTGTTTTCGTCTTAATCAATACGACACCAAAAGCAGCTTTCGCACCATAGATGGACGAAGAGGCAGCATCTTTTAATACGGTGATCGACTCAACATCATCCGGATTTACATATTGGATACTCGGGATTTCCACATTATCCACCAAGATCAATGGACTACTATTCCCTTGAATGGAAGATATTGCACCACGAATACGCATGGTAGGATCAGATCCAACCTCACCACTCGGTACAGTAACACTAAATCCTGGTGTCGTTCCTTGAATTGCCCGGCCGACATCGGCGATCGGACGACTCTGTAGATTCTCCTTCACATTGATCGATGAAACCGCACCAGTAAGGTTACCTTTTTTCTGGGTACCGTAACCGACAACGACCACTTCGTCCAACGCTTGATTATCGTCAGCTAGCGTTACATCAAGCGTAGCTGAAGTAACGGCAACCTCCTTTGTCACGTATCCTACAAATGAAAAACGCAACTTGCTCCCCACGGCAGCTGTAATTTTAAAATGCCCCTGAGCGTCAGTCTTAGTTGACGCAGTACCGCCAATCACAGACACACTTACCCCAGAGACTGGACCTTTTCCATCCTTTACAGTACCTTGCACCGTATTTTGAAACGCATTTTTTGCAGAAGAACTCAGAAAGGCGCTTGTTAAATTGTCGCGATTCAAAGCACCTTCTTTTTTTGCAAAAGAATAGGATTCAGAAGGAAAACTCAATCCAAGAGCAACAGAAAATAGTACAAATTTTCGCATTGATTATAGAGTTTTAAAATAAATGATTCTAGTTAATATTGTTAGTTATTGCTATTCGAAATCAGTATAAAGCAGATACTTTTTACGCATTTGCTTATAGGCTTTCAGGTCATCGGACCAAGAAGCACGAATCTGAGCTTCAGATTGTCCGGCAAGGATTTGCTTACGTAATTGATCTGTCCCCGCAAGCTTATCAAAAAATTCAGGCCGCGCGAAGAAAGTGGATTTATCAGGTGTCTTTTGATAAAAGTCCAACAGATATTTTAAGGTAAATTTTTGATGATCAGCATCCAGACCGCGCAAATCAACACCATAATTGACTGTTCCTTTACCCTCCACATGTTTGGACATACCGTGACGTTCGCCCGGTGTAAACGTAAAAGAGCCATAGACCGGATTTGTATAACCTAATACCTGGAACGGCCAATCCGTGCCCCGACCTACCGAAATATCCGTACCTTCAAAAAGACATAGTGAAAGGTACAACCGAACAGAAAGATAATTTGGCAGACTTGGCGATGGGATGACCGGCAGCTCATACCTACTATTATGATTCCAATTTTTGACCTGTACAACCGTTACATCGGCCTGGCGGCCATTCTCAAGCCACCGCTCTCCATTGATCATCTGCGCCAGCTCGCCGATTGTTAAACCATGGATCATGGCTATTTTATGCCAGGAAACATCTGATTTAAACTTATCATCATGCCTTACAGGTCCATCCACCTGGTCGCCATTCGGATTTGGACGATCCAGTACAATTAATTTTTTATTATGCTTTGCACATAATTCCATTACACGGTGCAAAGAAGTGATGTATGTATAAAAGCGTGCCCCGACGTCCTGCAGGTCGAAGATCATCACATCAATTGAATTGACGATAGAATCTTGTTTCTTATTACCTCCATATAATGTAAACAGCGGCAAACCAGTCTTTTGATCAACATCATTCCCAAACTTCTCACCACGTTCAACGTTCCCGCGGAAACCATGTTCAGGCGCAAAGGCAAACTTCAAATCAACCTTATTATCGATCAAGACATCGACAAGATGTTTTTTATCAGCCCCTACAATGGAAGTTTGATTTCCCATTATTCCCACTTTCTTACCTTTTAGTTGTGGTAAATACAGCGTAAGTTGATCTGCACCCGGAATAACAACTTGGCTCGTTACCCGGCCGGTCATGCTGTTTACTGCGGTTTTGCTCGCTTGCGTAGACTTCAACGAATTCCCACAGGAAACCCAAGCAACAACAGAAATTAAAAAGGATAGCTTTAATAAGGCATTTTTCATCATAAATAGACTCTTAGATCATACACAAATTGCAGTTTTATGCACGAATAATTGAAAATCAGAATAAAAGTAAGTAGAACTTTTCGTTTTTAAAACTTAAAGCAACATAAAAACGCAAAAGAAAGTAAGTATTCACTTACAAATTACTTCTGTAACAGGAATTAAACCGCAATATATTAGTCGAGACTAAAAGCAAAAATACATTACAATAAACTGAAATACAGTCGATTACAATAAATCAGACGATTAAAAAGAAAAATAAGTAAGTGTGCAGAGCACACGCTCACGTAACAAATCAAATACAATTAACATTTTATTAACAATGCAGCAAAATACAGCAAACCAGCAAAATATATTACAAAACGATCACCAATTGCACACTTATTACTTATTCCTGTAGGAAAACGCAATTTACCTGCAGAACGAAATTCTTCGATTAGGCATGATTTAAGGCAGGGGGTTCAATTTCAGATCGACAAGATGCTTTCTTAGCTCATGCATAAATTTATCTCCCGGATCATCTTTACCCGTGATGTAATTGGGATCAGTTTCTTTCCACCAGCTTGTTTTCTTAA
This sequence comes from Sphingobacterium sp. UBA865, assembly GCF_002295765.1. Lineage (NCBI taxonomy): Bacteria > Pseudomonadati > Bacteroidota > Sphingobacteriia > Sphingobacteriales > Sphingobacteriaceae > Sphingobacterium > Sphingobacterium sp. UBA865. Next base: position 278,597 of record NZ_DBGB01000022.1, on the reverse strand, counting down.
AACGTTGGTACTCATGGTGACCTAAAACAAATTCGATGGGATATTTTTTACTGAGGTAACGGATAAGCTCTTCGTTCGCTTTCAATTGTGCATCAGTCAGTGGGTTCTGGCGACTACCTATATTTTCTATCCCTATTGCACAATAATTGAGACCTATGGTATGCCGTGCAAAAATAGAATCTGGTAAAAACTGATAAATCGTACCGTCACGATCGATGACAAATTGCGAAGATACATTCAAGGCACTGGCCTTGGTCAGTTCCGGACGCCCCTGAAGCCGCGTAGGATTGAATGTATTAAAGGTCGCTTTCACGCTGTTATTCGCGGTCCAATGCACTACCACCATTTTGGGATGGATAACCGGAGTCGACTGCGATAGACCGTGCCGATTTTTAAGATAATCCAGCGAAAGCTGAATACGGTCTTTATCCCAGATAATGGGTTTTTGAATAATCTTGGGCGATTGTGCATATAAAACCACTATTCCAATAGAATACAAGAGCAATAAAAGAAACTTTTTCATATTCGAAGGTATGAACTTTATAAAAACCAACCAAATGCCGCTCACCGAAAATCATGACATAAAAAAGCCTGACTCTATCTAGCGGAGCCAGGCAATTCATTCTTAGATTTTATACAGTCTACTCTTTCGTATCCCACCAAACAGGATAGGAAAGAATCGTTCTGCTTGCAGCTTCTGGATTGGAGGCCATCCAATTATTTGCATTGTAATTTCTTTCGTGACTACATTGCTGAATTCTTCTTGGCCAGTAACGCACATTATTAGGGTCGCTAGACGGATAACACTCTTGTGCTGCGGCATCAAATTCAAATGGACGTCCAAAATCTGGATAAACTACTCCAAATTGAGGATCTGGAGCAGAGTAATTAAATCTCCGCATATCATTCCAATTTTGAACAGTATAAGACATCGCTATTTGTTTCTGCTGCATAATTTTCGCCATTGTCAGCTCTCCTGCACTTTGAGCAACCGCTTTACTGCTTAAAAATGCAGCTATTTCAGTTTCAGAAATGACCTCCTTACCCCTTACCTGAGGATAAGTTTTCAGCTTAACATTCATCGCTTCCATATGCGCTCTAATCCCGTCTCTATAAGCCTGAAGAGCGCCTGCGCGATCCCCTTTTCTAAACAAAACTTCCGCTTTAATAAAACACATTTCATGATAGCACACTAGATGAGCCGGCGCATCGGCTCGAATATAGAAACTTCCTGTCGAATTGATATTGGGTACACCGCTATTGAAATTAGGATTTTTTTCGGACATACCATTATATCTGCTTGCGATATAATAATCATTTGTATTATCGGTAAAGTCTTTTATCCAGTCCAAACGGTCTGAATATACAGACACAAAAACAGAATCTCCTTGCCTAACCGTTGATGTATTTGTCGTAAACCAACGGTTTGTATAACTTGGATCAGCTTTCAGATCAGCAGTCGTAGCACGAACATAGCCAGAAGGGTGCGTTGTCGTCCCTTTTTTTGTTGCCATAATCTCATAAGCTACAGGACCTCCTTTTGTTCGAATATCTGTACCTATTATATCAACTCCTTTCGAAATCCGCCACACCTTCTTACCCTGTGCATCATAAAATTCACCGCTTGGAATCATTCGGATTGCTCTCGGATCTTGGACAGCAGATCCACCTGTAAATGTATTAAACAATAAATCTGTATACCATTTGGTCATCCTATTACCCGTGGCTCCCAAATTGGAGAACTGCATCGAACACACAACTCCAGCCTTATCAGTTTCACTCGTATTTATGGCTTCCATCACTGTATTATCAGCATTTGACTGCTGGGCTTTTTCCAAAGCTTTCAAAACCTCGTCAGGATTATAGAAAGATTTTTTAGACAAATTGTTTAACCATCTAGCCTTTAAACCATAAGCTAATTTCAACCATTTCTTTGTATCTCCCCCATTCCAGATATCGCCATTTGATAATGGCGTTGCTGTAACCGCTTGTGTTTTCGACAAGTTTTCTATTGCTTTATCTAGCATATCCAGACAGCCGTAAAAAATTGTCTTTCCATCGTCGTATTTTGGAGAAACATTAGGTGTCAACGCTTCTGTATATGGCATCTCCCCATACATATCCTCCATCAGCATAAACCCCCAGGCGTGGATTAATTGCGCTGCGCCAACGTAGTTCCATGCCTGCTCCGCAGTCGCTTTTTCTATCAGCGGTTCCAAATTGGATGCTGTATACACAAACCAAGCCTGATACGGCCAAGTTGTCGAAGCCAATGGGACATCCCAACGAATAATACCATCATTCGACGCCGTTCCAGAAGTTTTAGTAACATTTTGCGTTATCCACGACGCTCTTGTCCCAGATGATTCATAAGCATCTACAAATTGCATCTGGATAGAACGTAAGCGTAAATCAGGTGTAGGAACCTTCTCATTTGCCTGGGTTGGATTTTCATTTACGTCCAACCATTTTTTACATGAAGTTAAATTCAATATTGCCAATGCACTAAGTGCGAATACTACTCTTTTCATACTACAAAATTTAGAAAGTAACATTTAAACCAAACGATACTCCGGACAATGCTGGTATTCCATTATAATCAATACCAACAGAACTAGAACCTATTGCACCAGAACCGGCTGCAGAAGTTTCCGGATCCATTCCTTTATAATTGGTCCATAACCACAAGTTCGTACCTGTAAGTGTTGCTGTCACTCCTTTTATCCCTTTCAGACGTTTTAAAGTTTCATTTGGCAACGAATATGACAATGTAACGGAGCGCAATCTCAACCAGTTCGTTTTCGTCATATAATTGGCAGACTCAAGGTTATATGCTCCCTGCCAATAATAATTATTGATAATATTTTCACCACTCACATCCTTATTCCCAATTTTATACATCTTACCAGCCTCGTATTCAAACGTTTTCAGATCCGAATAAATAGGTGTTTTATCTGGATTTTCCCCTGTTTTCACGACCCCTGTGATTGTCAATTTCTCACGGTCTTGAGATCGGGCACTCATACCCATATTGGTCATATAATAATCAGTACCATTATAAATATCACCACCTATTCTATAATCTAAAAGAAAGGAAAGATTCCAGTTTTTATATTGAAAATTATTATTTAATCCACCAAATAATTTAGGTTCTCTATTTCCGATTTCATGTGTAACCAAACCATCAGATGTCGGCATGCCCGATTCCGCATTTAGTACCAAATGCCCCTCTGAATTTCTCAACCACTGAGAGCCTGAAATTGCCATAAAATTACCTTGGTTAAAAGAAGCAGCTTTTGCATTTCCAACCTGGACATCAGTCACATATAAAATATCCATACCAGGTAACAAATCTTCAACTTTACCTTTATTACGAGAAGTATTCAACGTGATATCCCATTTAAAATTCTCACGTTTAATTGGAGAGCCTGTTATAGAAAGCTCCAATCCCCGATTTGTAATCTTACCAGCATTCGTCCACATTAAAATATAGCCAGTAGTCTGACTGGTCCTTGGTTGAAGCAATTGGTTAATGCTACTATTTTTATAGTATGTAAACTCAAGCCCTAATCTATTTTTAAAGAACTTCAAATCAGCACCATACTCCTGCGCCTCAGTAATTTCCGGAACCAATTGTGTGTTACCTCTCAACCAATCGTTACGTACTCCAACCCCTTGACCTTGATTATATAATGTATACTCTGCACCCGCCACATAGGTGTTGGTCACATAAGGATCGGCATCCTTTCCGACTCTGGCCCAAGATGCCCGCAACTTACCAAAAGTAAGATTATCATTTTTAGGCAACAGCTCAGTGAAAATCAAGCTACCTGAAACGGACGGGTAAAAATAAGAGCGATTTTCTACCGGCAATGTGGAAGTCCAGTCATTTCTTCCTGTGACCGTTACATAAGCAATGTCTTTATACCCAGCTCTAAATTCACCAAATCCACCGATCAATCTTTTCTTAACTTTGGACTGAGCAATGGCTATATCTGTATTTTTAGCATTGGTCGGCACGTAGAAGCCCGGAATAATAAAGTTCCATGCTTTTCTACCATTATACTCAACTCCGGTATTTTCCAGCATCGTACCGAGCATTAAGTTAAAATCAAAATCGTTTATTTTCTTTTTAAAATTGGTCATGAAGTTTGAACTAACGTACTCATAAGTACGGTCGTTTTCTGACAACATACCATTTTTATAAAGAATATCAACACCCGAACCTGCAGTCGTCAACCTATTTGTATTGGTGGTATACCGATCAATACCTACTGTATAATTGATACTCCACCATTTGGTAATATCTAGATTGGCATTAAAACTTCCTGTAAAACGTTTCGTTTTATCTGTTCTTGGCATTTTATTTAAGATCCAATAAGGATTATCGAAATCATTTTGAACAAGCTGAAAATCGAAAAGTCGATATTTAGAGCCATCATCATTTAGCCAATGTTTCATATCTAAATTACGCGGCCATATATAAGCCCCCTGGACAGCACCTTCACCACTGGCACCATATAAGCCTCCAGAAGTCAAAGAACTCAATTGATCCGCAATGGAATAGGACACGTTACCCGCTACTTTTAAAATTCCATAACGCTGCTCTCCATTAAAGCGAAAAGTAGACTTATCAAATTTAGAATTTGGAATAATCCCGTTTTGCCTGAAATCAGAAGCAGAAAAGTAAAAGCTCCCATTTTTTGATCCCCCCGAAATACTTGCCGAATTATCCCAAGTACTAGAAGATTTAAAAAAATCCTTTATGTTATTATACATGGGTTCATCTTGGCCAGCTCGTGCTCCCCAGGACCCCATTGTAGTGGTTGCATCTCCATCCAACAACTTACCATCGATTTGATATTCACCACGTTTGTATCTGTTCTGTTGCTCAGGCAAACGATTTGCCCAATTAGAAATGAACCGCGAACTGATACTAACAGAAGCAGTTCCTTCTTTACCTTTTTTGGTCGTAATCAAAATTACCCCCGCTGCTGCTCTAGACCCATAAAGTGCTGCTGCTGCGGGCCCTTTTAATACAGAAACATTTTCGATATCCTCAGGATTTATATCCATTACACGATTACTATAAACGGAATTTGTTGACTGAGCACCATCAAAGCCACTATCGCCATTGACATTAGTTGAATTGTCATAAATAACCCCATCTACAACGAAAAGCGGCTGGTTGTCTCGCTGCAAAGAGGTCCCGCCGCGTAAAATTATACTTGCCCCCGCACCTGCACCTCCACTTGTCTGCGTCACATTTACCCCAGCAATCTTTCCCGCCAAAGAATTAATCATATTGGTAGACTTATTCTTCATCAATTCGTTACTGCCAATTTCCTGAACAGAATAACCCAGCGCTTTTTTCTCCTTTTTGATCCCCATCGCAGTGACCACAACTTCATCCAGAGTTTCTTCGCGTCTCACAAGCGCCACATTGATTACATTTCCATTCCCCACCAACTTCTGGCTCTCTGAAGAACCCAATGCACGGAAGACAAGGATATCTCCTGGCTCCGCGCTAATAGTGAACGTACCATCTGAATTAGTTTGCGTAGAAATAGATTTTCCTTTGATTGCAACGGTAACGTTAGACATTGAAGTTCCATCGGATGCATTGGTCACTTTTCCCGAAATAGTTTTCGTTTGTGCCCAAAGACTCGATGAAAGCATCACACCTGAAAGAATTAATAGTAACTTTCTTTTCATGTTAGGTATGTTTGGTTTGTATAATTGACTTAAAGTGAATCCTCCACTTTAAGCTTAAGTTAATTCACGTTAAATGTATAACTATTTTTCAACAGATGCAACATACCGCAAGCAAAATCTTACAAAAAAATGCACAAACCTCCTAAAAAAACTAAAACTCATGCACTTTTAAAGCAAAAACGCATAATTCGACATCAAAAAAAATCATTAAACATCAACAGAACGGCACAAAACGCACATAAAAACACCCTATAAAAGCATTTAGCTAGACAATTTCACCACATTTTACATCAAATTCTAATACAATCGCAATAAAACTACCAATAGCAGGCAACAGCAAACAGACAACAGCACTTTTATGCAAAAAAACGCCCGGTGTTTACATTATTTGATAGAGATTATTTCCTAAGATCCCTCGGTTCTTATTCGGTGCTTCTTCGGTACTTGTTCGGTGCTTCTTCGGTTGAAAGCGAAGAAATACCGAATAAGTACCGACTTAGTAATGTGAAAAGTCCGACAGAATATTGGATTTGGTGTTGACAAATTATTATTTATTTTGTAATTTAAATACATAATTTATCCCAGTTAACTTATAGTATGGCAGTCATTAAAAACGGTGCAAATGGTGCACTCTCGGGTAAAGCAGGATCTGTGGTTTTCGTTACCGATGGAAATACAACCTATGCAAGGGGCTTACCTAGGAAAAGCAGAAAAAAACCTTCTGCGGATCAAATCCAGTCACGTTCGCGTTTTTCCCTCATCCAAAAATTCATCTCCCCAATGAAAGTCTTATTACGGGTTGGATTTAAAAACTATAACCCTAATAAAAAGGCTTATAGCAACGCCATGTCCTACAACCTCAACAATGCTATAGAAAAAACTGCAACTGGCTATGCCATCAATTATGAAAACTTCCGCGTTAGTAAAGGAGCCCCTAACCCGATTACGTCCTGTACATTTGAGGTAGATAAAGAGACAGAAACATTCACGCTCTCCTGGGATTATGACAATCTAAATCTTAACGCAGGCAGCTGTAGACTGCTTCTCTATTGCCCAGAAGAAGTTGCATTTGCCAATGAAAGCATGAATACACTTTCCCAACGAACGCAGACAGTGAAACTTCAACGACAACAGCACATCGGCAGCTACCACATCTATGTGTTCTTCCATAAAACAGACGGAAGTGACGAATGCACAGATAGCAAATATCTGGGAACTTTCGAATGGTAGCAAACAGCTTTCACTCCGTTACGGAGCCAGATTGATCTTTACATCAAAATGCTGCGTGATATAAGCCTGCTGTTCAGCAGAATCTGTCTCCAGATCATGAATAGCACGATCTCTTTCTTTGTCAACTTCCATCTTCACCACACAGCGGTAGAAACGAAACACATCTTTTTCGGTCTCCAAAATCAGGCGGGGCACACGGGTAGGCCTGCCAGTTTCATCTTTGGCCACCATCGTAAAATAGGAGGAATTGCAATGCTTGGTTTCGCCCGTCTGAATATTCATGGCTTCTACCCGAATACCGACTTCCATGGAAGAGTTGCCTACATAATTCACAGAAGCAATTAATGTAACTAACTCCCCCACCTCAACAGGTTTCAAAAAATCCACCTTACCTACTGAAGCAGTCACACAATAATGTGCAGAGAATTTGGATGCTACAGCAAATGCAATCTGATCCATCAAAGATAAAATATAACCTCCGTGTATTTTGCCTCCAAAATTTGCATTGGATGGCAACATCAGCTGTGACATCCGAATCACCGATTCGCTTACCGTTTTATAGATTTCTTCCATACCTATAAATTTACCTTGGATAGATTACAATTCAAAACAAATCCTTCATGAAATAGCAAACAACAATAGTTATAAAGGCTGCTTAAAAATTCTTTCCAACCAATAAAGACAAATACATTCTTAAAAAAAGGGATATCCAACATACAGATATCCCTTTCTCTTGCGGTGCCTAGGCAATCGCCAACTATTTTATCTTTTCAGAAGCATAAGGCCCCTCGTTACTCAAACGGTCAACAGCTTTAACGGCAACATACTCCAATTTTTTGTTGTTCAATGTCGTTGGAATATCCTTACTTGTGACTCCAGGCTCCAAAATCTCATATTGCCATACACCACCGTAATTGAGATACAATACCCATTTTGCGACCTGATCAATTTGCTGATGTTGCCATTTCACAAAGACATGACCGCCTTGTGGAGTGACCAGCAAAGTCGGTTTCAATAAGGGATTAGCACTCAACCATGGGCTAGTAGGCACCAATGCTTTAACCTGATAAGGGCCATTAACCAAAGCTTGTGTCATAGCTGGATTTTTAGTCAACCCAGCCAGGCTCCAGTGGATAACACCTTCCCGGTTATCCGGCAATAGTGTCCTTGCTGCCTCAACTTGATTGACAATTTCCTGAACATACTCCGGACCACGTCTGCCTACCGTATTGATGCCCGGCCAAAGGTGGCGTCCCAAGGTGTTTTCACTTTCCCACCATTTTAACAGCGCCGTATAACTCTGTTTAGCTGGCTGTATAGGCCAATATAGCTGTGGGGCAAAATAATCAATCCAGCCTTTATTCAACCATAATTTAGCATCCGCATAAAGCATATCATACTGGCTGGAGCCTTGGATACCTGACGGATAACCCGGTTTCCAGATACCAAATGGACTAATACCGAATTTTACAAAATTCTTCTCTTTCTTAATATCCTTATAAATACGTTCGATAAAGGTATTTACGCTATTTCTACGGAAGTCTCCGCGTGATAGATCCCCTCCATTGCGTTTGTATTCATTGTAACTATCCGAGTCTGGAAAATCCTGTCCGCCATTATATTCAGCATAAGGGTAGAAATAATCATCAAAATGTACGCCATCGATATCGTAACGTTTGACAATATCCATAACCACACGTGCGGCATGATCCTGTGTCGATTGTTTGGATGGATCAAACCAATAATACCCTTGTTTCAATTTGACAACCGATTCGGGCATTTTGCGCGCCATGGAAGCTGATGTAACAGCACCGCCAGCGGTATGATGCGCACGATAAGGGTTCAACCAAACATGCAGCTCGATTCCTCTTTTATGCGCCTGTTCGACCCAAAAATCGAGTGGATCGTAGTAAGGAGAAGGAGCTTGCCCTTCTGTACCGGTCAAAAAGTACGACCAAGGCTCAAGATCACTTTTATAAAATGCATCCGCCGAGGGACGCACCTGGAAAATCACCGCATTAAAATTATTGTTTTTCAAAAAATCCAAAATACCAATTGCTTCCTGTTGCTGTTCAGCTGTACTCAGATTGTTCTTGCTAGGCCAATTGATATTGGCAACAGAAGCAACCCAGGCCGCCCGAAATTCACGTGGTAACTTGGGAAGATCGACGACAATTTCCTTCTTTTTTTCAGCAACAGGCTGCGCTTTCGTTTCAACTGTATTCTTTACCCGTTCTCGCTTGGGTATCGAGGGCGGATCTTTTTTTACAATTTCGACATTTGTAGTTGTGGTATTGACAGGCTCCTGCTTTTTATTTTTCTTGGATGAACAAGAAGACAAAACAAAAAGAGCCGTCGCTAAAAATAATAGGGAACGTTTCATCAATCTATAGAATAGTGTTTTTTCAAAATAACTAACGAAGATACATATAATATTAGTCAATCTGGGTCAAACGACCGATCTTGTCGGAAATAGGATCAGAACTTTAACTCACCTTTGAAGATTACCTGCTCCAACTTAAAGTCGTCGTTAAAGACTATGACATTCGCCATGCTTCCCTTATTAAGGTTTCCAATATCCACTCTCTTTAAAAGGTTTGCCGGATACAGCGTAGCCATTCGGATCGCTTCATCGAGTGGTATGCCAACCTTTTGAACAGCATTTTTTACCCCCTCAAGCAACGAGATTGCGGCCCCTGAAATGGTACCGTCAGGCAGCGCATAATAACCGTCGTTCAAAACATGATGATAAATATCTTTATCACAAGCGGCCACAGCATCTGTAATCATAAACAGGCGGTCTCCCATCTGACGTTTTGCAATTTTCACGGCTTCAAAGCTTACATGATGCCCATCGACAATAATACTCGCCTGCGCTGTCGGATGATTAAAAATTGCGCCAACAAGTCCTACCTCGCGATGGTGGAAAGGCGACATTGCATTAAACAGGTGCGTACTCGTGGGGATTCCCAGATCGTAACCACGGGTACCCTCTTCGAAAGTTGCATCACTATGCCCAGCACTGAGCAGCAAATTGTAGCCCTGTAAGTGCTGTAGCACATCGTCCGCTATACATTCGGGTGCTATCGTCATCATCTTGACAACCTGATTCCCTGCCAAAAGATCGTCAATTTTTTCCTTCGTGGGCCTAACAATTAAATCCGCCGGATGAGCCCCTCTTTTTTTCGGATTCAGGAAAGGACCTTCCAGGTGCAGACCTAAAAATGCATCGTGCTGGAAACCTTCTGCTACCCGAATGGCATCCTTAAATACAGAGATAGTATTGGTCGCTAAAGTCATCATAAAGGAGGTTGTCCCTTTACGGACCAAACCTTCGGTGATACGCTCCAGAGAGGCTACACTTCGCTCTGCCGAATAAAGGTCCGAGCCGTCACCATACAATTGAAGATCGATCAGCCCAGCGCAGATATTGGCTCCATTCACTGGATAACTCTCATAATCTGAAGGTATTTCATGATCATGGACGATCCCATCAATCTTACCTTCGCTGGTCAGTAATGCCTTTTGCTCAAAAATCGCGTCACCTGAATATATTTTACCCCCAATTAATGCTACCTTATTCATAAAATTTCAATTTCGTTCACCAATTTACTAATATTCAAAAAATCTCAGCCATTTGTACAAGATTTTGTTTCACAGCTCAACAGAAAACCTTTCAAAGTTTTTGATCTTTTCATTTTAACTTTCTAATTTACTGTTGTAACTTAGTTCCATGTACTTTTTTAGAAAGCGTAACGCAGATCGCCCGACAAATGGAAGCATAAAAGCGATGCATATCATTAATGCAACGGCCATTATTGTCTTTTTATTGGGCCTGATCTACAAAATATTTTTTACCTCCTAAACACTGTAATCCATGTCAAAAAAAGAAATCTTAAATACCGACAACGCTCCTGCAGCAATTGGCCCCTATAACCAGGCAATCAAAGCCGGTAATACATTATACGTCTCTGGACAAATTCCTCTGATCCCAGAATCAATGGAGTTAATTTCATCAGGTGTAAAAGACGAAACACATCAGGTACTGAAAAATATAGAAGCTATTCTGACAAATGCTGGCTATACTTTTGAGGATGTTGTCAAGGCCTCCATTTTTCTGAGCGATATGGGTAATTTTGTCTTAGTCAATGAAGTCTATGCAGAATATTTTAAAGAAGCGCAACCAGCACGTGAGTGTGTTGCGGTAAAAACCCTTCCCAAGAATGTAAATGTCGAGATTTCGGTCATTGCCTGGAAAGATTAGTCCGTGGAAAACAGCAACGAAACAGCAAGCCGCGGAAAATATCTTTTCGCGGCTTTTTTGGCCCCTTTTATCTGGGGATTTATGTCTATCCCCGTACGGTGGATAAGGGATTATCCTGCCGAAGATATTCTGTATTTTAGAATAATCACTGCGCTCCTGGTACTCTGGATTTATCTTTTGCTTTTCCGCAGAAAAACCATGACTGCTGATATCCATAAGTTCCGGCTCCTACCTCGGACGGGCAAGCTTCGTCAGATCTGCCTTACCCTGCTGGCCTCGGGATTAATCTTTGGAAATTGGTTTACCTATATCTATGCCGTCAACCATATCAGCATCCAGTCTGCCGCATTGGCTTACCTGACCTGCCCACTCATCACCGCAGCTGGAGCCTATATCATACTCAGGGAACAATTGACCCTTTGGCAAAAAATAGCGCTTTTTATTGCTTTCGGCAGCGTCTGCCTGCTGGCTAATGGCTCGTTAAACGATGTCCTCTGGGCGGCTACCATTGCCACCTGTTACGCTTTCTATCTAATTGTGCAATGGGTTTCCACCGGGTTTGACAAACTCCACCAATTGGTCGTCCAGCTCAGTATATGTGCCTTGTTTGTAATCCCTAAACTGATCTATAATCATCATGCAATCCCTGCTGAACCTCTGTTTTGGGGCACAATATTTCTTATCGCGTCTTTATTCACGATCATCCCCCTTTTCCTGAGCATGTATGCACTCATTGGTATTTCATCGACAACAACCGGTGTTCTCCTCTATATTAACCCACTGATCGCATTTACTTTAGCAGTAACTTATTTTCAAGAACCTGTTTCACCAATTAAGTATGTTGCATATGGAATTATACTCCTCGCAATTATCTTATTTAATATCAAAAACATCAAAGAGGCTTTTTCCATATCAAGGGTACATGCTAAACGATAGATCAACGCATATCCGGCAATAGCTTTTTAGTCAAGTACATGGTCTGAAATCACATAGGGCACATCTTTCTTATCGTGAAAGACAAAATCACTATCGCTGTTCAAAAAAATGACAAACCGCACATTTCAGTGACTACAAGCAAATTACACCAAAAAACCTTCCGACATGTATCATTTTTGTTTCATAAAATTTTTGATTTTTGCTCAACTATAGTAAATTAGATTTTTATTAAGGGAAATCACACCGCTCTTTCTTCCTATAACTAGGTATTGAATAGCTTATACTATTATAAATAATCACTTATTTCGCCCCCCGATTATTCAATATCCCCCTCTTCTAACCAAAAATGCTAAATGGAATTAGCCCATTTCATTAGAAATTTCACCGTTATGAAAATATGTATATAAAAACTGAATATAACACATATACTATATGAATAACAAATTATACTCTACATTAAGGGTGTTAGGTATTGTTCCAACAATGCTTTTTTCAGCATCTTTATTGCACGCGCAAACCAACCAGATTAAGGGAACGGTTGTAGACGCTAAAACCAAAGCTCCTATTCCAGGTGCCACGATCAAAGTATTGGGCACTTCCAACGCAAGTTCTACGGACGTTAAAGGTGCATTCCAGATCAATGTCGATGACAGAAACCGCATATTAAACATCAGTACGGTCGGCTATGAAAACAAAACGGTAACTCTTGGTCCTGGCGAAACGACAGTGACGGTAAGTCTGGACGAACAGACACAGCAACTGGAAAGCGTGGTCGTTACTGCTTTGGGTATTAGCCGTGCACAAAAATCATTAACATACTCTACACAACAGGTCAGTGGTGACGAATTAAACAAAGTTAAAAGCACCAACTTGGCGAATAATTTAAACGGTAAAGTTGCAGGTGTTAACATTGCTTCCAGCTCTTCTGGACCAGGTGGTTCAGCAAAAGTTATTTTGCGTGGTAACAAATCGGCTTCTGGGAACAATCAAGTACTTTATGTTGTCGATGGTGTTCCGATCAACAATCAGACATTAGCAAGCCAGCCAGACAACGTTTTCGGCGGACAACGTGATGGTGGCGACCCTATTTCATTGATCAACCCAGAAGACATCGAAAATATCTCCGTATTAAAAGGAGCATCCGCGGCGGCATTATATGGTAGCCAAGCGGCCAACGGCGTTATCTTGGTAACAACGAAATCAGGTAAACAAGGCCGCACAACGATCAACTTCTCCTCAAGTGCACAGATCGAACAGGCTGTATCGACACCTAAATTCCAAAGCCAATATGGTCAAGGTTCAGGTGGCAAAAACAGTAACACCAGTGTATTTAGCTGGGGCGACAAAACCAATGGTGCCGACTATGATAACTTAGGTGAATTTTTCCGTACGGGTAGCAACTTCACCAATTCATTGACTTTGTCAGGTGGTAACGAGAAAAACCAAACGTATTTTTCTTATGCCAATACCCTTGCAAAAGGTATTCTTCCAGAAAATGACCTGATGCGTCACAACTTCAATCTCAAGGAAAGTGCTTCATTCTTTGATAATAAGCTGACCGTTGAAGGAAGTGCCAATTACATTACGCAAAAATTAGATAATGCACCTACTTCAGGTTTCTATTATAATCCATTGGTTGGAACCTACCTATTACCTCGCAGCTTAAATATTGCGGATTATAAAAATTTCGAAACGTTCAACACAGGCCGTAATCTTTATGATCAAAACTGGTTTACACTTTCGGACGACGAAACCACCCAACAAAATCCTTGGTGGATTATGAACCGTAATTCAACACGTTCAACACGTAATCGTTTGCTCTTGAATGGTAGTGCGAAATACAAAATTGCACCTTGGATCAGCGTGCAGGCCCGCGGTAGTGTAGACCGTACCAGCGAAGTATGGGACCGGAAAGCTTATGCCGGCACACAGCACATTTTAGCGCGTGAAAATGGAGCTTATAGCTATACCAATACCACGATCACCCAACAATACGGTGATTTAACGGCCAACATGAACTTTAATATTGGCGATAAATTACAAATTACAGGATTGGTTGGAACGAGTATCACCGACTGGAAAACAGAAGGTACAGATTTTACCAGCGGCAAAGATGGACTCAAAGTTCCCAATCAGTTCTTTATCCAAAATACGACAACTCCGGTCACTTCGACATTGTCTGCAAACCGAAGACAATTGCAATCGGTATTTGCATCGGCTAACTTAGCCTATGACAACTGGATTTATTTGGATCTGACTTCACGTTGGGATTGGTCGAGCACATTGGCCTATACACCACAAAACCCATACGCTTATCCATCGGTCGGTTTGGGCATCGTCTTGAACGACAAGCTTAATCTACCTGAATTTGTGAATATGGCCAAAATTCGGGGTTCATACGCAAAAGTCGGAAATGATCTTCCTCCTTACACTACCTTGCTTACCAACCGGGTAGACCCATATGCGGTACTAACCGTGAATGATATTGCCTTTTTGAAGGAATTAAAACCAGAAAAAACGGCTTCCTTGGAGATCGGTACGGAATGGCGCATGTGGAATAACCGTTTGAATGTGGATGTTACTTATTACAAAACAAACACTACCAATCAGTTTTTCAAAATTGCAGCTGGAAATGCATCCCTCAACAACATGTATGCAGTTAATGCCGGCGACATTCAAAATCAAGGGGTAGAAGCATTGGTATCATTGGATGCGATCAGAAATGACAATTTTAAATGGACAACCAGCCTCAACTTTACGTATAATAAAAACAAAATTGTAAAACTTGCTGACGGTATTTCTGAATTTACCCTAACAGGTGAGGGACGTAATAATTTTGCATCTAAATTGCAAGTAGGTGGTTCTTTCGGAGACATCTATGGTCAAGATTTTATACGTGACGACCAAGGAAGGATTCTTATTTCCGAGGACGGTATTCCGCAGAAAAACAACACCTATACCAAACTTGGGAATTCAAACCCAATTTGGCAAATGGGCTGGAACAACAGTTTCAATTATAAAAATTTCAACTTAAGCTTCCTGATCGATGGTAAATTTGACTACGAAGTGATGTCCGTGACGCAAGCGTTGCTTGACGGTTACGGTGTCTCGAAAGCGAGTGGCGACGCCCGTGCCAATGGCGGTGTTAGCATCAATGGGGTTACACCAAGCGGTAAAGCCGTAACAACAGTGGACGCCGAAAAATGGTACACTTCCACGGCTGGTATGGGTCCGGTTAGCAGCCAATATATTTACGACGGAACGGTTGTGCGGTTGCGTGAATTGACTTTCGGTTATGACTTCAATATTAAAGACAGTTTCTTCAAAAAACTTCGCGTAAATGCTGTAGGAAGAAACCTATTCTATATTTCGAAAAAGGCTCCATTCGATCCTGAAGTAACGATGTCTACAGGTAATTCCTTAAGTGGGGTGGATATCTTTATGATGCCGGCAACACGTAATTATGGTCTTACACTAAATGCGACTTTCTAAACGACCAACAATGAAATATCCCTCGTTAAAAAACACATATATCGGTAAAAATGACGAGGATATTTTATATAGTCTTAAAATACAAACGATTAAAAGATGAAATTTAACATAAAAAACATATCCAAGTTCTCACTCGCTTTTTTAATGCTTGGCGGCACCTTAAGTAGTTGTACCAAGAATTTTGAGGACTATAACAAAAATAACATTGGCGTTACGGATGAGGATTTAAAAGGTGATGGCCAAGATCTTGTCATTTTCTTGCGAAATGCACAGATGTCTATTTACAATTTCTCGGGCGCGGGCGATCCCAATTCCTATCAGGTACAACAGAATCTAAATGCGGATGTATTTTCAGGTTTCTTCATGTCTCCTACTCCGTTTAATAGCGGGCAGAACAACCTGAATTACGCCATGGTAAATGGATGGAATGGAGAACCATTTAAAGTACTCTATTTGAATGTTATTAAATCTATTGAAAAGCTAAAAAGCAATGGACTTGCAGAGACTTACCCTGCATTATGGGGTTCGGCTTTGGTGATCAAAGTAGAAGCTGCCAGCCGAGTGACAGATATCTATGGTCCTATCCCCTATAGTAAAGTAGGCACCTCCAATACTGTTCCATACGACAAACAATCCGATGTATATGCTGCTTTCTTCAAAGAGCTCGATGAGGCTGTAACAGCATTAAAATCATACAAAGCGGATAGCCCAATGGCTGCTAAAATAGACCAGATCGATTTGGTATTTCCGAATACCGATAATCAGGTCAGATTTAAAAATTGGCTAAAAATCGCCAATTCGTTACGTCTTCGTTTAGCGATGCGTTTGGTTAAAATCGATGCAACTTTAGCAAAAACACAAGCTGAAAAAGCATTGGATCCAGCAAATGGCGGTGTATTGGAAAGTAATAGCGAAAACTTCAAGATCACTGTACCAGCAGACGGAACCTACAGCAACCCACTTTGGTTTATTTCCAAAAACTGGGCTGACACGCGTATCAATGCGACACTTTCGTCTTATATGACCGGATTGAACGACCCTCGTATCTCTAAGTATATGTCTCCCGTTATTAAAGACGCAACAACAACAGCTTTCGCGGGAAAATATATCGGAATCCGTGCAGGAGCAGACGGCATCGAAAAGGATAAATACCAAAAGCTATCCGCATTGAATACTGAAGGTACAACGCCAACTTTCGTAGCGACTACAGCACCGATATTAATGACTGCTGCTGAGGTTTACTTCCTCCGTGCCGAAGCAGCATTGAGAGGTTGGAACAATGCTGGGGGAACAGCGCAATCACTTTATGAAAAAGGAGTGGAAACGTCCTTTACACAATGGGGTGTATCAGCTGGGTTAAGCACTTATCTCAATGATAATACAAGTAAGGCAGCGGCTTACGAGGATCCTTTCAACGCGAAGAATAACGCAGCTTCACCTAGCGCACTGACCATCAAATGGAATGAGGGCGCTACCAACGAAGAAAAATTGGAACGTATCATTACGCAAAAATGGTTGGCGATCTTCCCTGAAGGACAAGAGGCCTGGAGTGAATTCCGCCGTACAGGATATCCGCGTCTATTCCCTGTTGTGGTCAACAATAGCGGTGGACTGATCGATACTAAAATACAGATCCGTCGTTTACCGTTCCCACAAAATGAATACAATACAAATGCACCTGAAGTACAATCTGCAATCTCCTTGTTGGGCGGACCTGACAACGGCGGTACCAGACTTTGGTGGGATGTAAATAAGGGTAATTTCTAATCGAGAGATTAGCCGAGATAAATCTCAAAAAGGGGCAATCCATAACTGGATTGCCCCTTTTTTATGATGTCTTGAAAGTTAATCAAAGTTTCCAGATTGTTGTAACTATATTACAAAGTCAACTAAATAATGTTGTTTTAAACCTACAATACAACAGAAATCAACCACAAAAGATTTCAAAATCAAATTTCTCTTAACAAAAACTTAATAGAAAGTTCCTGTAGCAGAGATAAAGAATTACCCGTTCAATTAAAAAAACCAAGAAGAATATTATGAAAAATCTCTCAATCCTGGGTTTTATCACCCTCCTGGCATGTTGCATGCTATTTGTTGTTTGTAAATCAGAATCACATTTAGAAAATCCCTACAAGGACAAAACAGAAAAGGAACTCGAATCCCTATCCGATGAAAAATACAGTAAAATCATTGCCTTTGCGAGCCCTAAAGCATGTAGTGATGCCACAGAATGGGAAATGATAGAAATACGGACAGTATGTGGAACAAGTTACCTCCCCTATCATAAATCCGTTGACAAAACAACCTTGCAAAACATGATCAATGACAACAACCGACTAATGGAAATATACCAACCAATGATGGCGCCCAAAATAAATTGTATATCTTATCGCAAACCATTGGGCGTGATCTGTAAAGAAGGAAAAGCGGACATTAAATATGAAGAATCCGCTTCAAAATAGTTACTCGAGCCTAAGAAACAGCTCCATAAACGCATAAATTTTTCGTAATTTAGCCATCAAGAAGAATGGCTGAATTACGTTTAATTACCCCGATAGAATACCTCAAAGGTGTAGGTCCACAAAAAGCAGATGTACTCAAAAAAGAGCTACAGGTATTTACCATTGGCGATCTATTGACACAATACCCTTTCCGTTATATCGACCGTACGGAGTTTCATAAAATCCGGAAACTTCATCCCGATATGATGGCTGCACAGGTGCTGGGCCGTCTGGTTTCTTTACAGCTCGTGGGCGAAAAGAGAACGAAACGTCTTGTTGGCTCATTCAAAGATGAGACCGGCTCCATGGAACTGGTCTGGTTTCAGTCCATCCCCTGGCTTCAAAAATCATTGAAAGTCGGATCCGCCTATATTATATATGGCAAGCCGAGCGAATTCAATGGCCAGCTATCCATTACCCATCCCGAAATGGATCTGTATAACCCGCAGGTAAAACAGATCGGCAATATGAGTTTACAGCCGGTTTATTCATCGACAGAAAAACTCAAAAAGTTTAATCTGGATACCAAGGGAATCCAACGCTTACAACAGACTGCATTGGAAACCGTATTCCGTAGTATTGACGAATCGCTTCCCCAGGATGTGCTTGCTAAACATGGTCTCATTTCCAGGCAACAGGCTTT
The DNA here is from genome assembly GCF_002295765.1 of Sphingobacterium sp. UBA865. Lineage (NCBI taxonomy): Bacteria > Pseudomonadati > Bacteroidota > Sphingobacteriia > Sphingobacteriales > Sphingobacteriaceae > Sphingobacterium > Sphingobacterium sp. UBA865. The sequence goes on along the minus strand of NZ_DBGB01000022.1, from coordinate 259,813 downwards.
TGCTTCCATCCATTTTCCAAGCGATCAAAAGGAGCTGAACCAGGCCATCAAACGCATCAAATTTGAAGAGCTATTTTTTATTCAGCTGAAGCTGCTCAACAACAAGCAGCTCAACACACAGAAATTTAGAGGCCAGCGGTTCAATAAAGTCGGTGAAAAATTCAACACGTTCTTTAACGAGCGCCTTCCATTTCCTTTAACAGGAGCGCAGAAACGCGTTGTAAAGGAAATCCGCATAGATACCAATACAGGTGCGCAGATGAACCGCCTGGTACAGGGCGATGTAGGTTCCGGGAAAACAGTTGTTGCCCTCATGAGCATGCTGCTTGCTGTCGACAATGGATTTCAGGCCTGTATGATGGCTCCTACAGAAATCCTGGCGACACAGCATTATCATGGACTAAAGCAGCTCGTGGGCGATGACATCGTCAATATCAAGCTACTTACAGGATCCACAAGCACAAAGGAACGCCGTTTGATCCACCAGGCACTGGAAGATGGCAGCTTAGATATTTTAATTGGCACCCACGCCCTGATCGAGGATAAGGTACAGTTCAAGAACCTGGGCTTCGTTGTTATTGACGAACAACACCGCTTTGGCGTGGAACAACGGGCCAAACTCTGGCGCAAGAATGTCATTCCACCGCATATGTTGGTCATGACAGCGACACCAATTCCACGCACATTGGCCATGACCATGTATGGCGACTTGGACATCTCTGTAATTGACGAATTACCTGCTGGGCGTAAACCGATTAAGACTGTTCACTTTTTTGAAAGCTCCCGTTTACGGATGTTTGGTTTTATGCGTGAGGAGATCGCCAAGGGAAGACAGGTCTATGTGGTATATCCCCTCATCAAGGAAAGCGAAAAACTGGACCTGATCTACCTTGAAGCAGGTTTGGAGAACTTACAACGTGAATTTCCATTACCACAATACAAGATCAGTATTGTTCATGGCAAGATGCCTGTAAAGGACAAGGACTTTGAGATGCAGCGCTTTGTCAAACACGAAACACAGATTATGGTTGCCACTACCGTTATCGAGGTGGGCGTTAATGTTCCCAATGCATCGGTGATGGTCATTGAAAATTCCGAACGATTTGGACTATCCCAGCTGCATCAATTACGTGGCCGTGTAGGCCGTGGTGCTGAACAGTCTTTCTGTATTCTGATGTCGGGCAATAAGCTGAGCAAAGAAGGACGATTAAGGCTGGATACCATGGTGCGTACCAATGACGGATTTGAAATTGCAGAAGTCGATCTACAGTTACGTGGCCCGGGCGACATCTCCGGCACGCAACAATCGGGTGTACTTGACCTCAAGATGGCGAATCTGGCGACAGATCAGGCATTGCTTACAGAATGCCGCAACACGGTCATTGCTATCTTCAAAGAAGACCCAACGCTACAAAGCGAAAAGAATCAGTTGCTGCGAAGCTTCCTCGCCAGAAAATCAGATGGCATTGCCTGGGACAAGATTTCTTAATCGCATGTCATTTTCGAAATAAAAAGCGGGGCCAGCAAATAAATCGATAACGTGTTTAAGTGAATAAATAGAGCGCATTGGGATCTAAAGGCCACTCGTCAACATAAATAGGATACGAATTGTTTTTATTAGTTCTTGAAGACAATTTATCTTTTTTGTATATAAAACCAAATTTATTTACTTTTGCATCACTATGAACATGATATAGAAAAATATCCCTTCTTTTACTAGGCAAAAGATGGCGACCGAACGCTTACATATTTTGAGTTGCCCTGGTAAGCAAATCACAGGAAATTTATTGGTTAATGGAGAATTATGTCATAATCGGCATCAGTCTTGTGTGGTGTACAAACGCATAAATTCTTAAATTTACCTTTTCAAACAAAAACCGGGCTTACAAGCTCATTGAAAATAATTTAAAAAGTGAACGTATAACAAGAGGTAGGCAATAGCATACATTGCAAAGCTTAATGACCTCCCTACTTCACTTGAAAGACTTAATAGTACAAAATGGCCAGAATTAAAATACACGATACAGCAATAAAACCCGAAACAGCCGTCTTGGTGAGTGTGATCACGCCAAGTGTGACGGAGACAAAAGCAAAGGAATATTTGGAGGAACTTGAATTTTTGGTACAGACTGCCGGTGGCGAGACCAAAGGCATGTTTACACAGAAACTGGGCTTCCCAGATCGCGCTACATTTGTCGGCAGTGGAAAGCTGGAAGAAATAAAAGCATACGTTGAAGCGGAGGAAATTGACATCGTTGTTTTCGACGATGAGCTTTCACCTTCGCAGCTGCGTAATATTGAGAAAGAATTGAAACGCAAGATATTGGACCGCTCCAACCTTATCCTGGACATCTTTGCCCGACATGCCAAAACTGCACAGGCAAAGACACAGGTCGAATTGGCACAGCTGCAATATCTATTACCGCGTCTGACCCGTATGTGGACCCACTTGGAACGTCAGCGCGGGGGTATTGGTATGCGTGGTCCGGGTGAGTCACAGATCGAGACCGATAGACGGATCATCCTGGACAAGATTTCCCTGTTCAAAGAACGCCTAAAAGCAATCGACAAGCAAAACGAGACACAACGAAAAAACCGTGGCGAGATGATCCGTGTAGCTTTGGTAGGTTACACCAATGTCGGAAAATCAACGATCATGAATATGATCTCCAAGTCTGATGTACTGATCGAGAATAAACTTTTCGCAACATTGGATACGACGGTACGTAAAGTTGTGATCGACAACCTTCCTTTTTTGCTTTCAGATACCGTTGGTTTTATCCGCAAACTACCGCACCATTTGGTGGAATGTTTCAAATCCACATTGGATGAAGTTCGGGAAGCCGATGTCCTGATCCATGTGGTCGACATCTCGCATCCGAATTTTGAAGATCATATCCAGGCGGTAAACGAAACATTGAAGGATCTTAAAGCACTTGACAAACCGGTGATTACAGTGTTCAACAAAATTGACCTTTATAAACCGGCCGTCGAAGAAGGACACGATGGTGAGGAAATCGAGGTCACGTTGGATGATTTTCGTAATTCCTGGATGGCAAAAAATTCTGATCCAGCAATCTTTCTATCAGCAACGAATAAAACGAATATCGAAGAGTTCAAACAAAAACTTTACGATATTATTGTGAAAATGCACAATGAACGCTACCCTTACAATAACTTATTGTATTAATTTTGACAAACAATGCTGTGAACGGGCCTTATACCTGTTCACAGCTTAATAAAATACGAAATGAACAAAGAGGTGCAGTTTCAAGATTGGGGCCTTGTCGATTATCAGGAAGCCTGGGACAGACAAGAATCCATCTTTAAGGGCGTATTGGACATCAAACATGACAATAGAGTCAATGCAACAGCAGCAAATACCCCAAATTACTTGATCTTTACAGCACATCCCCATGTTTACACCTTAGGGAAAAGCGGGCACGAGGAATACCTGCTCCTAGATGAGAAAGGACTGGAAGAGAAAGAGGCCAAATTCTACAAGATCAACCGTGGTGGCGACATTACCTATCATGGTCCTGGACAGATTGTCGGTTATCCGATACTGGATCTCGACAACTTCTTTACGGATATCCATCTGTATCTGCGTACACTGGAAGAAGCTATCATATTGACCTGTGCGGATTATGGTATCGAAGCAGGGAGATATCCCGGGTTTACGGGAGTATGGATAGAACCGGATAAACCAACTGCACGCAAGATCTGTGCAATGGGCGTGCGTGCTTCACGCTGGGTGACCATGCATGGCTTCGCATTCAATGTCAATACAGATCTTGATTATTTCGGCAACATCATTCCTTGCGGCATCGACGATAAGGATGTAACGTCTTTAAAACGGGAGCTTGGCAAAGAAGTTGATATGGAAGACGTGAAAGGGAAACTTAAAGGCCATATTGCCCAACTCTTTGAAATGCAAATAGTGTAATTTAAGTTTTCAATAACATACAAAGGCCCTTTGAAAGCGGAATTTTAATCTCCTTTCAAAGGGCCTTACTTTTTTGAGCATCCCTGTTCCTCATGGTTAATAAAACCCCTACTAAAGACACAAACGAGGGACATTTTCAGACACTTGGAGGTCTTTACGTGACCCCGACGCTATTTCCGAATATCAACAATAATACATACACTCATAGCTGGCGAGTTTCCCATCAACAAATCTGAAAATAAATAATCCTGCATCGCCATTTTGAATATAGAAAGTATGTGGCGTTGAAATCCAGTCTGCCGAAAGCAGTTCACCAAAGTGGTTTACAAAGTCTCTTTCCGCATAATTGGCATCCATCCGCTGGTCCCCCAACACAATAGCTTCACCCGCACTAAAAAATAGCTTATACAAGGTTCCGACCACTTTGCCTTTATAATTTTCTTCAAAGGCAACGATCATATTCGGTGTTTTATAATAATACTGCGGCTCCCAGCCACATTCGGGCATATCGGGGATTTCGGTAACCCCCTGCAGCGCCAGTTGCTTCATTTGTCCATCTGTGATTTTACCATCAAATAAAGACACTCCTTTCCATTCGAAATGGAAGTTTAAGGCCTTCAGTTTCTTTGTGTACACTTCGGACTGGAACTCATGTTGAAATTTATCGGCCATTAACAGTTCAAAATCGATATCAACCTTGGGGTCCACTTTTCCCGCTTTGTCGTAAGATTCCTTCCAATAGGTAAGCGCCTGTTTTAACTTGGAATACTTCGTCCAGCCGATTTCACGTAGACGGCCTGCCTGTATCAGTTCTTCCTCCTGGTCCTTCCCTTTGACAGCCAAATATTCTTTAAGGACCTTGTCATAGCTTAACTCAGCACCCAAAAATTTCATCTGAATGTACTCCGGATTTTCATGGAAGTGGTCTCCGATGTAGACCCATCCATCTGTGTAGAGCGGCACATAATCGATACATACCATTTCATTGAGCCCCGCCCTACGCACAGCGGTACTTGTGGTATTGGGTGCCTTACGCACGCGCAATTGCGAGACCTGTACATAGAAATGTGGGCATTGAGCGCCTTCGGTTCCGCGATAGAAATATTGTTGTGGCTCTCTGGCAGACCTTTTTCCATCCATGGCACTTTTCAGAGGCTGACGGTCTATAAAACCGATATCCCCATTATTCACCTGCACTTTGTACTGCGTATTGGTGGAATCCAACAGATACACAGGTGCCTCTGTTGGAAAAACTCCCAAGAGGTCTTTATTATTTCCTGCTTCACGGAAAAGGTGCCCCCATGTTGAGGTATAAAGTGGCCGTTGACCCGCTGGCTGTGCTACTGCGTGATGCACAAACCAACTAACAAAAAAGCAGAGTATGAGTAATCCTTTTTTTGGCATAAAATTAATTCTTTGAATACATGACCAGTGGTCGCTCCATTGCGATCAACAGCAGGGAACGAGACATCAATAAATGCAACAGAAACTTTTCCTGGCTACCGGTCAAACACGCACCGTTGCAATAACGAAATTAAAACAAAAAGGAGGCCAATGAAATCACCGGAATCAGGTATTTTTTTGGGCAGGAGATTGTTTGGTTTCTAAACTACGCAATGTGGCTATTTGCGCTGTAATAAACTTACCTGACCTTCCAATGAGAGGATTGTTTTTTCCTGTGCCTTGACCGTTTGCTCTAAGGCATTAACCAGCTGTTTATAAATACCAAGACCTTCGGCAGTGAAATGAGCTGTTTCGGCAGGTAGAGCACTGAGTGCCCCCTTCTCATCCTTTCGCATCATAGTCCCTTCACCCATGAGCAACCAGGCTGGGCTAATGTCAGGATGTTTGGACAATATAGCCACCATAGCATCTGAACTGAGTGCAGTATTTTTCTGCCCTCCCTTAAAGTTTGCATAGGAAAGTTGCACATCTTTAAAAAATTCGGTCTTACTGATGCCTTTGGTTTCAGCGATCAGCAGCACACGTTCCTTTACATTCACTTATAGCTTTTTTAAATGTTGGCTGTTTATTTATTTCTTAACGATTTTATTTCTTGCTCTTGAATTGACAATAATCGCTCCAACGAAATAATTGTCTTCTCCTGAGATTTAATTGTGATATTTTGTGACGATATAACCTGTCTTAAGGAGTTGACAACGGCATTAGTAACGCCCTCAATTTCATTTGTCACATAACCCTCCTTTTCTTCTTCCTGAGCAAGAACGGGCTTTAGCATCTCTCCTTCGCCTTTTAACAACCATTCGGAAGAATATGCAGGATATTTTTCAACAATACTAACTAACCATTTCGCCTGTACATCTGTATTGTTGGTTAAGGCACGTGTAAATACGCCTCTACTAGCTCCAACGGCAGTTTCAAAGGCTGTCACGCTCAGTCCTTCTCGATCTGCAATAACTTTAATTCTCGTTAAAAAAGAACTCATAATCAATAATTATCAATATAAAATTTGATTAATTGAAAATTAGTGTTTAAATTAGCTTAACTATTGATAATTATAAACACATCATTCACCAAAAACTAACAAATGAAACCAACAGGGCTATAGATCAGTGCACAGATCATTATGAGCCCAAGCAGCAGTTTCATCAACTTTAAAACATATAATCTGATGAAAAATACGCAAAAGAAACTAAAAGCGAAACATTTTCGCTATTTAACCCAAGAAAACATCGACGATCCGATGAAATATCTCATTGGGTTCTTTGAAAGCGAAACATCCATACGTGACTGGTTAACGGACCTAAATACGCTAATTAACGCGGCTTCAAACGCAAAGATGAACCCACCACGTTCCTCTACCGGATATCTCACTAGAAAATTAATTGAACAGGTGGAATTGGCCTATGTTATTTTTAGGAAATGTAAACTAAAAACAATAGAACAACCGCTGAAGTTCAACAAAGGCGTTTCAGACTACTGGAATCAGCTATTAGCAACAGACTCATCGGCAAGCAATATTGATACTGCAGCAGACAGCATTAGCCGTTTTTTTTCTTATGAGTCTTTACAACAATGGTACAACATTCTTGATGATTTATGGATAAGTTTAGGAGACAGAGATAATGGCTTTTTAGGCGACAACGGTCATGAAATTCTTGCTATAAAAGAATTCCTACTGCGCCTAGCTGCTGCTCTCGGAAAGATCTATGAAGATGCAATTCTGCCGAATACCCCTGAATCTTATCAGGAAAAAAATGTAAAGAGCGAAATTTCTGAAAATTTAGCGGAAGAAACTCCAACATCTGAAAAAATCAACACATTGACAGGTGAAATAAAGAAAAGTCCACAAAAGACCGAGACCCTCCAAAAAATCAAAAACATTTTGGGAGGAGAAGATCTACAGGACTGGCAAGCATTCATTAACAGCCTATATATATCAGCAGAGAGGGACTTTAAAAGCTGGGATAATGCGTTCAAAGTATATATTCCTGAAAGTAGATTTTGGCTATTTACCCAGTCAATAACACTCTTAGATATTTTATACGAGGAAGTCTTTTGGTTTGTTGATAGAGATGCAGAAATAGCATTAACTCCACGCCGAGAGGTCTCCTTATATTATATATTCCGGGACAAAAATACAATTGGAAATTTCACAGCTCTATCACTACTGGAAGCGAGTTATCCAGAGTACTATCTCATTAAAATGCTATTTACCTATCCAATTTTCGATTGGCGCGACAACCTTACAGATCTCATGCACAGAGGATTCGTATTGAACAAAGGCACAGTATACTATGGGGATCTGGATATCCCTGAATTCCTCCTCAACTTTCAAAAATTGATTGAGCTCTGCTATCTCCTTACCAATAAAGATGAAATAAAATTTACCAAGGCGATCGCTTAGGAAATTTGTAAAACTAAATACAGCCATTTATTCAACCCATATTATGAATACCGATATTAACCCTATTATCGAGGCAATCCTTCGTGCTGTTGCTGTCGATGAAATCTACCAATGGACTTTTGACCACGATGGTAAAAAGTATCAGATGCTACAGGTCAATCTTACCTCAAATGCCGGAATTCGATTTTCCGACGCCAACAGTCTGATAAACAAAACTGTTGGCTCCTATCCCAATGTGTATATCAATGTGAACTTCACGCACGAAATACAACAAAAAGTGGATCAAGGTTTAGGCCGGGCCTATCTTATTTGCCAACCTGAAAACCGCATTTATCAGAATCCTGTGCAAGAGATTCCCCTTGTCTTACCCAATAATAAAAGTGACGAAGTCATCGAAAAAACACGGACATATATCGAAAAGGAAAAGAGCAAGATTCGATCTTTTATTGATGGCTACAATTTCTATTTTGAGCATAAAAATTATGCACACGCAGCATTCATGCTACATCAAGCTTTGGAGCTTGCATTTCGAACATCCGAAAATATCCTCGTTGTTGAGGATAAGAAGTCCCATTCCTTAAAAAACCATATAAACTATCTCAGAGCTTTCGACGATCGCCTCGGTACACTAGCCGATAATAACGAAAAAAAACAAGCTTTGGAGAAAATTAACAAGGCTTACATCGACTATCGATATCACTTTGATTATTTTATCGATGAAGATGTATTAGAAACAGCCTATCAGATTGCGATCAATACATTAAACTGGATATACGATTATTCCAATCTTCTCTACGAAGAAATAAGGGTAAAACTAACCATTCTTCAAAATAGTAATAACGAAGTTGAAAATTACAAAAATAACAATGATATATACAAAAAAAATTATTGTAACTCCAATTTTCGGGATCTTATTCTTAATGCAATTGAATGTTATTGTACACCTGCTTTGGTTGCTTGTTTTGGTTATGACTCTGATTATCACAGACACCATAATGCGCTCCAAAGAGCCAAAAAGGACCACATCACCCATTCCTACTATATTTTTGTTGCTTATGAGACTTTAAATGGCGAACTCAATAATTTAACACAATTCATTGCGGATATGCTTCCCAACAATGTGTCGCTCACGCTGGCCCTGGAAAACTCAGCCGTTTTCAGCAAACAGTTTTCAAAGGGTCATCCCTTTTTTCTTTCACTCCTGAAAGCAGGTGACATCTGGTTGCAAAATACATCCATGGCCAATATCGATCTGGAAAGCATCGTTGCCCCACAGCTAAATCTAGATTATGTACGTCAACAATGGAAGACGCGCTATAATAATGCGCGCACATTATACTTGCCTTATGAGGAATACTGCTCGGCAATAAGTATAGAGGCAGTATATTTTATGCTATCTCAAGCGCTGGAACAAGTTTGTCTTGGCGTAATCAATACCGTACTTCAATACAAACCGCAACGGGTCAACCTTACTTTCCTCATGCAACTCTGCAAATTGATAGTTCCTGATGCCTACTTCATTTTTTGCTTGGATCATCAAGATCAGCTTAACGCCTTCAAAAACATTACGGAAGCACAGCAGGAATTTAGATATAATGCAAATTATAAAGGAAATCCACTAACAATTATAGAATTGCAAAAACGCACAAAAACGTTTATAGAAAGGTGTAACCAAGAGATGGAAAGCTATTTCGAGAAAATTTCTAGCCAACAGCTGGTCGAACAAGTTGAATAGAAGGCCGATTATGAAGGAATAAACCAATTATAATTATGTCAAATAATTTGCAAATAATCAGGATTATTCAGATTACTACATAAATATTTAACAAAGCGGTCAAGCAAGGGCCCGAATATCTTTAATCTCCAATATATTCTTAACGTTATCTCTTTCCACGGCATGTATCATGGCACGTCCGACTTCATGTAGGGAAAGTACTGCTGAAGGGGCAAAAAATTTGATTATTTTGGCCACAAAAGCAAAGGGATTGGCATGCTTTTGCCCTGCAACAGTCGTCATTGCTCCTGGTCTAAAGTTATACTCCTTTTTGAACGGTAATTTGGCAAGATCATTCTCTGTTTTACCCTTAACCCTAGCCCACATCACTTTGCCTTGCTCCGTACTATCGGTGCTTCCTCCGGAAACATAAATAAAACTGATCTCCGAATTGATTTCCAGCAGGGACTTTGCAAAAGCTAGTGTTGTATCATAAGTAATATAACGGTACTTGTCTTCTTTCATTCCCACAGAACTCACGCCAGCACAGTAAAAGCAGGCATCATAGCCCGCAATCGCATCTCTAAATAGCGAAAGTTTAGTAAAGTCTTCGACCAAAAGTTCCTTTAATTTTGGATGCTGAATGGCAGCAGTCCGGCGGGAAATGCTCAGCACGGCTGTTACCTTTTCATTTTGTAGACATTCCAGCAAAACGCCTTCGCCAACCATTCCGGTGGCTCCTGTTATAATTACCTTCATATTTCAGCATGGCTCCTCATTGGAACCTTTAGTTAAAAATACATTATTGCCCTGAGGCATTTATAAAATTCTATGACTAAATCCGCCGCAACCGCTCTTCTTCCAAGTCCAGTTGATATAACTGCGAACGAAAAATCCCCTCGTCAATAGTCGACTCGCAGTTTTGCTTCTGAAGATACTCCCTTTGTACATCCAAAAGCTCCATAAATATCACTTTCGTTTTTTCATTCATCCACGAATCATCGGCCGCATTCACCTTTTCTTCCCAATGTTTCAAAATGCGGTCCATAACATCACGGTTGTGCAGTTCTTTCTCATGTCTATCTTTCAGAAATTGGTAAACATGATGTTTCAATCCTTGCTTCATGCGACTACGGACCTGCTCTTCGGGCTCTTCTTCAAATGTTTCGAACAGCCTAGTCGTTCTGATTAAGTAGGGCAAGGTAAGCCCTTGTATCAAGAGCGTGGATAAGATCACGACAAAGGTGATAAATAAGATCAGGTTTCGCTGCGGAATAGCCACAACATTCATAACGACAGGAATGGATAATGCTGCTGCCAATGACACCACACCACGCATGCCGGTCCAGCCCAACAAAAGAGGCATTAGAAAACGCTGTTTGGTAGATCTCGATCTTGGCGCCACACCCGGGCGAAAAATAAGGGTAGCAATCATGGCTGCATACGAGCTGATAATACGAGCAAGGATCAATACTCCCGTTACCAAAAGACCGTACCCGATGGCTTCTAACAGCGACGTTCCATTGGACCGCAAACCCGCAACAATCTCCGGAAGATCTAATCCAATAATAAAAAATATGATACCGTTCAGGATAAATACAAAACTCTCCCAGACACTCAGCCCCCGCACCCGGCTCGTACTATTGAGAAATGTCAGCCGCTGACCGGACATCAAAAGGCCACCGGCAACGACAGCCAACACCCCTGAGCTATGAAATTGCTCTGCGATCCAATACATAAAGTAAGGTTCAATCAAGGTAAGTGCAATATCCGAGGGCGCATCTGTCGGTAGACGCTTGTGTGCCTGTATAAAAAACCAACCCAATAACAGGCCAATACCCACACCACCGACCAGCATCCAGATAAAGGATACCGCAGCTTGTCCCCATACAAATTGACCTGTCCCAACAGCAATAAGAGCAAAACGTACAATGATCAAGGAAGAAGCATCATTTAATAGGCTTTCGCCTTCCAGGATCGCAGAAGTAGCTTTGGGAACTTTCACAAATTTCATAATCGCTCCTGTGCTGACAGCATCTGGCGGTGACACAATGCCTCCCAGCAGAAAGCCCAACGCTAGTGTAAACCCCGGTATATAATAATTGGCAACAACCGCGACAGAAAGTGCCGTAAAGAATACAACCAAGAAGGCAAAACTCCCGATAATACGCCACCATTTCTTCATCTCCTTAAACGAAATTGACCAAGAAGCCTCGCAAAGCAAGGGCGGTAGAAAAATGAGAAAGATGACGTCCGGATCAATCGTCACTACGGGCAAAGTGGGAATAAAACTAATGAATAGCCCCGCCAGAACCAAGAGAATGGGATAGGCTACCCGTAGTTTGGTCGCCCACATTTCGATCAATACGATGATCGCAATCATTGCGATAAATAAAGGAAATAAGCTGTGCATACTACTTCATAATCTATAGATCCGGAGATATCCTTTTCGTAGTGTAAAGATCTCAAATGGAAATTACAAAAATCACCGGGCAACCTAATTTTTTTCTGTACCCCTATTTTAACGGCACTCTGTACCTAAACAGCATCCTGTACCCTTCTTAAATTAGCAAAAAGATTTATTCTTATGGCGACAACTGCACATCAACCGTATCTGATCAGACAAGTGGATCTTTCTGATTTAGCGCTTATCAAAGAAATACAAAACAAAAAGCAGGTAGATACAGCACGCATAAGCATGCCTTTCCTGGTGCTCGACCAAGGCAATCAATTAAAAGCCTTTTCGTCTGTAATACTCTGCAGAAAGAATTTACTGTCGGTCGAAATGACCTACGACGGTCCTATTTCGGATACGCTTTCCAACGTATTTATGAACAAAGCGCAATCCTTCTTTGAGCAACAGTTGATGAACCTATTTGGTTCGGAAGAATCGCTCAGAAAAGGAATCCGCCGATATAATAACTGGTTAAATCAAAACAGAAACAGTAAATTAGCATAAGGATGGAACAGCAACTGTTATATAAAAAAATAGCCAATATTGTTGAAAACCAGATCAAAAATGGTTCCTTGGTCTATGGCGATCGTTTACCTTCTGTCCGCAGCGCTCAGAAATTATACAATGTAAGTTTAAATACGGCAAAAAGTGCCTATATGGAACTAGAGAGTCGATCGCTCATTGAATCACGCCCCAAATCAGGCTATTTCGTTAGCCGATCCGGGCTTCGTCGGATGGCTATCCCGTCCATTTCTACCTTCAAAATCGACGAAAAGAAACAAGATCCCGCGGCATTGATCGATAAAGTTTTCCACTCCCTGGAAGACAAGGAAATTACACGCTTTTCACTGGGTTTACCCAGTGCATCATTACTTCCGATTCAGAAACTTAATCGATGCATTATAGAGTCGGTTCATGAGCTGCATGATTACGGTGATCAATATGGACAGGTACAGGGAAGTCCGAGCTTACGGAAAGAAATTGCCAAATGGTCATTGGTACTTGAGGGAAAAATAAGTGACGAGGATCTTATTATCACGTCGGGCGCCATGAATGCCATCTACAGCTGCCTTCGTGCCGTCACTAAACCCGGCGACACCATAGCGGTAGAAAGCCCCCTTTACTTTGGCTTTATTCAGGCTTTTCAACTACTGGGCCTCAAAACCATCGAGATTCCGACCCACCCTATTACGGGAATTGAATTGGATGCCCTGAAAAAAGTTATTCATAAAATTGATGTCTGTTGTTTTGTCACCAACTTTAGCAATCCATTGGGCGCACTCATGCCTGAGGAGCACAAGAAAGAGCTTGTCAAACTGCTCGCACACCACCATATTCCATTGATTGAAGACGACCTATATGGAAACATCTATTTCGGTTCGTCACGCCCCAAGCCATGCAAATATTTTGACGAAGAGGGACTGGTGATGTGGTGTGGATCATTTACCAAAGTATTAGCCCCAAGTTTTCGGCTCGGTTGGGTTGAGCCCGGGCAATACAAAGATAAGATCCTAAAACAAAAGCTCATACAAACGATTTCGCAGCCTGCAATTTACCAGGAAGCTGTTTCCAAATTCTTGCAGATCGGCCGGTACGACCATCACCTCAATAGCTTCAGAAAAAAACTGTACAGCAATTATGTCAATTTTAGAAACAGCATTGAGGCCCATTTTCCGGAAAATACCAAAATGTCGCAGCCCGAAGGTGGCTTTGTACTTTGGTTAGAGCTGGACAAAAAGATAGACTCAACGGTGCTATACGATTATGCGCTCAGGCAAAAGTTGAGTTTTGCTCCGGGAAGGATGTTTACACAGCACGATCAGTTTAAGAACTGTATTCGGCTAAACTATGCTGTGGACTGGAACGAAAAGACAGCACAGGATCTGATGCGCCTCGGCCGATTTTTTAAGGCTGTATTGTAAGAGGAAATTTCCGCGATCATCAGTATGGTATCCTTGGATAAGAATTGCTCTGCGCCATGAGGCGTTGTCTACCAGGATCTGACCTTAAAGGTATTTAAGCCGTACCCTATAAACGTTCCAAGGGCACCTTGTGAGCACCCTTGGAATTAAAAAACAAAGTGTATACACTTCGCAGAGAGAAAAGAATCTTTGTTAACGAATCGTCTCAAAGAATTTTTTAGTCTTGTTATAGGCGATTACACCAATTATACCGATCATCAGCCATAAAAAGTCGACGACGAAAATATCCCGCTGTCCATTGCGGAAGGTATCCCAGATCCAGTTACCAGTCATAAAACCATTGGCAAGTGGAATAAAAAATGCCAATATGCTTCCAACCAGCAATGTTTCGCGATTGGTTCTGCGTATGCTTCTCCGGATAATGTAATACAGTGAAAATAGGAGCCAGCTATAGAAATAAACGCGGTATATAAAATCCTGATTGACCTCAGGGCTCAATTTAATAGCAATGAAAGTCAATGCAGTGACAGGTAACATCGTCAAACATATTGCCGTGAAAATATTGGCCGCCCAGAAATTGAATTTTCGTTTTCGTGGAATTACGTTGTTTTTGTCACGCGCTACCAACCAGATCAATATACCCGAGATAATAACAAGACAGCCCATAACTCCCAAAATAAAGTACACCATCTTGAGCGGATAGCCTCCATAATCGCCATAATGCAACCGGTATATAATGCTGCGCACCCCATCTGCATAGCTAGCATCGCTAACTGGTGATTTCTCGGCAACAACTTTATTGTCGGCCGCTCGCACAGACAACAGCCCCGATCCAGCAAAGCTTTTGTTAAAATGCGGTTCCAGCTCCATGATAACATGCATATTGGAGTCTGCGTAGTTTTTGATCGTAATACGCTGAAAATCGGCTTCCGGCCATTTGTGTTTTGCCAGATCTAAAAATGGAGCGATATTAATGTCTGCATTTAAAGGTTTGTAGGTATAAGGAAAATTGGTTTCGGCACTAACCCCCATCTCCTGATACATTTTTTGCTGATCACCATCATACAACAACTTGCTCAGCGGCAAAGCGAGTACTGAATTGATGATCAAGAACGTACCTGTTACCGCGAAGATAAATTGAAACGGAAAACCAATGACGCCCAATGCGGTGTGCATATCGGTCCATACCGTTTTCCATTTACTGAAGGGTCTGAACACAAAGAAATTTGAGACGATCTTATCCCAATGCAGCAATAACCCGGTAATAAGGGCAAACAGAAAAATAAAAGCGGTAATACCTGCAATAAGATAACCAAATGGCGCTATGCCTACCCGAATCGGCACCTGATTGAGCTGGGCCAAGAAATGCAAACGAAATAAAAACTCGCCCATATCGTAATTCTGCACATAGTCTCCAGCCTTTTTATTGGCAAAATTATAGGTAAAGTTCTTTGAATCATCATCTCCACCCCTTCTGCGGCTATTCTTTTTTGCAGCTTTTTGTTCAGGCGTGATCTTCGCCAGGTTTTCTTTATTGAGTATACTATCGTTGGATGCACTCAAGCCCAAGTAGGCTGAAGTCCCTTCCCGGTGCATATAAAAGGTAATATCGCGTCCATGCAAATTTGTTTGTCCTCTGAGTGAGTCGAGCAAATGATCAACGTTTTTATGATCTTCGCGATAGGTCTTATACGACGTGTTATTCTGCCAGGCAGCGATTTCGTTTCTAAAAAATGCAAATGATCCCGCAAAAAATATCACATAGAGGATGGCGCAGATGATAATGCCGCTAATGGTATGTGTATTGAAGTAAATATTATAATTTCGGTTATTCATGATGACTTACAGTTTGAAGAAATAGGGCAGGGAGAAAAGGACAGCCAACACTAAATATATCCCCCATATTTTCCATCCACTCTTAGCAAGAAAGGCCAATAAGAGCAGTACTGCCCATAGGAGATAGCCCGTGAAGCAAGCCGTGGCAACAACATCCTTTTTCTCAAAAATATGAGTGACCAACACGTGGAAAGAGATCATGACGACATAACCACCGATAAATCCGGCTGTAATTTTCAGGAATCGCTGAAATGGCGTACTGAGGTATTTTTTATTAGCAGGCATATTTAATCGGTTAAGAAATCAATAATTCAACACAAAGGCTAAATACATACAATCCCATAATTGGGTATAATTTGAAATAGCGATAAGGATTTAATAGGACCACAAGACACATCATGCACATGAAATAGGCAAAAAAAGCAAAAAAACCTGCTCCAAAGCCTTGCAGATAAAGAACAGCTATAAATGGAAAGATCAACAGTAGCATGCTCAATGTGCGCACAAACTTCGTTTGTGCGCACAATTTTTCGAGCCATTGTGGTCTAGGGCCAAACTTCACCTTTTTGCTCTTGTTGTAAAAAAGATAGGCTCCCATGAGTATAACGATTAACAGTGTACTATACATCGATTCTATAATTTATCTGGATCGGTCCGTTAAAATTTATAGGTCACTCCCATGCGGAAGTTACGTCTGGCTTCGACGATATAGGAATAATAATCCACACCACCGAGCTTCTGAACGGCCGCACTTGCTTTGGAGATCGATCCAGCAGTCAGCAATTTGCGGTTGTCCAACACATTATTGATTACGACCGAAATGGCATACTTCCCTTTTTGATAGCTGATGCCTGCATCGGTACGCAGATAATTCTTGAAATTACTTTCTTTTGTTGTCCCAACTGCACGGTCAAACATTCCCTGAACACTTCCCATAAAGCCAAGTCCACGCACTTTCCCATCCTGAATACGATAGGATACAAATGCATTGGCTGTATGTTTGGCCGTATTCGGAGTGATATTACCTATATTTTCTTCTTTGGTATCTTTGGAGATCTTCGAATCTGTCAAGGCATAATTTGCATTCACATTCAGCCCCTTAATAATTTCACCGGTGACATCAAATTCGATACCCTTGCTTCTGGTTTCTCCCAATTGGGTCTGGAATGACACACCATTAACGACGTGACTCGGATCGGGGTCAGCTACCAGCGCATTTTTACGGGCAATAGTGTAGGCACTTAACGTGGAGATCCATTTTCCACCCATCCACTCTTTCTTAACACCTGCTTCTAAATCATTTCCGCGTATTGGTTTGAAAGCATTACCTTCCCAGTCGGTACCAGCGACAGGAACAAAAGATTGATCAAACAAGCCATATACACTCATGGATTTATCGATCGAATAGCTCAACCCTACCCTCGGCGTAAATGCTTTATCGGTTCTGTCAGCTACAGACGTTTTTCCTATGGTCTCATTAATTGTATAGCGTAAGCCAAGCGATAAACGCAATTTCTCTTCCAGGAACGCCAATTCATCGTGCGCGTAGAATGACATATAGTTTGTTGAAGTCACGTAGTTGCTACCGCCCGCACGGACCTTTACACTCTGCGAACGATCCAGCGTAGGGAATACACTGCCTGGAATACCGTATTTAGGATCATAGACGTTGAGCGGAGCTGAAGGAATCGAATCTAAAATCGTTCTAAAATCGCCCCAGAACTTCTTATTACCATAGTCGGCTCCCACCAAAATCCGATGACGAACGCTTCCGGTATATTCTTCTCCGTTTAAAGAAACCTGACCAAAACTATTTTCACCATGTTCGTCGGCAATACTGTAATAACGTGGCATATCGCCATTGGCTTTCATGTAATTCAGCCATGTACTGGTGGCTTTCATATCAAAATTGAAATAGGCCATCTGTGCATGCAATTTCCAGTTTTCGTTTAGTTTGCGATCCAGGTAAATATAGGCACTATGGTCTTTTAGCTTTCCGGGCTCCATGGAGGGATCACCATAGAAGAAGTCATTGGCAATACCCGGATCGGCAAATCCTTTGGGTGAGAACGTATAATTACCATTTGATAGGTAGGTAGACCCTTGGTAGGTGTATTCAAATGTTAAGTTCGTCAAAGAATCTACTTTATAGGTAACCACTGGCGCTATAACAAGACGGTTACTGTAATTATATTTTGTAAAAAAATCTTTTTGTTGTCCGGCCACATTCAGACGGTAAAGCAGTTTGCCATCTTTGCGCAATTTACCATCCAAGTCAACGGCAGCGCGATAGGTACTGAAGCTCCCTGTATTCAGGGTAACAGACCCCTTGGTATTACCGGTAGGTTTTTTTGTTACCACATTATAAAAGCCGCCAGGTTCGCCATTGGCAAGCATAAAACCGGCTGGTCCTTTTACAAATTCGATCCGTTCGATCATACTTGCATCTTCGGCTGTAGGCCCCCAAGAAGCTTCAATGTTCATCCCATTACGGAATGCAGGGATCTTAGAGCCACGCATACGGATATTGGCATATTGGTTGTCCCAATGGCCCTGACGTGTTGCGCCACTAACATTACGCGTAATACCATCAACAATGTCGAAAACCTGTTGATCTGCCATTAAATCGGAAGAAATAACCTGTATATTTTGAGGCAGCTCTAGGATTGGTGTTTTAAGGCGTAACGATCCGGAGATACTGTCAAACTTATAATGCTCATAGTATTTACCATAAACCGCAACTTCGTCAATAGCTTGCGATTGGTCCTTTAAGATAATGGGACCAAGGTTTGCCGTCTCATCTGTTACGTTCACTTCCATCGTATGCTTACCGTAACCGATCGCTTTAATCTCGATATGGTAGGTTTTGGATGAAAGCTTATGAAAAGCGAAATGCCCCTCACTATCTGTGCTGGTGGTCACACCTGTATTAGTTAATTTTACTGTCGCTCCTGTGATAGGTTCGGATTTTTCATTGATAAGAATTCCTTCAATGACTTTGTTCGTCTGTGCTTGTGCAACAGAAAAGACCGAACTAATCATAGGAATAGCCAAAAAGGATAAAGTTTTATTCATGAATGTAGTATGGTAGATGTTTTATTATAGTAGATTTTTCTTAGATATTTTTTTTGTAAGGACCCATTGGTGTTGCCATCGTTTCAGATTAGACCCTTATGCTGTCTGCGCTGTAGCTGCGGTTATTTGACAGTAATGAAAGTCGTACTTCCCTGCCATGTCGAAGCATAGGCTTTCCCTTCATGTTCACCTGCAGTTTCAGCAAACGTACTTGCTTCCAAGACGTATGGACCAGCCCATATTGCGTCAAATGTCAGGATGCCATGCTCGTCCGCAACAAACTCTTTTCCCCAACCGGTAGTCGAAAAAACAGAAACTTTGGCCTGTGGAACAGCTTTGCCGAAGCTGGTGATCTTTGCTTGTATACGTTGCCCCTTTTTTGCGTTAGCCGCACCAAGCAACTCTATTTGCAATGGGCTTTTTACATTTTTATAATCGAGTGTTGCAGACTTTCCTACGATAACAGGCACTAAGGAAGAAAATTCATATTTCGTTTTACCGCCTAGATCTTTAGGTGCTTTAACAATGGATAGGAAATAGGTTCCGGCTGCTGTAGGTTGGAATGAACCGCTAAAGTGATCGCCTTGATTCGTCAATTGAAGCTTGACGGGTTCCTGTCCCGGGACATGCAACATTAATGAGAAGTCCTTCATGTCGGAGTACCATTTGTCGACCTGATCTCTTTCATTCGTTGCAAACTCGCCGTAATATACCTTGACTTCATGGGATTGGTTTAACGTTCCATAAGAAGATGATTCAATCCAAAGGGCATGGGCATGACTAGTATGACTACACAGTAATACCGTAAGGAATGTAAAAAATGAAATTAAAATTTTCATAATATGTTGATTGATGTTTAGTTTTCTTCAACTTATTATGGGAGAATTTGCAGGTTTTGCATATGCTTAACAACGAATAAAATAATAAAATTCGTTATCTTGCAAGTTCTTCCATATCGTATATCGGGAGTAACTGACACAGCGTGCTGTTTCAGTCATCTACATGCAGTTGCCGCTGTATGTAGATTAACGCCATGTGATAGATTGCCGTCTATTACATGGTGTTTTTTGTTTCTTGTTGTCCAAATAAGTATAAAAGATATTATTTAGACTGATTAAAAACAAAGCAAATATAACAGGAAATCTTTTTAAAACAACTAATTTTTTCATTTTACAGTATTCTTACGCTTTAACTGAAGAAATACAGCGAACAAAAAGAGCGTTGTTAGTTAGGAAGAGAGTGCGGAAAGGATTGAAAAAGATGCCACATGGTTTTCCAGCACAAGTTTCAGGTCGAATAATTCTGTTTCCTGGTAACGTGTCGCGACATGTAGCTGGATACGTTCGCAATGTGGTTCGAAAGTTTGCTGTACCAGATCGACGGTATTATTTTCGCCGGAGAGGTGAGTGAGGATAAGATGTTTAAGACGGTCGGTTTTGTAGGCGTTAAACAGTTCGACGGCAACACGATTTGACAAGTGTCCCCAACCACTGCTGATCCGATTTTTCAGGAAATACGAATAGCGTCCTGTACGCAACATCTCCTCGTCATAATTTGATTCCAGGAGCAAAACATCCGAATGTTGAATAACATGCTGCACATTTTCGCAAGGTCGTCCAATATCTGTCAGGACACCGATATTGTATGTTCCATCTGAGACAAGAAAGCTGCAGGGTTCTTTGGCATCGTGATATTTGGGAATACCATACACCTTAAGCCCTCCAATTTCAACAACCTGATTAGGAGAAATGATATGGACCAAATGGGATGGAAGATGCAAACGGGTACCATCGTAACTCCCCTTGGTAATATAAACCGGTAAATTATATTTTTTGGCAAATACAGATAGGCCCCTAATATGATCAGAATGTTCATGGGTAATGAAAATTGCTTTGATCTGAGTCGGTAAAATACCCAGGTTGTACATCCGCAGGTGCATATGCTTGCTGTTGATTCCAGCATCTATCAGGATAGCAGAATCATCTTTAGCGACATAATAACAGTTCCCATTACTTCCGGAGGCGATTGCACAATATTTCATTCGTTTACGCTATTTATAAGAATAAATCTATTTTACCGCGTCAAAGATACGAAAAACGAGAAAACTTCGGCAGTCATTAACATTCCGGCAAACTCAATGGAATATTGACGGCCAATCCACCGTCTGCTGTTTCCTTATATTTGGCATTCATATCCAAAGCAGTCTCCCACATAGTTTTAACCACCGTATCCAAACTTACTTTTGCTTTATCCGGATTCGATTGCAGTGCCAATTGTGCAGCAGTAATTGCCTTGATGGCTCCCATTGTGTTACGTTCGATGCATGGAATTTGTACCAGTCCACCGATTGGATCGCATGTCAATCCGAGGTGATGTTCCATGGCAATCTCGGCAGCCATCAGCACCTGGCGCTGTGATCCGCCCAGCACTTCTGTCAGCGCCCCGGCTGCCATCGCTGATGAAACGCCAATCTCGGCCTGACAACCGCCCATTGCGGCTGAAATGGTTGCATTTTTCTTAAATATCGATCCGATCTCGGATGCGGTAAGAATAAATTGGATAATTTTATTTTCAAGCATTCCGTCGTGGAAAGTAATGTAATATTGCAACACCGCTGGGATAACGCCTGAGGCCCCATTGGTAGGAGCTGTAACCACACGTCCGAAAGAGGCGTTCTCCTCATTTACGGCAAGTGCAAAACAACTTACCCAATCCAGAATATATTGAAAGTTTTGGCCGCCCTCGCGAATGGCCGCTACCCAGGACTCATAATCTTGATAACTTCGTCCCTGCATTAACTTCTTGTTTAGCTTGGCTGCTCTACGTTCGACATTTAAGCCCCCAGGTAATGTCCCGCCAGTATGACAGCCGCGGTAGATACATTCATGTATTGTTTTATAAATATTCAAAACGCCTGCCACGGTTTCACTTTCTTCACGCCATGCACATTCATTTTCAAGGACCAGCTCCGAGATTTTCAGACCCGTTTTCATCGTCCAATGCAAGAGTTCCTGTGCAGTATCGACAGGAAACGGAAGGTCCACTTCAGACAAAACACCTTCAGTATCATTTTCCTGCACCACAAAACCACCCCCTATCGAATAATAGGTTTCGGTCATTGCCTTACCATTGGATAGGAATGCCTGAAAGGTCACTGCGTTGGGGTGAAAAGGTAAACTTTCCGCATATAGAAACAAGAGGTCTTCCGGATAGGAAAAAGGAATCGTCCGTTCGCCAGCGACTTCCAGTTCGCCGACTGTCTTAATATGCTCCACTTTGGGCATCACGCTATTGACATCAAAGGTAACCGGATCATCTCCACTTAGTCCCAGGAGCACAGCAATATCGGTACCATGTCCAGCGCCGGTTTTAGCCAAAGAACCGTACAGTAGGATTTTGACTTGTTCGACTTCATGTAAGACACCTTTTGACTTGAGAACAGCTGTAAATTGCTGGGCTGCACGCCAAGGGCCCAAGGTATGCGAACTCGAGGGTCCTATACCAATCTTAAACATGTCAAAAACGGATATTTGTTCTTTGCTCATAATCTTTTTTATTGCGGTCAGCCGATCAAGCCATTGCTTTTGTGAAAACCGCATCTAAATTAGCACAAATAAAGTATAATGTTACTTGTATTTGCATTATTATCAATTTGAAAACCAAGCTCAGGTTCTTTTAACAAGTATCCAACAAACATCTTACATTTTTTAGGGAAAAAGTAAGAAATGCTTCCCTATCTTTGTTGGCTATAATTTATAGAATGACGGGAAAAACATATTTATATTCTTTTTTTACCATTGTTATCTGTTTATTTTCGATTAGAACGTATTCCCAGCAACTACCTAAGCGGGAGTTTCGTGGCGTGTGGGTTGCAACCATAGGTAATATAGACTGGCCTTCTGTCAAAGCAGGCAATAATGTCGCACAGCAAAAACAGGAGTTTATTGATTTACTGGACCAGCACCGCAGCGCGGGACTGAATGCCATTATTTTGCAGGTACGTCCGGCTGCCGACGCATTTTACGCGAAGGGCAGAGAACCATGGAGTAGATATCTAACCGGAAAACAGGGATTACCACCTTCGCCATTTTATGACCCCTTGGAGTTTGCCATCACCGAGGCCCACAAGAGAGGAATGGAACTCCATGCCTGGTTCAATCCGTATCGTGCTTCGACAACATTAAATCCGGCCCATTTTTCGGATGAGCATATTACTAAGCGCCACCCGGAATGGTTCTTCACCTATGCTGGCAAGAAGCTTTTCAACCCCGGTATTCCGGAAGTTCGCAAATATATTATTGATGTCATCATGGATGTGGTCAAAAACTACGATGTAGATGGCATTCATTTCGATGATTATTTTTACCCCTATCCCGATAGCAGAAATACACCGGTACCGGATCAGATTACCTTTGGTCAATATAATAATGGGATCGAGAAAATTGACGACTGGCGACGCAACAATGTCAACGTACTGGTGCACGATCTTGGTGTTGCCATCAAAAAGATAAAACCATATGTCAAATATGGCATTAGTCCTTGTGGGGTATGGGACAACAAAGAAAATAACAGTGCCGGATCAGATACCCGTGGTCTGAGCGCTTACCGGGAACTGTATGCTGACGGTGTCAAATGGATGCAGGAAGGTTGGATCGATTATATCAATCCACAGATCTACTTTCCATTCAAAAATCGCGCAGCAGCCTATGAGATCTTGGTTGACTGGTGGCAGAAACACACCTATGGCCGTCACTTTTATGTCGGGCATGGAGCTTATCGTGTTACCGAAAATAAAATCGGCTGGACAGACCGTAGTCAGATCCCCAGACAGGTACGCCACTTAAGGGAGGAGCACGATGTGGAGGGAAGTATTTATTTCAGTTCCAAATCACTTACGGACAATCTTGTTGGATTGCAGGATTCCATGCGAAATGACCTGTACCGTACACCGGCTTTACCCCCTACAATGCCTTGGTTAGATAGTATCCCACCCAATGCCCCCTTCGGTCTTCTGGTGAAAAATTCGGCCAATGGTAAAATGAACACCTTATTTTGGCAAAAACCCGATGTGGCCAATGATGGGGAGTCGGCTTATGGCTATGTGATCTATCGCTTCAACCTCGATGAAAAAGTAAACATTAAAGACCCTGGAAAAATCATTTTTATCACCTTTGATGGGGATAAGCTTCAATATACCGATGACGATATCAAACAGCATCAAAAGTATAAATATGTCGTGACGGCGATTGACCGTATGAAAAATGAAAGTAAGCCATCCGATAGCAGGTCCGCCCATGAAGAGATTTAAGTGCTGCTAAAAAAAATACCCCTTCCGAAATGGCTTTGCAATTGCAGGAGGGCCATTTTTGGAAGAGGTACCGTGTTGGTGTGATTTTATAATGCTTTATTTCCCCTGTCCGTATTTAAATTTTTTGTTTATCGTAACAGGGAGTTTTCCTTTCGGCGTATTTTGCCCTAAAATAGTTTTCACTGCCGCTTTCTGCATGAAAGCATCATTTTGATAGGCCAGCAAAATTGTTTTTGCTTTTTTGGATGCTTCAAATCCATCCACAGCATAGGCATTGGTAAATAAAGTCAGGATTGATTTTTTTGCAAATTTCTTCATCAGGCCCTGAACATCTTTATTTAATACCATGGTCGGACGTGGACGAAGTCTCGTATCGTGTACGGCAATAATAAATTGTTTGTTCTTCTTGATTTCTTTGGTAAGACGTTTGATATCATCTTTACTTGTGCTATCCGTGATGAAATATTGTGTTTCATTTGTGAGTGCACTAGCCAATTCATTTTGGAAGGTCTGATTGGCTGTAATACCAATGTTGATAATAGCCGTAGGTAAATCCTTTTTGAAGGATTTTAATTTTTCTATCGAGTTCAAAGCGGTGATCGCTGCATCGGACAGTTCGTCAATGAGTTGAACAGCTGAAGCACGATGTAAATCATGGTATAGATTCTGTTGTACAGTTGCCTGATATTTATCTAAACCAAGCCAGAGCTTAGCGGCAAGCACTCGTTTTACCCGCGCATCAATATCGGCCTGCGCGATACGTCCTTCTTCAATAGCTTTTACAATCAAATCGATCGCACGCTTGCTATTCTCCGACACTTCAAGTAAATCATGCCCTGCGATAATCGCCTGTACGTCGGCTTCTCCATTTGGAAAAAACTTCTTTACACCTTTCATGTCCATTGCATCAGTAACTGTTAGTCCTTTAAAGCCAAGTTCATTACGCAAAAGATCGGTTACAACCTTTTTAGAGATGGAAGATGGCATATTAGGCGTGTCATCTAAACTCGGAATATTCATGTGGGCCACCATAACAGCAGGTGCACCGGCTTTAATAAGCTCTTTGAACGGATACAACTCCAGGGTATCCAAACGTTTTTTGTCGAAAGGTAGTTGCGGCAGATCATAATGAGAATCCACATCTGTATCGCCATGCCCCGGGAAGTGTTTAATGGAAGCCAGGATACCACCATCCACCATACCGTCCATATACGCTTTAGCTTTCTGGGTTACATTATATTTATTATCACCGAAGGAGCGGATACCGATAACGGGATTTTTAGGGTTATTGTTGATATCCACATCAGGGGCAAAATTGAAATGCATACCTATACGTTGGAAGTCTAAAGCAACCTCACGTCCCATGCGATAAATCAGCTGATTATCCTGAACGGCCCCTAAAGTCATCTGATAAGGGAACGACAAAGTAGAATCTGGCATACGCATGCCTAATCCCCACTCGCCATCAAATGTCACCATCAATGGGACCTTGGACAGGGATTGATACCGATTGAACATATCAACATGGCGGACAGGACCGCCCTGAAAAACAACGAGACCGCCCAAATGTTGGTCCTGTATAACCTGAGCTACGGAGTCAATATATTTCTGTCCTAAATTGGTGTGTGCCCTAACCAAAAATAACTGTGCAACTTTTTCTTTTGGCGTCAACGTATTGAATACCGCATCGACCCATGCATGCTGGGAGTTGATGTATTTCACAAAATCTTTTTTGTCCTGAGCTTTCAAAAAAGAAATTGTGCCGACTAATGCCAATATTCCCAGACCGAGTTTTTTGAACATAAATTAGTTTGTATAATGTATTTAAAATAGAAATACTAAGGACGTTATTATTTTGGACAATATGAAATTGTTTTTGCAACAATTTCATATAAACACGCATAAAACAGCAATTCGTAAGGTGCAGAGCTGAAATATACCGCATGTCAATTGGTGGGAGCAATACTAACACTTTATATATAGAAAAATAACAGCGCCGGAATACAACTGCCATCCAACGATTACAATTCAATTATCGGTTTGATAAGCACGAAAGAACTTTATCAAGGAATAGATGTTTAGAAAAGACTATAATTCAGCTTTTTAAGCTAAATCAGGTTATATTTTTTCTCTAGAAACAGCGTCAACTCCATCACATTTTCCAATTCACCTATCGCTTCCTTTTTCCACAGCTTGTCGATAATCAACAAGAGAAATTGTGTTTCGAGATCTGGATTTTCATAGTTCAGATCTTCAAAAGCACGATGGATAATGGGCTGCACAGGCTTCATAAACTGCTCGTGCTGTTGTTTGGAAAAGGGGTGATGAGACAAACGCTCCTGCAATTTCCAAAATAAGGGTTCCGCGGTAACCAATTTATTGGGTAGATTGATCATTGTGCGCAGAAATTCCTTTGGTTCACGATAGGTCATCATTCCGCGGTGGTGCGTAAGAACCTTACGATAACCTGATTTAATCAAATAAACCAACAGTGCGTCTTTATTCCCAAAATGTTTAAAGATTAATGCTTCGGAAACTCCTGCATTTTGGGCAATCGTTTTGGTAGAGGTATTCGTATAGCCTTGATCTGAAAAAAGCAACAAGGCTTCTTTCATAATACGCTCTTTTCTACTCAAAACACTTTCTTTCATCTTTTATTTTTTTAATCTATATCCGCATATCACTCGATCGTTATACGGACTTGTTCAGTTGATTTTATAATTCTACTGCAAATATATCTAATCTTTCCATTCACTTGGGGTTATTGTAACTAAAATGATAATAATTCGTAACAAATAGTGCCATATTTTTGGGAAATAAAATTATATAACCGTCAACAACACATTAAAACACATTTGCACCTCGACCGATGAAGATCAAACTTTGGACCATTTTGTTCTTTTCTATCTGCTTATCGCTATTGGGGAAAAACGGGCAAGCCCAACAGTATATTACGGGCAAGCTGCTTGACAATACGACTTCGCAGCCTATCAGAG
Source organism: Sphingobacterium sp. UBA865 (assembly GCF_002295765.1). Classification (NCBI taxonomy): domain Bacteria; kingdom Pseudomonadati; phylum Bacteroidota; class Sphingobacteriia; order Sphingobacteriales; family Sphingobacteriaceae; genus Sphingobacterium; species Sphingobacterium sp. UBA865. The sequence goes on along the minus strand of NZ_DBGB01000022.1, from coordinate 232,693 downwards.
GTGCAAGCATCACCATTATAGCGGTAAAAGATTCCAGTAAAGTCCAGGTTCCGACAGACATTTTGGGCAGATTCAGCAGCAGTACACTTCCCAACGGAGATTATTTGGTCAGTACACAGCCGATGGGATACAGCATGGATCTTCGGCGTGTAAAACTAATCGGGCAAACAATCGATTTAATGTTTAAACTCACTAATGCCGAGATTGTACTGGATGAAATTAACATTTCTTCGAGCAGTATACAGGTTAAAGGAGATACGCTGGAGTTTGACACCAAGAAATATATCACGCAGGATTTTGCAGATGCTGACGAATTGGTCAAACAGATTCCTGGTGTTGAAATTGATGAAGATGGCAATGTAAAAGCGCAGGGCGAGCCTGTCAATAAGATTATTATTGATGGTCGGGAGTTTTTTAGCACCGATCCTAAGATTGCCCTAAAAAACCTTCCGGCCGATGTTATCGCCAAGATCCAAATTATCGATGACAAAACCGAGCAGGCCAAGTTTAGTGGTTTTGACGATGGAAAACGCATGAAAGTGATCAATATTGTCACCAAGCCTGATAAAAGAAAATCCTATTTTGGCAAGCTCTCCGGAGGTGCGGGTCCCGACCGAAAATATGCCGTCAATACACAGGTAACCAAAATGAACCCCAAACGGCAATATTCAATTGACATCAATACCAACAATGTTAATCAGCCCAATGGTTTTGCGACCCGCGGAAACACCAGAGGACGTACCGGACAAGGGGTGACGACGCGCTTTAACGCCGGTTTCAACTACTTGGATCGCTTTTTCGATGACCGCATGGACTTCAATGCGAATTATACCTACAACTATACGGACAATAACATCGTCAGCCAAAATAAAACAGAATATACGGCAGGTAACCGGGCCAACCAAATCAACAATCAAGATCAATTAAACAGTACTTACGGCAACAATCATGCTTTATCTATCCGCGCAAACTGGAAGATAGATTCGATTCAGAAACTGGACTTTCAGCCTAATTTCTCCTATCAAAGTAACGATAGGAATACAAGTTCCACAGGCAATACCTTGTTAAATCTAGCAGAAATGCTGAATAGTTCCGACCGCAGGAATAAGAGCTTTGGAGAAAACTTCAACTGGAGCGGAGACCTCACTTACATGCGGAGACTCAACAAACCTGGGCGCACGATCAGTTTTAATTTCAATGGCTCATTTAACAGCAACAAGAGTCATGCGGAAAATTTTGCACTAAACTCTTATTATAAAGAGGGCTTATTCAGCCGGGTCGACACCGTCAACAATAGGAACTATACCATGGGTGACAATAACGGCTTTCGCTCAAAGATAGCCTATACCGAGATGCTCGGTAAGTATTCCCGGTTGCAAGGGAATTATACTTTTCGGAATACGGCACGCTATTCGGACCGCAGGACCTATGAATTTCTAGCCGAAACAGGCCAGCTAGGGGAATTAAAAAATCGTCTTTCCAATGAATTCCGGAATGATTTTGTTTACCATAGTGGTGGGGTTTCCTACTTATTTAACAAAAAGGATAGCATAAGATTTCAGATTGGTTTAGATTATCAGACGGCTTCACAGGTCAATGATAAATTGTTTCCGAATATACTGACCACAAAAAGCCGCTTCAATAGCCTACTACCTAACCTCAACTTCCAATATAATTTCAATAAGGATACTCGGGTCGAGTTTCGGTATAATGCAAAGACAAATACCCCTTCCATCGAGCAATTGCAAGATTTTATAGACAATCAAAATCCACTACGCATTAGCTCGGGAAATCCGGATCTTAAGCAAGAATATGACCATAACCTTGTGGTACAATTTAGATCGATCAATAAAGGCTCGGGCAGAAGTTTCACCTCTGACATTACAGCAGATTTTATTGAACATAAAATCTCCAATACCATTTTCACCACAGATTCAGCATTTACGATCGCAGCGGAAGTTATACTCGGGCCTGGTGGGCAATACATCAGGCCCGAAAATTTCAATGGGGTCTATAATCTCAAATGGCAAAATAGCCTTGGATACCGCCTTGAACCATGGAAACTTAACTTCAACCTAAACAATAACCTCTATTTCAACCAGAATTACACCTTATTGAATCTCGAAAAGGTCAATGCGCAAACGTACGGCCTGAGTCAACGGGTCGGTGTAAACACGGCATTCAGTAAGGATGTCATCATCGGACTGGATTACAATGGAAACATCGCCTTCTCCAAGAACTCAGCCAGCGAAAAATCGAATTATTCGGTCTATAAACATACCATTGGTAATTCCATTGCATTGACTTTATTAAAAACTTGGACACTCAATTCAACGTTTAACTACCTTTACAATGGCAGCATCCTGAATTCACCAAGTACGACAAGTTTGTTGTGGAATGTCTCTATCGGCAAGAAATTGTTCAAACGTAGGAATGCCGAGATCAATCTCACGGTATTTGATCTATTTAATGACAATAAAAACATCAATCAGCAGGTCAATGATCTTTGGGTACGTATATCCCAATCAAATGCAATAACGCGCTACGCCATATTAAGTTTTACCTACCATATTCGGGGACTTGGCGGAAAAGGAGAAGCGAAAACCCGTCGTTAATATGCACCACCATCGCCAATCCACGTGGAACACTCCGATCAATCAATCAATCAATCAATCAATCAACAGTAAGCATATAGCCAACTCCTCTGACATTGGTAATCTTGATGCGGTCATCCTGACTGAGGTATTTTCGTATCCGGCTGATAAACACATCCAAGCTTCGTCCCGTAAAATATTTATCATGACTCCAATAGGCGCGCATGATATCCTCGCGTGGGATGACCTTATCTTTTTGTTCGTATAACTTCCGCAGCAGCTCACTTTCACGGAAAGACAGCTTAAGCACCTCACCTTGATAGGTCAACTGATGTTTTAGGCTATCGAGGCTATAGTCTCCTATCATCAGCTTTTGGCCGAACAGCATTTTGGGGCTATTTTTTAACAGGGACTCTATCCGCACAACCAATTCTTCAATCTTAAACGGTTTTTTGACGTAATCGTCTCCGCCCAAACGAAATCCCTTTACAACATCCTCTGTCTGCACTTTGGCCGTCAAGAAGATAATGGGTATCTGCGTGTCTGATTCGCGTATTTTTGTTGCCAATGTAAAGCCATCCATCACGGGCATCATGACATCTACGACCAAAATATCCGGCCGAGCTGCTGTAAATGCTTCCAAGGCTTCATGACCATTGCTACAATGGGTGACATTAAATCCATTCGCCTCCAGGCTATCGGCAACGATCATCCCAAGACTTGGCTCATCTTCTACATATAAAATTTCAATCATAGCGTTGTCATTCAATCAAAATATATTTCGGCTTTGTTTCTAAGAAATCTTTAGCATAAATCAGCCTAATTACTGTCCGATAAACGGCCCTATTTTCTTTCTGAAATATAAATATTGCTTTTTATTTGTAAGGTAATCGGATATTAAAGGTACTCCCTTTTTCCAGCTCACTGTCCACTGTGATCTTGCCCTCGTGCCTTTTTACAACCTGCTTGACATAAGCAAGCCCCAAGCCAAAACCCTTCACATCGTGCAGATTACCGGAAGGAACCCGAAAGAACATATCAAAGATTTGATTATGGTATTCTGCGGATATTCCGTTACCATTATCTGTAATACGAATATGGACATTTTCTTTCATTTCCTTCACTTCTACCTCGATATAAACGTGCTGTCCAGCATATTTTATCGCGTTTTCCAGTAAATTATTGATCACATTTTTTAAGTGGGCTTCATCGCCATTGATCCTTATCTCACTTGGAACGGCAATGAGCTTAAAGTCCACTTGCTTGGACTTATTCAGCTGCGCAACTTCAATGGCTCCTTTCACCATCGCGACAAGATCAAAATCAGAACGCTGCAGCACAATCCCTCTCGTTGCATCAATATCCATCTGAAGCACTTTTTCAATCATATTGGACAGATGCTCCAGTTCTTTTTTGGAGATATTCAGATAACGATTCATCTTTTCCCGGTCATCCTGCACACCATACAACTGTATCGCTTCTATAGCTGCCATCACAGTGGAAACCGGTGTTTTTAGTTCATGCGTCATGTTATCGACAAAGTTCTTACGCAGCTCGGCCATCTTATTTTGGTTGAGAATGGTTTTCATCAAATAGAAGAATGTCCCAAGCAGCAGTCCAATCAAAAGCAGTGAGATCAACAGCTGCCAACTTAAGCTATACAGCAAATACTTCCAATCCTCCTGAAACTTGATAACAAGAAATTCATTTTTTATGGGATTAACCATCATGGGTCTCGTCCAAGCAAGATTTGCTTCGCGGTATTTGCGTCGTACATCTTTGATTTGATCGTGTGGAATCGTGACAATAGCCATTTCAAATGGTACTGCTATGCTCTTATTGTTCAGGGATTCTTTAAACTTCCTTTCGATCAAATCCAGATTAGCTTTGTTCATCTCAAAGTCCCGGAACAGAAAGGGCGGGATAATTGCGCCTTGCCCTTCGCGGCCTTTGGGAAACATTTTCTCCCGCCTACTGTGGATCTCGCGATCAAATCGCTCGTTTTTAGGTCGTTCGGCGCTTACACGTTGTAAAGCCTTATCGAGTTCAGCAGCTGGCAATAAGCCCAGAAGCTCTCGTTTTACATCTTGGAGGAGGCGATTCCGATCAGCCTCGGGGCCATCTAACTTCCGATCACCATTGCGCGCTTGGTATGCCTCCTGAACAGCATTGAAGAGTGAACGCTCTGCGGTAGAAAGGAACAGGTCGCGACGATTGGTATAACTTCCATAAAGCCAAAAGCCTAGCACTACAGTAATTCCTGCCCCTATTAAAACGATCAAACTGATCAGTAATTTAAATCTTCTACCCATAACTAAAACAAATTTAAATTACTAGATTTGCAATCGCTGTGGTAATTAACCATATTTAACAAAATATAACACTGATTAACAGTTCGCATTGATTACTTTTGCACTATTCAAAAATTAATATGATTAAAGACTTTAAGAGACGTAGTATTCAACTTTTACTTCCACTTTTTACATTGGCCGCTTTTGTTGGTTGTAATAAAGACATTTCGCTCTCATTGGATAGTTCAAGAGATGAAACAATCGGTTTAGTACCAATTGATACGGTTTCCGCCAAAGTTTCGACTTATCAATTGGACGATATTCCGACTTCTGCTACTGGAACAATGCTCGTAGGAAAGAATAGCAATGCTGTTACGGGTAGCATGAAGTCTACAGCTTATATGCGCCTAGGAGTAGGAACGATAAGTAATGCTTCTATACCTGATGATGCTACCTTGGATTCTGTAACCTTGGTATTAAAGCCAAACAAATATTTTTACGGTGATACAACGAAAGTACAAAAGATAGCAGTACACCGTGTCACAGAAGAAATTACGCAAACACAGATTGATTTAACCAAACCTGTTGATGAACGTCCTGTTTTTGTAAGTTCAGCAGCGATATTCAGTAAACAAAAGTTTGCCTATGAAAATACCCCACTGGCACAACTTTCCTTTAAACCGCGTATACAATCGGCAGATTCCTTATTTTTTAGATTCAACAACAGCATTAGCAATGAGTTGTTTACAATGATCAAAAATAATGATAACCGAATTCAAAATAGTACAAGTTTCCAAGAGTATTTCAAAGGATTGGCACTTGTCCCTGACAATAGCAATACGGCAGTTATTGGATTCAAAGACACTGTATTTTTACAGGTCCATTATTCATTCCTGAATAATGAAGGAACAAAATCCGTTGGCAAACAATATTTTTCCATTGATAACAAGGCTTATCAGTATAATCAAATTGAAGCAGATCGCTCTGCAACAAAATTTGCGCCGATGACCATAAAAAATCCGCAACTTGCAAGTCAACAAACTGATGGAAATGTATTTTTAGAAGGCTCAACTGGTGTTGTAGCAAAAATTGAATTTCCAACGTTATTAGAATTGGTGAACAATCCATCCATTGCAATCAATAAAGCGGAACTGATCATCGAGGTAGAAAATGGAGCCAAAACAAATTTTGCGCAACCCAAGAATGTAATTTTGATGATTGCCAGTCCAAACGGGAACCCAATTAGTATGTTATTAACACCCTATGCGACTGATTCTAGAAGTGTGCAAGCACCTACATTAGTTCCTGGCGATGATTTTGGTTCCAATGGAAAATATACATTCAATCTGATTGAATATTTGACAAAAATTAAAACAACAGCATACAAAAACACTTCATTATATCTATCTTTACCGACATCGAGTTTGTTTTCAACTGGAGACAGGTTAATATTGGCAAAAGATAATGAGAATGATCCGAAAATTAAATTAAACATCCTTTATACTAAATTTCAATAATTTATGAACAAGAAAAATTGGCTACTCGTTTTATTAGCTTTTGTATTTACAGTTACAACTATCTCTTCTTGTAAAAAAAGTGACGACAGCACAACCAAATCAGATGAATGGTTTGCAAAAGCTGCTTTTAAAGGGCCACAAACTTCATCTGCTGCTAGCTTTTTGATAAATAACGTTGCATATGTCACTACTGGTCTAGCAAGTAACGCTGGTGGTAAACCATTCCGCGTGAAAGACACGTATGCGTATGACGCAGCATCAGATACTTGGGCTGAAAAAGCACCTTTCACAGGTGTTGAGAGAAACGGTGCCATCGGCTTTTCCATTGGTAATGTCGGTTATGTTGGTGGTGGAAATGACGGAACAAACAACCTAACAGATTTCTACAAATTTGACCCTACAGCTAACGGCGGAAAAGGTGCTTGGTCAAGCATTGCTCCACTTCCTATTGCTTTGTCTAATGCAGTAGCTTTTACTTTAAACGGTGCGGCTTATGTTGGAACCGGTGAAACTGTAGTTAGTGGTGGAACAACAAATACCAATGAGTTTTACAAATATGATCCTGCTGCTAATACTTGGCAAGCAATTAGTGATGCTCCTTTTTCAGCGAAAAGAAAAGCAGCTTTCTCTTTTGTTGTCAATAATGTAGCCTATGTAGGTGGTGGTATTTCTAACGGTTCTTACCCAAAAGATTTCTATAAATTTGATGGTAGCAAATGGACTAAATTGAACGATATCAATAGAGCTGATAATTCATATACGTACGATTTGACTCGTTCAAATGCCTCTGCGTTCGCGATCAATGGTACACCATTCGTTGTTGGTGGTTACAAAAATGCAGTAATCAATAGTACATGGAAATATAATATTTCTGGTGACTACTGGACAAATGATAACGGCGCTTTCGCTGGTTCAGCACGCCAAGATGCTGTTGGTTTCGCTGTAGGAAACAACGGTTACATCACGACTGGACTTAACGGTTCATCTCGTTTTGACGATACTTGGATGTTTACTCCGATTTATTAATCGAAATTAAATCAATATAAAAAAAGGAATGGAGTTTCAAACTTCATTCCTTTTTTTGCTTTAACTATTTTGCTCCTACTGGTTCAAAGGGGTTTTTAGTTTCCTTTTATAACTGCCTATTCTAGCGAAATCAGCCAACAATAATAGCATACACCCATCAGCTATATTGATGTCGGGTAAACTCTGCTCTTCTTTATTAGAGAGGCACGCTCCCGGAGATCTGCTCGCCATAATGTTTCATTCACTCCATACACTTCTAAAAGCGATCTGTCTCAGCCCTTGAGGCATCATTATACAAAAGATTGAATTGCATGCCTCATACGATAACATCCATACTTCAAAAAAGAATGGGGCCAATAAAAAAGAAAATGCTCAAAAAGCCAAATCAGACCCGTTGAGAATTGAATCTCTAAAATGATGTGGCAGCGGAATACGTATAAAATTGCATGAAAAAGGGGGTATCCAATCTTTTGGATACCCCCTTCTAATTTTACACAAACTTGCAATACTGTCGACCTTACGAAGAAGGATCAAGACTTGAAGTTCATTTATTTTTCAACTGTCTTGATCTCAAATAATGTATTCCATAACTTCCCTGTGATAAAAAGACGTTTTCCAGCTTGATCGTAAGCAATTCCATTCAATTCATTGTCATAAGCGGAAGTATGCTCATAGATACCAACAAGATTAATCCGTCCTTCTACCGCTCCTGTTTGAGGATTTATAATAACAATAACATCCTTTTGATAGACATTTGCGTAGACTTTGTCGTCTATATATTCCAGTTCATTAAGTTCATCCACGGGTCCAGCTTCATCGTAAACTCCGATAGCATTTAGCTCTTTACCGGTCGTTGCATCTAAAAAGAACAATTTATTGGATCCATCAGACTTTATCAAATGCTGGCCATCGTAGGTCAAGCCCCAACCTTCTTTGCTATTTTCATATTTAAAGGAACTTTCCTTGACAAAAGAATTTTTATCAAAGACATATCCTTCTCCCTGTTGCCAAGTCAACATAAATAACTTATTACCAACCAATGTCATTCCTTCGGCAAAAGTCTTTTCATCAAATTTGATCTCCTGTAGTACTTTGCCTGTTTTTAGATCGACCTTTCTCAAGTTGGACTCTCCATAACGGCCATTGGATTCGTAGAGAATACCATCCGCAAACTGTAGCCCTTGTGTAAAAGCTGTGGTATCGTGCGGGTATTTGTTGACAACCTCAAAACCATAGTTCTTCGCATTTTCAGGTACAACATAAAATGTACTTGAAACAGAATCGGGTTTTCCAGCATTGTATACCAGGGCGGAAATATTACGTGTACCATAGGCCATGTCTTTGGTATCAACCGTAATTGCCGTTGTATCTGTTGATGATCCTACATGTTTATCATCTACAAAATAAGCCACAGAGTCCATTGATACAGATTCAAATTTCAATTTCAATTGGACCTGAGCACCTTTTAAAACAGCTTGATTTGCTCCAGGAGAGGCAAATTCCAAACTTGATTTTTTTGACTTACAAGAAGCAAAAGCTAGTGCTGCAATTGCCATAAAATAAGTTATTTTTCTCATCTATGTATAGTTATTTATAAGTACGTATCCTCAACTATCCCAAAACGCATCTTTGATATGATTGAGTGCTGTTTTGGGAGATTTTGTTATTGCGACAACATCAAATCTGACTTCACCGACATAACCTGTTTTAAGAATATAAGCCTGAGCTGCACGAATCAGTAGACGCTGTTTTTTGCGATCCACAAATTCGTAAGGTTCGCCGAAATCCGTTCCCGACCGCGTTTTTACTTCAACAAATACCAAGGTATCCTTGTCCACGACAATCAAATCTACTTCTAAATTCTTAAATCGCCAATTTCTTAACACTATTTTATAGCCTATCTTGACGAGGTATTCCATGGCCATTTGCTCGCCCCATTCGCCCGTTTCAAGATGCTTTGCCATATCAAAGATTACTTTACAATAGTGTTGCCCAGAAAGCCGCCCAATAGGCGTTCGGCTTCTTTTAATTTCTGATATTTAAAAATAAGGACTTCCAGGTTGGCCACATCTTGTTCATGTTTCATTTCTTCACGAATATGATGCATTTCAGCTTCAATCTTACGTTTCTTGATCCGATAGATCGCTGTAACGACAAGTTGTTTTAGATGTTCGTATTCTTGCGTTACATAAATTTTACGCTTATCGTCATTCCAATTTTCGCTGAGCGAATATTTACTGGCAACGCAATTGATCGCCAAATCTGCTATAGCAGGGTCAGAGTTTGAATAGAATTGTTTCGTATCTGGAATTTCGTATTTTTCCGCAGCTTCTCTATAGACGTTTAAAATATAAGCCGCAGCTTTATCCTTAAATTCAATGTCGCTGATATTTCCCAATAGCAATCCTGCAACTGGAATATCACCGTCACCTTCCCAGGTTGCCAGATAATCACCATAGTTGATTAAAATTCGGACGATCTCACGTTCCTGGAGAATTTCCGAAGTCAGCTGTGCAGGCTGTTCTACAGACTCTATGGGAGGTAATCCCGCCCTTTCACCATCTGTCATAAAGAAATCCGGCGGTGGCCCGTCCATTCCGAAAGGGGGCATCCCTGTATTTGGCGGCGGACTCTGAGTTTTACGAGCAGCATCCTTATCCGCCTTCTTTGCTCTATTGAGCCTAATCTTGTTGAGTTCAGCCAACAAAATACGCTCTTCGATATCCAAAAGGCTGCTACATTCGCGGATAAAAACAGAAACCTTAATTTCATCGGGAATCAATGCAATACTTTCGACCACATCGCGAATAACCTCGGCCCTTTTTATGGGATCGTTATTGGCATCGCGAAGCAGAATATTCGTTTTGTAGAAAATGAAGTCCTGCTGATTGGATTTGACATAATCTTTAAAAGCCGTGGCACCAAACTTTTGCACGTAAGAGTCGGGATCATTACCGTCGGGAAAAAGCAGCACCTTCACGTTTAAGCCTTCTTCGAGCAGCATATCTGTACCGCGTAGGGAGGCTTTGATCCCCGCTTCATCCCCATCATACAGTATGGTCACATTTTTGGTGAATCTGGAAATAAGCTTGATCTGACCTGTTGTCAACGAAGTTCCCGAGGAGGAAACAACATTTTCGACTCCAGCTTGATGTACCGAAAGAACATCTGCATACCCCTCTACCAAGTAGCAATTATCCTCTTCCATAATTGCTTTTTTGGCAAAATTCAATCCATACAGTACATCGGATTTATGGTAGATTTCGCTTTCAGGAGAGTTTACATATTTGGCGACTTTTTTGTCGGTCTTTAGTGTCCGGCCACCAAAGCCAATGACACGGCCTGTAAGGTTATGAATCGGAAACATGACCCGGCCACGGAAACGATCATATAAAGATTTATCATCGCGTTCAATAGCCAAACCACTCGCGGCCAAATAATCTGGGTGAAAACCCGCTACCTGTGCTTTATCGACCAATGCCGTCCATTCCTCAGGCGAATACCCCAATTCAAATTTTTTGATGATATCCTCACGGTAGCCGCGCTCCTTGAAATAGTTGAGTCCGATCACCTGCCCCATTTCAGTTTTCCAGAGTTGCTCGGCGAAGAATTTACTGGCCCAAGCGCTTAGCACATATAGACTTTCCCGTTTATCCTGCGCGGCAAGCTGGGCTGGAGAACGCTCGACTTCTTCAATTTGAATGGAATATTTATCGGCTAAATAACGAATGGCTTCGGGGTATGAGAACTTTTCCAGTTCCATGACGAATTTGAGGGAATCCCCACCGAAACCACAACCAAAACACTTATAGATACCCTTCGAAACAGAAACGTGGAAGGAAGGTGTCTTTTCATGGTGAAAAGGACAATTTCCGATCAAAGAAGTTCCCCGTTTCTTTAAATCAACGAAGTCTCCCACCACCTCTTCTATCCGTGCTGTTTCCAGTACCTTATCAATAACTTCCTGCTTTATCAAAACGTTTCTTTTTTAATGTAAAATTAGAATAAATCTTTTGCATCTCCACTACGAAATGGCTTCTTTAATAGCATTGCATAAGGGCAATTATGCAAATAGAAAGCAGAACAAGTGATGAGCCAGCTCCTATAAATAAATTGTTTTGATATGCTGTGCTTTGTATTGCATATCAAAAGCAATTTATCTAAGTTTGTTCTTCAATTTATAGCTGATTAAGATAATCAAAATGAGCAAAACAATCAAGAAAATATGCTGTATCGGTGCTGGTTATGTTGGTGGACCTACCATGTCAGTTGTTGCAAAGCAATGTCCACATATTGAGATTACGATCGTCGACGTCAATGCAGCCCGTATCGCGGCTTGGAATGATGAAAATCTCGATAATCTTCCTGTATACGAGCCCGGTTTACAAGAGATTGTTGCGGAAGCGCGTCATCGCAATTTGTTTTTCTCAACCGATATCGAAAAAGCTATCGACGAGGCCGACATGATTTTTATTTCGGTCAATACACCGACTAAGAATTACGGAAAAGGCAAGGGGATGGCTGCGGACTTAAAGTATATTGAACTTTGTGCACGGCAGATCGCAGCGGTTGCCAAAAACGACAAAATTGTCGTTGAAAAATCGACTTTACCCGTTCGCACAGCGGCAGCTTTAAAAAGTATCCTGGATAACACGGGTAATGGTGTTAATTTCCATATTCTTTCCAACCCTGAATTTTTGGCTGAAGGAACAGCGATACAGGATTTAATCAATCCGGACCGCGTGCTTATAGGTGGAGAGAATGATGAAGCTATTGCTGCATTGGTCGATATCTATGCACATTGGGTAAGTCGCGACAAGATTCTCACAACAAACCTTTGGTCGTCTGAACTGTCAAAACTAACCGCAAATGCCTTTTTAGCACAACGCGTCTCCTCCATTAATTCCATCTCGGCACTATGCGAGAAAACAGGCGCGAACGTCGATGAAGTCTCCAAGGCAATCGGTATGGATTCCAGAATTGGATCCAAATTTCTGAAAGCTTCTGTAGGTTTTGGAGGCTCTTGTTTTCAAAAAGATATCCTCAATTTAGTTTATATCGCACGGAGTTACGGTCTCACAGAGGTTGCCGAGTATTGGGATCAGGTGATTTTGATGAATGATTATCAAAAACAGCGATTTGCGGACAACATTATCCAAACATTGTATAATACTGTATCGGGCAAAAAGATTGCTTTCTTAGGCTGGGCATTCAAAAAAGACACGAATGATACGCGTGAATCTGCGGCGATCTATGTGGCTGATTATCTATTGAGTGAACAAGCTGAAATCACGGTCTATGACCCCAAAGTTTCTGCTGAACGCATCTATGCCGACCTCGATTATCTGAACACCAGATCTTCGGAAGAAAACAGGGCCTTGGTAAAGGTGGTCAATACCGCCTATGAGGCTTGCAATGATGCACATGCAATTGCAGTATTGACTGAATGGGATGAATTTAAGAACTATGACTGGGCCAAAATCAAGGAGCACATGAAAAAGCCTGCATTTGTGTTCGATGGCCGTAAACTATTGAACCGTAAGGAACTTGAAGACCTTGATTTTAAATATTACGCGATAGGCGAGTAATCAATATATAGGTAAAAAAGAACCCTCAGGATACAGTTGCGTACACTTATGCAGCTATAACTGAGGGTTTTGTTTGTGCCTGTTGTCAACGCATAAGGAAAGAGAGATGAAACACAAGCGATGCAACAGGACTTTTTATCTTAATTATTCAGCATTCCATAAAACTCATTCATGTAATAAGATTCTTGGAGCGCATCTCTGAAATTCTGCCATTGTTCTTCGTCAAATGAAAATACGATATCTGGATAAGGTGTTTTCATGATCAATCGAAATTCACCATCTGGAAATGTGCTAAAAAAGAGTTCATCACCATTACTTTTCGTAATATTCAAGAAGTCGAAGAATTTTTTCTTCGTAAATGTCAGTACAAAACTTTGTTGCCAGATATAATAGGTCTGACACTTATGGCAAACACTAATATGGGTATCTCCTCTTTGGCTTAGAATTTTTGTGTCACACATAGTATCTTTATTTATTTAGACTCATTATAAATAATATTCAAATGTAAGAATAGTTTTTAGAATAACAAGTACCTGAACAAAAAAAAGGCGATATATTTCTATATCGCCTTTTTTTGATTAGTGAGTATTAGTTCAAACCTCTCTTTTTCAATAGATATTTTGGATCTGGATCCGCACCTCTAAACGTACGGTACATCTTAGCAGGATCATCTGTACCTCCTTTTTCAAGAATATTCTTACGGAAAGAATCTGCTGTCACTTGATCGTACAATGATTTTTCCTTGAAAGCTGCAAAAGCATCCGAATCCAATACTTCAGACCAGATATAAGCATAATAACCTGCAGAATACCCACCTGCGAAAATATGTTGAAAATATGTACTTCTATAGCGCGGAATAATAGCATCAATAATACCTATTTTTTTCATTGCCGTTTTTTCAAAGCCATTAATATCTTTTGAAATTTCTTTTGTGGTAGCATGATAATCCATGTCTAACAACGCAGCAGAAAGGTATTCAACGGTTGCAAATCCTTGATCAAAGGTACCGGCCTTTTCCATTTTCTGAATCAATGAATCTGGCATCGCTTCTTTCGTCTTATAATGCTTAGCATATGTTTTTAATACCTCTGGATCTGCTGCCCAATTTTCCATCACCTGTGAAGGTAACTCAACAAAGTCACGTGGTACAGAAGTTCCGGCCATTGAGCGGTATCTTACATTGGAAAGAAGACCATGCATAGCATGTCCAAACTCATGGAACAAGGTAGTTGCTTCATCAAATGTCAACAAGGCAGGATTTTTTCCCACTGGTTTTGTGAAATTGCATACGATGGAAATTACCGGAGCAACACGTTTTCCATCTTTTGTCGACTGATTACGATAAGAAGTCATCCAGGCACCGCCTCTTTTTGATTCGCGCGGGAAAAAATCAGCGTATAAGAGACCTAAATGTGAACCGTCTTTGTCTTTAACTTCATACACTTCTACGTCTTTATGGTAGGTTGGGACATTGTTTAAGGCTACGAATGTCAAACCATATAATTTATTGGCGACACCGAATGCTCCTTCACGAACTGCCGGAAGACTCAAATAAGGTTTAATTTCGTCTTCATTCAATGCAAAACGTTTTTTGCGAATAATCTCTGTATAATATCTCCAATCGTAAGGAGCGACAGCAAAATTGCCGCCTTCAGCTTTAATTTCCTGTGCGATATCAGCCTCCTCGCCTTTCGCTTTAGCAAGTGCTGGAGTCCAAAGTTTATTTAACAGTGCATAGACATTGGTCGGATTCTTCGCCATGGATTCCTCGAGTACATAAGCTGCATGTGAAGAATAACCCAATAATTTTGCTTTTTGAAGACGGAGATTAACAATTTTTTGAATGATTGCCTTGTTATCGTTGGTGTTATCTTGATTGCCACGCAACTGATAGGCTTCCCAAAGCTGTTTTCTCAACTCACGATTTTTTGCATACTGAAGAAAGGGCATAATGGACGGATTCTGTAAGGTAAAGACCCATTTGTCTTTCTTTCCTTTTGCTAAGGCTTCTTCAGCCGCTGCCGTTTTCAACGATTCCCGCAAGCCTTCCAATTGGCTCGCGGAATCAACGACCAATGTATAAGCATTGGTTTCAGCAAGCAAATTTTGTCCGAATTGTGTTGTTAATGTTGAAAGTTCAGCATTAATTTTTTTCATTTTTTCCTTATCCGCATCCTTTAGATTTGCGCCAGAACGAACAAAACTCTTATAGGTTTCTTCTAACAGTTTATTATCCTGTTCGTCCAGTCCAAGTGTATTTCGGCTGCTCCAAACTGTTTTGATACGGTCAAATAATTTGGTATTCATCGAGATTTCATCCGAATGACTCGATAAGATGGGGGCCAGATCTTTCGCTATTGCCTGAATACTGTCATTCGTATTGGCACTATTGAGATTATAAAATACAGTTGATACATTATTCAGTAATCCACCCGCATTTTCTAAGGCGACTATCGTATTTTGAAATGTTGCTTTATCCGAATTGTTGACTATTGTGTCAATTTCCAAATTGTGTATTTTTATTGCTTCATCAAACGCTGGCCTAAAATGCTCTGTTTTGATCTTGTCAAAAGGTGGTACATTAAATGGGGTTTCGTAAGCCAATAAAAGAGGATTATCTGTCATCACTTTTTTTTCCTCACAACCAACAAATGCAGTTGCCACTATCACAAAGAATGGCAAAAGTTGTCTTTTCTTCATATTATCTGATTATTCCTGATTTTTTTCAAAGATAATAAAATTAGGCAAATGCTGTGTCTTCTGGGGGAGGCGTTACAAAGGAGCATGAAAACAGTCATCCTATTGTAAAACAAAAACTTATTCATAAATCTTGTTAAAAATAATCTGTCAATTTGAGTAAAAATATATTAATGAGCGATATTAACCGTTTCTTTTGGAGATGTGCGGGGGTACATCAAGAAACTCTTGAAAAATATCCGGAAGAACATAGTAAGTACACAGCCATAGGTGCTACTATTTTTTTTACGGGATTGTTTGCCAGCCTTTCGGGTGGTTATGCCATGTATTTCGTCTTTAGTGGGGGAACATTTGACTGGCTTTTAGCTATTGTATTTGGTATTATTTGGGGTTTAGCGATATTTAACATGGATCGCTATATTGTGCTCAGTATTAATAAATCCAAAAGTGGCTTTATGCAGCTTCTGCAGGCCCTGCCGCGAATTTTATTGGCTATTTTGATCGGGTTGGTTATCTCTAGGCCATTGGAGTTAAAAATCTTCGATAAAGAGATCCGGGAAAACCTCCGTGTACGGTTTCTTGCCGACCAACGCGCTAAAATTGACACGCTCAACAGTACTTTCAATAAGAAATATGCCAATGAAGTTGCACTTTTGAAAGCAACCACGACAGAACGTGACTCATTGGAATCCAGCATTAAAAATGACCGTACAAAATTGAACTACGAGATATTCGGTAACAAAACAACTGAAACGTCCGGTGTCATGGGGTATGGCCCTTATGCCAAAATGAAAGAAGAAGAGCTGAAGAAAAAAGAGGGCTATTTGGACACTTTACGGAACAAGATAACGACCCAGCAAAACGCTATACGCCAGAAACAGAAATTTGAAGGGATATTGGACCAAAAAGTTTTATCCAACGCTTCTTTGGACAGCGCCGTCAATGTCGCTGGTTTTGCAGACCGCAACTCTGCGCTGGGCAATCTAAGGTACGATGCCAATGGAAAGGTTAACGAGTCCAATGCAAATGCTGTATTTTTTATTGCGTTGCTTTTTGTCTTCCTCGAATGTCTTCCGGTAATCGTCAAACTTTTGGCAGGAAAGGATCCTTATGATAATGAAATCCAAAATCAAAGGACTATTCATGATTATGAATCAGACACCAATGTCACTGTTCAAAAAGAAGCCGTAGACCGTTTAAAGGATACGTATGTTGATGTTTCCATCAATAAGCGCATGAAAGAGCTTTAGTAGAATCGCTAGCAGAAGTTAGCAAAGTAGGTTTTGCATTTCGAAGCTAAAAATTATAAACGGGCTTACCTTTCGGCAAGTCCGTTTTTGTTAATCTTCCTCATCGTTAATCTTCCTCATCTAAAAATTTGGAATCGATCTGTTTATTTGCTTTAGCTCCTAAACGTTTTAATTTCTCTACTTTTCCAATCACATTCCCAGCTCCTGTAGAAAGTTTTTTAGTTGCATCTTCATGGCTTTTTAATGCGCGCTCCAACTGATTCTGCACCTGCTCCATATCGTTCAGAAAGCTCACAAATTTATCGTAAAGGCTCCCGGCTTCCTTTGCTATTTCAATTACATTCCTGGTCTGACGTTCCTGTTTCCAGATACTTGCTATGGTACGCAGGGTTGCCAATAATGTAGAAGGACTTACAATAACGACTTTTCGATCCCAAGCCTCACTAAACAAATCCGGTTTTTGCGCCACAGACATACTCAAAGCCGATTCTATAGGCATAAATAGCAATACAAATTCTGGCGATTCTATACCATACAACTCGTGGTAGTTTTTTGCGGAAAGTTCTTTCACGTGATTTTCCACAGACTGTACGTGTTGTTTTGCGAAAATTGCACGATCCTCATCCGTGTCGGCGTTGACCCAACGTTCGTACGCAATCAGCGAAACTTTTGAATCCACAATCAGGTGTTTATCTTCAGGAAGGTCGATAATCGCGTCGGGCTGCATTCTTCTTCCTTCGGCATCCATAAGAGACACCTGTAATCTAAATTCGCGATCGCGCATCAGTCCAGAACGCTCCAGGACCCGCTCTAAAATTACCTCGCCCCAATTGCCTTGCTTTTTGGTATCCCCTTTTAATGCCTTGGTTAGGCTATTGGCTTCGTCTTTAATTTTAAGACTCTGTTCGACCAGCTGAAGGACAACTCCCTTTAAAGAATTTCTTTCCGCTGCCTCCTGATTGTAATTTTTATCGACTTTCTCTTCAAACAATTTGATTTTTTCCTTCAATGGGTCCAAAATCAACCCCAGGGAACGATGATTGGTCTCTGTAAACTTTTGTGTCTTCTCTTCCAATATTTTATTGGCAATAACCTGAAACTCATTGTTGAACTGCCGTTTAATCTCGGCGATTTCATTCTTCTGTTCCTGAAATTTATCGAGCTGCGCCTCATAAAATGAACGTGTACTTTCTAAAGACCGCTCTGCGACCAGAAGATTCTCCCGTTCCTTATCCAATTCATTTTTTAGCATAAGGCGTTCTTCCAGCAAACTTTGTTCCCGCTGTTGCGATCTGGCAAGCTCAATTTTTAGTGTTTCAACCTCTTTATTGTATGCAGGACCAGCACTGGAATCGGTATTCTTTTTTAATACCAATACGATCAAAATGACCAATAACAATACGATTCCCGCAAAGAAAAATATTTCCATGATTTGTATTTTCTGAAGATGGTGTATGCTTACCTGAGCAGGTCTGTTTAACCATCATTGCATTTAATTAAACCTATAACATCTCAAACTTAATGGATCTGCACGACTAAAAACACTTATAAAAAGTCTGTAGTCAGTTGGCAAGCTGTTGTCAATTTACAAGGTGCATCATCCGCTTCGCCATCGAAGCAGAATCAGAGCAATGTACCGTTCAACGAAGCTTTATTGCAATTTTTGGTGTGTTTTCCACCATAGATCGGGCATTTCACCTGAGACAGCCAATTGATAGTCTTCATAACGGCAAGGCACGAGGTAATAGCGTTCGTTGACTGATTTAGATCCAAAATAAGGCACTTGAATCCACCAGCGGTCTGATTTTTTACTTTTCACAAAGACCAATTCATGCTCCTCGTTTTCCAGTGTGGTGCGATAAATGATATAAGATGATTTGGGATACAACGGCGTATCTTGTTTCCGATTATAATAACCATCAATAAAGCACCAAATCATTTGCGAGACCAACATAGCCGTCTGTTCCATTGGATCAAATGTTGGATTGAATTCATAAAAACCGATGGAAGAACATTTATCCGACATCCCCGCATAGCGGGCAAGTTGACAAGCTTCATCGCCAAATAAACCATTTGGCATTGCATTGGCATTTCCAGGCGCCTCAGAGGCCCGAATGGCTCCTATGTCAAAACTAATCAAATCCGCTGCTCGGATCAAAGGCTCTGATTGGTCCATTTTACCCGCAATCATACCGACTCGTGTTGCATTAAAAAATAGTTTATCATACATATGGATAGACTCTTTACTGACGAGGTAAGTTTGATAGGCTATGGCATTTAAATTGAATAAATAGTCAGGCTGATGCAAAATAATATGGTTCACATAAGATCGGGAATTCAGGCTTACATTTTCGGCGTTCTCCTCATCAAGGTCAAACCGAGCATCTATAATCGCTAGCTCGATCTTTCGTTCTAAATTTTGATACCCCAAATATTGTGCATAGGTAAGGTCCTGTCCACCGCCAATGATAATCGGAAGAATATTCTCTTTGACCAGTTCCTCCACGACAGATTTTAAAGCGATATAGGTATCTTGAATCGTATTACCTGCTTTGATATTTCCCAAATCAACGATATTCATCGTATAATCGCCCTGATATAGTGCATAAAGATGTTTTCGAACAGCATCCGGCGCTTTATCCGTTCCATTATTATTGATGGATGCACGATCTTCCTCCACACCGACAATAGCCAACTGAGGCTGTTTATCCGTTTCCCAGCTCGGAAAATCTGTTTCATAGGCTTGAATAACGTTTCCTAGTTGAGAACTCAAGAACCCATGCTCAGGAGCAAAACCTGTAATTGAAATCGGGCTAAAGAATACGGACAGTGATGACATAAGCTATAATTTGTAAAATCTCCTATTTGTTCTGAAAGCGACTGTTTTAATTGGACTGAAAGAATCTACCTTGGCTTTCATGGTATTTGATACCCGCGAAAGCATGAAGGTTTTTTCAGGATGCAATTCACACAAATATCCATTTATTAACTAACTTTTGAAAACATTATTTTTAACAGTATCTTTATCAAGTGATATTAATAACTGGAGGAACAGGTTTTTTAGGGTCTACACTAATCAGACAGTTGATAGACCAAGGAATTGACGTCATAGCCATCAAAAGAGCTCAATCGACTATTCCGGCCTCGTTGTTATCTTCTTCGTTGGTGCAATGGATCGACGCTGATATCAACAATTATTTTGAATTAGAAGATGCTCTTGAAGGCGTTACTAAAGTGTTCCATTGTGCAGCATTGGTTTCCTACCAAAAGAAAGATGCTAAAGCGCTTTTTAAAGTGAATGTGGAAGGAACGACAAATGTGGTCAATCTTTGCCTTGAAAAGGGCATTCGCTTACTCCATGTCAGCTCAATCGCAGCTTTAGGGACAAATAGAGACAACCTGCCGGTATCCGAGAAAGACCACTGGGAGCACAATGCACTAACATCCAACTATTCGTTATCAAAGTATCAGGCGGAGATGGAGGTATGGCGTGGCATTACCGAGGGTCTAAATGCAGTTATTGTCAACCCCGCCGTAATTTTAGGTGCTTCGGCCAACGACAAAGGCTCTGGAGCTATTTTTTCAATGATCAATAAAGGGCTACGATTTTACCCAAAAGGAAGTGTTGGTGTTGTTGATGTAGAGGATGTTGCCGCGATCATGATTCAATTGATGGAGCGAGACGATATTACTGCTGAACGCTATATCATTAATCATCTCAATATAAGCAACAAGGATCTGTTGAGCGTTGCAAGTGTATTAATGAACAAGCCAGAACCGACAATCGAAGTTTCCGAGACCTTACTCCAAATTGCCTCTACTGTTTCCAGCATGCTTTCCGTATTTAAAAAATCGGATTCAACATTGACAAAAGAAACTGCGGCGGCTTCAAGTGCCAAATTGCAGTATTCCAACGCTAAAATCCAGGGGCTCCTAAACCACAGTTATCGGCCTTTGGAACAAACGCTGAAGGAAATTGCAGATTTATATAACAAACAATAAAACGATAACATAACAAACAACCGAACCTTGAAACCATCGGCACCTACCGATATCGGAGATTAGCATTCAGCACTCTCACGATCGTTTCATAAAAAAATAACAAGATGAAAAACTATTACATCATTGATTTTGATAGTACATTTACACAAGTAGAGGCACTTGATGAACTTGCACGAATCTCTCTTGAGAACCATCCGGATCGCGAATCTATCTATCACGAAATTGAGCGGTACACCAATCTTGCCATGGAGGGTAAACTATCTTTCCGTGAGGCTTTGGCTGGTCGCGTAAAACTATTAAATGCCAATAAATCTCATCTGGATAAACTTGTTTCACATCTTAAGAAAAAAGTTTCAACCTCTTTTTCCCGAAATCGTGAATTTTTCAAGAAACACGCCGACACCGCATGGATCGTTTCAGGAGGTTTTAAGGAGTTTATTACACCTGTTGTTACACCGTATCATATCAAGACCGAAAATATCTATGCCAATACATTCAGATTTGATGAAGACGGTAATATTATCGGTTTTGACGAAGAGAATCCATTATCAAATGAAGGTGGAAAAGTGCAATTATTAAAACAATTAAATATTGAAGGAAGACTGTTTGGCATTGGTGACGGTTATTCAGATTTTCAACTGAAGGAATCGGGATTAATTGAAAAATTCTTTGCATTCACAGAGAATATCCAACGTAAAAGTGTCACTGAGAAAGCAGACTTTATCACACCTAGTTTTGATGAGTTCTTATATGTAAATGATCTGCCCCGTGCCATCTCTTATCCTAAAAATCGTATCCTTTGTTTGATCGTGGGAGATGTACCAGAAATAGCGGCTCATATCTTAAAAAGAGACGGTTTTTCTATCCGCACAAAAGATACATTCGAAGAAAAGTATGTAAAGGATGTAGGGATGCTGCTCTTGGGCGACAATATCGACATCAGTGATGAACAGCTTCAACAGGCCGACAAATTAAAAACAATCGGATATTTGGGCGATATCAAAGGGCATATCAATAAGGATATCTGCAATTCAAAAGGTATTGTCGTTTTCGACGACAAGAAAAATAAAAAGAAAAATTCAGAGTTTATTCCGCGTCGAATGGCCGATTTTATCAACAATGGTGATACTTATTTAAGTCGCAACTTCCCAAATCTAATTTTACCAAAAGTAAAACAGGTCACAAGATTGCTGCATATCCACCAAAATGTTCCCGGAATTATGGCTCAGATTAATAAGGTCTATGCCCAAAATAACATCAATATCGTTGCACAATTTCTAATGACCAAAAGTGACATTGGCTATGCGGTAACCGATATACAAGGTGAATATGATAAAGATCTATTGAAACAACTCAAACAGATCGACAATACAATTAAGTTCAGAATATTGTATTAATAGCAAGCGACGGTAAATGTGGGGCAGCTATTGCGTACATAAACTCCGGCTGATGAAACGAGCAATTTATTCGGGCACACTGACAGCGTGCCTGAATTTTCGCTCAATAACTCTCTTTACACTAAAACACACAGATTATGTCCTTACATCAAGATGCCGAACTAAAGAAAGCTGTCCTTGACCTACCCCAAAAGGAAAAAGACAAACTCCTCGTACGCCTGATAAGCAAGGACAAAATGCTGATCAAGCAATTGCATTTCCAATTATTGGAGAATGCGGAGGATTTAGAGGAACGTATTGAAAAACTACGAAAGCAGCTGCAACAATTGTTCGATAGTGGTTTGAGTCAAATTGGTAATACGCCACAACACAGTAATTTTATTGCGCTTAACAAGCTTATCAAACAAGCAAGCGATTTAGTGAATGAGCACGAAAAAGTCACGAAGGATAAAATCAGTGAAGTAGAATTCAGATGCTATATCCTAAAGAGAGCCATCGCTGATTACGACAGGCTTTTCGCCTCCTCCTATCAGTCTGCTGCCCATAAATTACATAAATATATAACAGGGCGTATCAAGCATGCGGTGGGCAAATACAGTAAACTTCATGAAGACTTTCAATTTGACTATCGGGAAGATTTTCAAAATACACTGGATGCTTTTGGTAATACAACACTTAAAAGCTATATTAGTGAACAGAAGATTGACCTCGACCTAAATTAGTTATGAGAAACAGCAAAAATCGCGTTAAAATTGGATCCTTTCATGTTACAGCTTATGAGCAATATAAATTAATTTACCTGGCCACCTTATTGGTGTTGCTCGTTTTTGCCTATACTTTTTACCTCGCGAAATAAGCCCCTGCACAGATTCATCTATTATAGCTTTTGAGCTTCACAAAGTCATCTCCTTCTTAACGAGCAAGTCAGCTATTTTTTTACCAAAAAATTTAGTACTTCATACCCGATACTTGATACTATTTCGTTAAATTCGCACTTATTCGAAATTTTTGCTCGTGGGAATTCAAGAAATATTAGAAAAATACAGCCAAAGCGAAACTGTTCAGTCGCTTACCAAGGCTTTACAATCCAAAAACCCCAAGATTCAGTTGAAAGGGCTTATTGGTTCTTCGGATGCATTCATAGCCGTATCTTCTTACAACTTACAGGAACGTCCAATGGTCTTTATCTTACCGACTCATGAAGACGCTTCTTATTTTTTAAGTGACCTGGAAAGCCTGTTGGATAAGCAGGTTCTTTTTTTCCCTTCGTCTTATCGCAAAACATTTGATTTTACGCAAACGGACTCCGCCAATGTATTGCAACGTGCGGAGACATTAAGTTCGCTCAATCATACGTCGGAATTACCGAAAATGGTTGTTACTTATCCAGAGGCTATCGCGGAGAAAGTGATCAACCGCAACGACCTGGATAAAAACACCTTAGAAATAACAGAAAACACGGCGCTAAGTATTGATTTCATCAACGAATTTTTGATCGAATATGATTTCGAACGTGTCGACTTTGTGTATGAACCAGGACAATTTGCGATACGCGGTGGCATTGTAGATATCTTTTCTTTTTCGAATGACCTCCCATACCGTATTGAATTCTTTGGCGACGACATCGAAAGCATACGTACATTTGACATTGAATCCCAGCTGTCTGTCAAAAAAATCCACAAAGTAACCATTGTACCAAATGTTCAAGCGAAGTTCCTGACATCCCAACACATTTCTTTATTGGAATATGTAGATCAGGACGCTACAATCTGGATCAAAGACGCTCAATTTACGTTAGATATTGTGAAAGATGGGTTAAAGAAAGCGGAAAAATTATGGGCGGGGTTAACCGATAAGCAGAAAAAGGATAATCCGGAATGGCATAATCCAGCCTATGAATTTACAGACGAGAAAAACCTCAATGCGTTATTTTTTGAGTTTCCCATCATCGAATTCGGCAAACAGTTCTTTTATAAAGCTGAAGCCACGTTCAAGTTCGATATACATCCCCAACCTTCATTCAATAAAGATTTTAATCTCTTAATCCATAATTTCAAAGAGAATGAGAGCCAGCGAATTCAGAATCTGATCTTTTCAGATTCGACCAAACAGGTCGAACGCATCTATACGATTCTGGAAGATCTCGATAAATCAGCCACCTTCATTCCGATTCATAAAGCGTTACGCGAAGGTTTTAGAGACGACAGTTTAAAGTTAGCCTGTTACACGGATCACCAGATATTTGACCGTTATTATAAATATAAACGTAAGAAGGCTTACGAGCGCTCACAGGCAATTACGCTCAAAGATCTACGAGATCTTAAACCGGGCGATTTCATTACACACATTGACCATGGTGTCGGCCGCTACGGAGGTTTGGAGAAAGTAGATGTCAACGGTAAGTCTCAGGAAATGATCCGCTTGATCTATGCGGACAATGATCTTTTGTATGTGAACATCAACTCTTTAAACCGTATTTCCAAATATTCCGGTAAGGAGGGAACTGTTCCCAAAATGAATAAATTGGGTACCGACGCCTGGGACAAACTCAAGAAGACGACCAAGAAAAAAGTCAAGGATATTGCGCGCGACTTGATCATGCTTTATGCCAAACGAAAGGCACAGCATGGAAATGCGTTCTCACCGGATAGCTACCTACAGAATGAGCTGGAGGCCTCCTTTATTTATGAAGATACACCCGATCAGGAAAAGGCTACTGCCGATGTGAAAAAAGATATGGAATCGCCACATCCGATGGACCGATTGATCTGTGGGGATGTAGGCTTCGGAAAAACGGAGGTTGCCATCCGTGCAGCCTTCAAAGCTGTAGCAGACAGTAAACAAGTTGCTGTCCTGGTACCGACGACTATCCTGGCATTACAGCACTACCGGACATTTTCGGAGCGTCTAAAGGGTCTTCCGTGCACGATCGACTATATCAACCGTTTCAAGACGAGCAAACAGATCAAAGATACCTTAGCCAGGCTCGCTGAAGGAAAAATAGACATTATCATTGGTACACACCGCCTTGTTAGCAAAGATGTCAAATTCAAAGATCTCGGCCTGATGATTATCGATGAGGAACAAAAGTTTGGGGTCTCGGTCAAGGAAAAATTGAAAGTCATGCGTGCGAATGTAGACTCGCTAACATTGACAGCAACGCCAATTCCAAGAACATTGCACTTTTCATTGATGGGGGCCCGCGATCTGAGTATCATCTCGACTCCACCACCCAACCGGCAGCCCGTACAGACCGAACTCCACGTTTTCAATGAAACACTAATCGGAGAGGCCGTCAGTTACGAACTTGATCGTGGCGGGCAGGTATTCTTTATCCACAATCGTGTTGCAGATCTACCGCAGCTGGGCAATTTGATCCGCAAGCTGGTTCCTGGAGCACGGGTCGGTGTTGCACACGGCCAACTGGAGGGTGATGAGCTCGAGGATGTGATGCTTAAGTTTATCAATCACGATTTTGATGTCTTAATTGCAACAACGATTATTGAAGCGGGTCTTGATATCCCAAATGCGAATACGATCATTATCAATCACGCCCATATGTTTGGCCTGAGCGACCTGCACCAAATGCGGGGTCGGGTGGGCCGCTCCAATAAGAAAGCTTTTTGTTATCTACTGAGTCCGCCATTGTCGACCTTAACACCGGAAGCCTATAAACGACTTTCTGCAATAGAAGAGTTTTCGGAACTGGGCTCTGGATTTAATGTTGCCATGCGCGATTTAGATATACGTGGCTCGGGAAATCTCTTGGGAGGCGAGCAATCGGGCTTTATTGCCGAGATCGGTTTCGAAATGTATCATAAAATCTTAGACGAAGCTATTCAGGAGCTAAAAGAGGACGAGTTTTCGGCAGTATTCGCGGATGAGAAAGAACGAAAATATGTGTCCTTTACGCAGATTGACACAGACCTTGAGGTATTGATCCCTGATGAATATGTAACCAATATTACAGAACGGTATAATCTGTATACTGAACTCTCCAAATTGGAAAACGAGCAGCAATTGGCAGCCTTTGAAAAAGAACTTGAAGATCGCTTTGGCCCTATCCCACGCGAAGTCTTTGAATTATTCAATACACTCCGTTTACAGTGGTTTGGGAAGACGATCGGGTTTGAAAAAATAGCGTATAAAAAGCATACATTGAAAGGTTATTTTGTCAATAACCCCAAATCCAGCTACTTTGAATCAGATCAATTCGGCCGTGTGCTGTCCTTTGTACAAAGCCATCCCGAGATTAGCAACCTCAAAGAAGTCAAAGGCCAGCTTCGTTTAGCGTTAAATAATGTGAATACCATTGGGTATGCGTTGAGCCTGCTGAAAGAAATGTTGTAAGATGTATTAATGTTGTAAGCGATATTGATGCACCCGATATAAATAAAATCTACATATTGAGTAGATTTTATTTATATTTGAGATACAAGATAAACCGTCTTCGCGCTATTAGCACCAACAATGCTTTCAAACGAACGAAGGGTTCCTTACGGTCAAAGATTCGACAAGATCGAATCATAGACTTTTAAGGCAATACAAGCATCAATCAACATTATTAGCATGGCTACCAATACCGAAACAATACTCGTCCATGAAGGACAGCAATTCAACCAGACATCTGCAGTAACTACGCCAATCTATCAGACATCCACCTACTTTGCAGATCCTGACCCTGCGGAATACATCAAAGCTGCGACCGAGCCGAAACACCCTTATTTTTACCATCGTCATGGCAATCCGACGAATAGCCAAGTCGCCTCCATTCTAGCGAAATTGGAAAAAACGGAGGATGCACTGGTCTTTGCAACAGGTATGGCAGCGATCAGCACAGCCATATTGGCTATCGTTAAATCGGGGGATCATATTGTCGCCCAACATGCACATTATTCCGGAACAGCTATTTTCTTTAAAGAGTTTCTAACGGATTATGGGATCACGGTAACAGCCGTAGACCAGACCGATGTTTCAGCGTTTGAAGAAGCTATTCAAGCAAATACCAAGCTGATATATATTGAGACTCCATCAAATCCCAATCTCCATATCACCGACCTAAAAGCGATCGGAGAACTCGCCAAACAACATGGGATTCAGAGCATGGTCGATAATACATTTGCCTCCCCGATCAACCAAACACCGACAGATTTTGGAATCGACGTTGTTGTCCACAGCGCCACGAAATATTTGGGCGGACATAGTGACCTCACCGCAGGTATTGTCTGCGGTACGCAGGGCTATATCGCCAGCGTATGGAAACGATCCGTCGCTTTGGGCGCATCACTCGCACCGCTTGATTCCTGGTTATTGTTACGGGGACTGAAAACATTAAGTCTACGCGTCAAACAGATCAATACAAATGCGCTAAAACTAGCCGAGTTTCTAAATCAACATCCAAAAATCAATAAAGTCAGTTATCCTGGATTACCCAATCATCCACAACATGAGCTCGCAGCCCAACAAATGAGTGGATTTTCGGGTATGATTTGCATCGATATCAATGGTAAAGATGAAGAGGATGCATTTTTAAATGCACAGAAACTCATCAATGGACTGCACATATTTATTAACGCGGCCAGTTTGGGGGGTGTCGAATCGCTTATTGTACACCCTGCGAGTATGTGGGGAGGTCACCATACGAAGGAACAGAAAGAAGCTTCGGGAATCACGCTAGGGATGTTGCGTATCTCTGTTGGTATCGAACATGCCGATGATCTCATCGCCGACTTAAAACAGGCATTGGATCAGCTTGACTAGGACTTATGTGGTAAGTCCTTATCAAAAAAGGCAAAAAAAGAAGGGGAATAGCACGTGAATGTTATTCCCCTTACTGCACACCTATTTTTTATTAAAGTACGCGGGTAC
The DNA here is from genome assembly GCF_002295765.1 of Sphingobacterium sp. UBA865. Taxonomy (NCBI): domain Bacteria; kingdom Pseudomonadati; phylum Bacteroidota; class Sphingobacteriia; order Sphingobacteriales; family Sphingobacteriaceae; genus Sphingobacterium; species Sphingobacterium sp. UBA865. The sequence continues at coordinate 204,463 of NZ_DBGB01000022.1, read as the reverse complement.
CATCGGCAATCCTGACCTGAATGACCGAAAGTTCTTTATCAAATTTCTCTTTGTATTCTTTTTCAAGTGTTGGCAAAATTGAAGGTAGTACGCCTTCTTTTACGATATTGATTGTACATCCACCGAAACCGCCACCCATCATTCGGGCACCGATCACCTCAGGAAACTGCTTGACGTAATCCACTAGATAATCCAGTTCCGGACAACTGACTTCATACACTTTACTTAATCCCTCATGGCTCTGAAAAATATACTGTCCAAGCTGAACAACATCTCCCGATCGTAGTGCATCACAGGATTTCTCTACGCGTTCATTCTCACGAACCACAAAGCTTGCTTTCGCATAGATATCGGCATCTTTATCTTTCACCAATTCATCAAGCATCGCTATGGTTACATCGCGCAAGTTCTTTACAGCGGGGTACTTCTCCTGCACCCATGCAGAAGCTTGTTCACATTGTTCACGACGTGTATTGTAAGCTGTGGAAGCTAATGAATGCTTTACGTTTGTATTCAATAATACAACTTCATAACCCTTAAGATCAAGTGGAACATACGCGAAACCCAAGGTGCGGCAATCCAGTTTGATGACATTTTTTTCTTTACCAAAGGCTGAAGCAAACTGATCCATGATACCACACATCACACCAGCATACGTATGTTCGGCCTTTTGAGCAATCTGTGGAATATCGAGTCGTTCGACCTGCAAATCGAACAGTTCGCTGAGTGCTAAGGTAACGGCACATTCAACGGCTGCTGAAGACGATAATCCAGCACCCAGTGGCACATCACCATCAATATACAGGTTGAAGCCACCTAGTGTTGCACCACGTTTCAGGTACTGGTCAACAACCCCCAAAATATAGTTTGGCCAATGTTTCTCAGAAATAGCAATAGCCGCTAGCTTGACCTCATGACGTTCCTTGTAGTCTTCCGCGTAAAGCACAATGTTATCATCCGATCGCTTGCTTACAGCAACATATATTGCTTTGTCAATTGCAGCAGGCAATACAAATCCATCGTTATAATCCGTATGTTCTCCAATGATATTAATCCGGCCGGGTGAAGTAACGACAAGAGGTTCTTCTTGATAGAGTTCTTTAAATTTATTTACAATTGTATCTTTTGTTATCATCTTATTTAGCTTTATAATGTACTGTCGAACAATTTCGCAACTGTTCTGCGGCAACCTCCGGTGTGATATCACGTTGTGGATTCGCTAGCATTTCATAACCAACCATAAATTTTTTAACGGTAGCAGAACGTAACAGTGGTGGATAGAAGTGCATATGCCAGTGCCATTCCGGGTGGTCACCGTCATTTACTGGGGACTGATGCATTCCTGCAGAATAGGGGAAGGATGCTTTGAAGAGATTGTCATAACGCGTCGTCAGCAACTTGAGGATAGCGGCAAAATCCGACTTTTCCTTCTCGTCAAAGCCGGCAATGTTTTGGATAGATCGTTTGCTCACAATCATCGTTTCGTAAGGCCAGGCGGCCCAGAAAGGGACTAGCGAAACAAAAGAATCATTTTCGTCAATAATGCGCTCTTCTTTTCTCAACTCCGCTTTAACATAATCTGACAGGATGGTACGTTGATATTTACTGAAATAGTGCAGTTGCTGAACGCATTCTTTCTGGATTTCTACAGGCAAATGATTTTGTGACCAGATCTGCCCGTGGGGATGCGGATTACTACAGCCCATAATCGCACCTTTATTTTCGAAAATCTGAATGTATTTGATCCAGTCAACCTTCGAAAGTTCGACAAACTCTTTTTGCCAAAGATCGACCACCGATTTGATTGCAGCCTGATCCATTTCGGGTAGTGTAAGATCGTGCCGCGGGGTGAATGCAATTACTTTACAGATTCCTTTTTCGGTTTCGGCGATAAATAATTCATCTTCATTAAATTCCTGCTGGCTTGTATCTTTTAATAAAGCTGAGAAATCGTTCACAAAGACAAAACTTTCTTTATAATCTGGATTGATATCACCATCTGCTCGTTTATTTGTCGGACACAAATAGCATTGGGGATCATATTCCGGTCTATTATCCCCGGGAAGATCTTCTACTTGCCCTTGCCATGGTCTTTTACTACGATGCGGAGACACAAGTACTTTTTCCCCGGTAAGAATATTAACACGTGTGTGGGGAGAGTCCCCAAAGTTTAAAGTTGATTGCATGTTATGTATAACTGGTGTACAGAATACACAATTATAGCTATATTAACTCAAAAGTCAAAGGGGATTTTTTAGGCTTTAAACTTTGGGTCCTGCGCTTTTAGCAATTCGAATATGGTAATTTCAGGCAGAATTCCAACACGTCCTGGATAACCCAAAAAGCCATAGCCGACATTAACATATAATCGTTTGTTCTGTTGCGCACGATAAAGCCCTGCCCATTCCTTATAGATATATTGTACCGGACTCCATTGCAACATCTCGGACCTTACACCAAATTGCATACCATGTGTATGTCCGGCAAACATCACATCCACGTCGGTATCCAATACCTGAGCCCGCCAATGCGACGGATCGTGCGATAACAGCAACTTAACAGGTTGCTCTTCGGTACCCATTAATGCTTTTTTGATATCACCATGTTTCGGAAAACGACCTGTCCCCCAATTCTGGACCCCGACAATACAAAGCTCTTCACCGTCGACCTTAATCTTACGATTTTCATCCATTAAAAGATCCCAGCCCATGATTTTATGCACATCGATAACATCCTGGAGGTTCTTACGCTTTGCAGGAGAATCTTCTTTACCATAATAATAGTCACCATAATCGTGGTTACCTAATGTAGAAAACACACCTAAATCAGATTTCACACGCGCAAAAATATCTTGATAACCACGCATTTCAGAAGCTTGGGCATTCACGATATCACCGGTAAAAAATGTCACATCCGCTTTTTCCTTTAAAAGCATATCAATACCACCGCTGACAGCCTTTTTATTATAGAAAGATCCTGAGTGCACATCTGAAATCTGCGCAATGGTCATTCCATGGAATGCTTTGGGCAAATTTGGCAAATACAAGGGGACTCTCCTTACACGATAGTCGTAGGCTCCTGAAATAATTCCCCAGCTCAAGGGTATCAAGGGTGAGGCACCAACTAGAATACCAGCTTTGGTCAAAAATTCGGATCGGCTAATCCCTTTCACTGGATTCTCTGGTAAAGGGTCTCCAGCATCGTCGACTAAATCCTCAACAGATCTCTTTTTTGCGAACAGACGCTTCAACCATACACCCCCACGTCGGATATCATCAATCAACAAAATCAAAAAGAAAAATATCTTTGACGCCGCTGTCAGAAAAAAGGCGACTAAAATAACCGACCGTACGATTAAAGGAATACTATATTGTGCTGAGATAAAAACGCCCAATAGCAGTAAAACAGAATAAGACCACCAGAGAATGGAAAATACTTTTGTTTTGGGAAATTTAATCTTCGTTGCACGGAGCGCAAAGAAAATATAAAAATCCAATATGAGTAATACACACGCGTTTACTAACAACATCTTTTATCGATTTTAGTTTTTGGCATTAAGCGCCAATTGTTTTAAAGATTCGATCCATTTGGGATCATCATTAAGACTCTCTACCAAACACACTTCCTCCCCCCCTAAATGTTTAAATTCATTAGCATATTCCACGCCAATTTCATCAATGGTCTCGATACAATCCGCCACAAAAGCAGGACTAAAAATTAATAACTTCTTATAACCCTTAGCGGCAAGATCATGCAGTAAATCGGAGGTATAGGGCTGTATCCAGGGTTCTTTACCCAAACGGGATTGAAAGCAGAGCGAATATTGTTCTTTTTTCAACCCGAGCTTGGCAGCTATCGTCCGTGTTGTCGCATAACATTGCGAAAGATAGCAATATGAATTGACTGTCATTTTACAAGAATCACAGCCTGATTCGGGGCATTTAAGCTGACCTGTCGGATCTACTTTTCCAAGCTGCCGCACAGGAAGGCCGTGATAACTAAAGACAAAATGGTCAAAACTTTCCAAATCGTGCCTACGGGCATGATCCGCATAAGTTTCTGCCATTAAGTAGTCCGTACAGAAATTGCTTACGAAACTGATTTCTGGCAGATAATTCCATTTGCGAATAAGCTCCATGACACGATCGATGACCGAACCCGATGTTGCTGAAGCGTACTGTGGAAATAAAGGAATGACACGAATGGACTCCAAAAATAGACCCTCCATATTTTTCAATGCAGCCTCAATCGATGGGTTTTGGTAACGCATCGCTAATTCCACATGGTATTCTTCACCCAACGCTTCTTGAAGCAGATTGCGTTGCAAAATACTGTAGTGCATCAAAGGTGATCCCGTTTCTTTATCCCAAATCGTTTCGTATACTTTTGCCGATTTGGGCGCACGTGTACGTGCAATGATTCCCTTGACCAATAAGGTGCGTTGAAAATAAGGAATATCAATAACTCGCGGATCCATTAGGAACTCCGTTAAATATCTCTTTACATCTGGAGTAGTGGGACTATCAGGTGTACCCAATTGTACTAAAAGAATACCTTTTTTGCCTTTATTGCTCATAGCTTACAAAGCTACGCAAAAAAGAATGCACTCCGGATCTAAACCGCGGAATTATGAAATATCTGTGACGGGTAATTGTGCTTATAATGCTTCTAAACTTGCTTTTACATCTTTCATCAACCACATTGGCGTTGAAGTGGCACCACAGATACCAATACGATCATTTTCAGCAAAGACTGATGCATCTAATTCAGCAGGATCAGAAATAAAATAACTAGCGGGATTGGCATTCTGACAAACTTCAAACAGCACCTTTCCATTGGAGGATTTCTTACCTGAGACAAAAACGATCTTATCATATTGTCTGGCGAAAGCGCCAAGATCTTCGTATCGATTGGAAACTTGTCGACAAATGGTATCATTAGCTTTCACTTCATACCCTCGCCTGATCAGTTCGTCTTTGATGGCATAAAATTTATCCACGCTTTTTGTTGTCTGGCTGTATAAGGTAAATGAGGCGGGCAATTCGACTTGATCCAATTCGGAAATATCCTGAAAAACTAAGGCTTCATTATTTGTCTGCCCCTGCAAGCCGATCACTTCAGCATGCCCGTGCTTCCCAAAGATTAAAATTTTCTCCTCTTGATCGAACGACGTTTTTATACGGTTCTGTAGTTTGAGCACTACAGGACAAGAGGCATCTATCAAGGTAATGTTATTTTCCAAAGCAACACGATAAGTCTCGGGGGCTTCACCATGAGCACGGATCAATACCTTTTCATTGCTCAAGGTCGGCAGGGCGGCATGATCGATAATGCGTAAGCCTTTTGCTTTCAATCGGGCAACTTCTTCGTCATTATGAACGATATCTCCCAAACAATAAAGATAACCCTCTTCCTCCAAAATTTCCTCTGCCATATCAATAGCGTATACCACTCCAAAGCAAAAGCCTGAATCTTTATCGATGTCTACTGTTAGATTTAATGCCATAATAACACAAAGTTACATATTCGTATTGAACTTAGATCAATTGTTTTTTTACTTTTCTATAAACGGCCAGATACAAAGTTTTGTTACATACAGAGAAAAACATTGGGCTGGGAACAAAAGGAAACATCTATTTCAGTAGAGGCACAAATCCGGGAACAAAAACCAATAATTTAGCGATAAGGGTGACATCAGCTAGTCGGCTTATCAATAATTGTGTCTATATTGAGGCGTAATGATATTGCATATGAAAAGCAATTTATCTAATTTTGCAAAAAAATTAAAATAATGGCAACTAACAGAACTTTTACGATGATCAAACCTGACGCAGTAGCGAACGGTCACATCGGTGCAATCTTGAACGATATCATTGCTGGTGGTTTTAAAATCATTGCAATGAAATACATACAACTTTCTCAAGAGACAGCAGGTGCATTCTATGCAGTACACAAAGAGCGTCCTTTCTATGGTGAGTTGGTAAACTTTATGACTTCAGGTCCTATCGTTGCTGCAATCCTGGAAAAAGATAATGCTGTTGAGGATTTCCGCACATTGATCGGCGCGACTAATCCTGCTGATGCAGCTGAAGGTACAATCCGTAACAAATATGCTAAATCTATTGATGCAAACGCTATACATGGATCGGATTCAGATGAGAATGCTGCTATTGAAGGAAACTTCTTCTTCTCTCAATTTGAAAGATTCTAGTCGTTAGAAACAACATAAAAAAAGCGTTTTACAAATTGTAAAGCGCTTTTTTTATGTATTGCTTCCTTCTCTCGAGTAAAATAGAATCTTCAGTCGGTTCACCGAACTGTGGGTCCTAATGAATGCACGAAGGAGTATATTAAAAGTTTCTTTTACCGAGATACTCATCCTCCTTGGCGGTCATCTTGGCTTTATCTGCCGGCTTTTTATCCGGATAGCCGCACAGATGCATTACACCATGAATGATCACCCGATGAAGCTCGTCTCGCACATCAACCTTAAATTTTTCGGCATTCTCCTGAATACGTTCCACACTGATAAAAATATCGCCGGCGATGGTGTCCTCATATTCGGAAGAATCAAAAGTAACGATATCAGTATAGGTGTCGTGATTTAAATATTGCTTATTGATTTCAAGCAAGTAAGCATCCGAGCAAAGGATAAAGCTTAATTCGCCCACACGCTTAAATCCTTCGCCTTTGATGGCATCAGCAATCCATTGACGAATCTTTCCCTTTTCTTTTAATTTGAAATCCGTATCCTCGGTAAAAAATAATATGCTCTTCATCCTTCTATTTTTTATTCATTCTTATTTTGACGTATTAGTCGCTGTGTATCTAAAAATTACGGCTATCCATGTAGCTTTGCAAAATAATCGTTGCAGACACCGTGTCAATCAGCCCTTTTTGTTGACGATCCTTCTTTTTTTTGCCACTTTGTGCGATCGCTGCAGAAGCCATTTTAGAAGTAAAACGCTCGTCTATTTCAGCGACAGCAATTGTGGGATAAGTCTTTTTCAGTTTTCGAATAAACCCGACAACATGCTGTGCGGATTCAGAGTCGGTCCCATCCAGTTGCCGTGGCTTGCCTACAACAAAAGTTTCCACCTGTTCTGTCTGTAAATAATCGGCTAAGTATGTCCAGATATCCTGCGGGTGTACCGTCGTCAATGCTGTAGCAATAATTTGCATTGGATCGGTCACCGCAACCCCTATTCGTTTTGTACCGTAATCAAAGGCCATCAATCTCATGGATATATATTTTTCACAAAAATACAAAGTAGTCCTGAGTATTACACAGGAAGATGTAATATTTCAATTGGACACTTCTTTTCAATACATGCCCTTTTCATTTTTGATCTTTTAATTCTGACTTTTTAATCAAAAAAAACTATAACTTTGATAGACTATTTAACAAAAGCAAACTAACTTGCTTTTTGGGGCAATAGATCACCGAATTCAATCCGATCATAGCGGGTCTACCGACTTACCCTATAAGTAAACGGATCAAAATAACAGCAAAAGCAACAGGGCATTTGACTGTGTGAAATCGGGCAAATAAATATGTAAACAAATGAAAAAAACACTCATTGCCAGTTTCCTTTTGGCCTTATGCTTGAATACGCATGCTCAAAGTAAATACGAGCAAAACATTACCGCTCTTCGTGAAGAAAAAGCCGCTGAATTGGCGAAAGAACAATATGGCCCCTTAAAGCCAGATCAAGTAGCTTTTTTGGATTACTTTCCTGTAGACGCCAGCTATAAAGTCAACGCCAAAATTGAGGTGCTGTTTGATGAACCGGTATTCCGGATGCCGACCTACGACGGCACAAGCAACGAATACAAACGTTATGCTATCATAACATTTACGCTTCATGGAAAAGAACATACGTTGAATGTCTACCAAAGTGTTGCATTATTTCAAAATCCTGCATACAAAAAACATTTATTTTTACCATTTTTAGATTTAACAAATGGTCAGGAAAGCTACAGTGGGGGCCGGTATATTGATTTATCCACAGACGACATTAAAGGAAACGATGTTGAGATAGACTTTAACAAAGCCTACAACCCATACTGTGCCTATAGCAACGGGTACCGTTGCCCAGTACCCCCAGTCGAGAACAATTTAGAAACAAAAATTATGGCCGGAGAAAAAGCATTTCATAAGTCAAAGAATGAAAGACCAGTCAATCTTAACGCAGGACAGGAGTTCAGTGCTGCCGACAAGAAAATCATTTTATCAGGAGATGAAAATGCAATTCTTCGCGTATTGCAAACAACAGACGATAAAGATCTGAGAGTTTTAAAAGCGACAAGCAGTGATGTCAAATACAACGACCCATTGATTGAGTCTCTTTCCAAAAGAATGTTCGCGACTGTACGTGATCCCAATCACCCCGGTGTAGGCATCGCATCGCCACAGATCGGCATCAATAAAAATTTAATCTGGGTACAGCGATTTGACAAACCGGATCAGCCATTTGAATTCTATGTAAATCCTAAAATTCTATGGCGCTCCAAACTGAAGCGCAAAGGTGCAGAAGGCTGTCTTTCTATCCCCAACCGTAAAGAAGATGTATTACGGAGTTATGCGATCCGCCTGCAATACATCAATAAAGAAGGTAAAGTTATCGAAGAAAATATCGAGGGTTTTACTGCTGTTATTTTTCAGCACGAAACGGATCATCTTTTCGGCATTCTATTTCCAGATCGACTGGAAGAGCAAAGCAAAGAAAGCTATGCTCCGTTGAATGACAAGATTGAATTTTCGATCCACCCCACAACATTGACACCATAATTTATAGCCCCGACATCAAGGACCAAATCATAAGTATCTAAATTGTGATTTGCTGATGGAACAAAAAGAGCCCCCATGAACGAATTCATGGGGGCTCAATATTTATTATGGAATCTACTTGAGTTAGATCAATCCTTTTTCAGCCAATAACTCCGCTACCTGAACTGCATTTGTTGCAGCCCCCTTACGTAAGTTATCCGCTACTACCCACATGTTGAGCGTATTTGGCTGAGATTCATCACGACGGATGCGTCCTACAAAAACCTCATCTCTACCGTGTGCATCCTTTGGCATTGGATATTGTAGTGACGCAGGATCGTCGACAACAATACAGCCACTTTGCGCGGCTAAAGCTGCACGTACATCATTCAAATCAAAGTCATTTTCAAATTCGATATTCAATGATTCAGAGTGTCCTCCCATAACAGGAATACGCACTGTCGTTGCAGTTACTTTAATAGAATCATCACGCATGATTTTATTTGTTTCCAAAATCATCTTCATCTCCTCTTTGGTGTATCCATTTTCTTGGAAAACATCAATATGCGGAATCACGTTCAGATCAATCTGATAAGGATAAGCTTTTTCACCATCTTTTCCGGCACGTTCATCCATCAATTGGTTAACGGCCTTAACACCTGTACCTGTTACAGATTGGTAGGTAGAAACGACAACACGTTTGATTTTATATTTATCATGTAATGGCTTTAAAGCCACCACCATTTGTATAGTTGAACAATTCGGGTTTGCAATAATTTTATCTTCAGCAGATAACACATCACCATTTACTTCTGGAACAACCAACTTTTTCGATGGATCCATACGCCATGCTGAAGAATTGTCGATCACTGTAATTCCAGCTTCTGCAAATTGAGGGGCAAATTCTTTCGAGGTATCACCGCCAGCAGAAAATAACGCAACATCAGGTTTCAAAGCAATAGCCTCAGATGGTGTAACCACCTTATACTTCTTTCCCTTGAATTCAATTTCCTTACCCTTACTACGCTCTGAAGCTACTGGAATTAATTCTGTTACTGGGAAATTTCGCGCCGCCAACACGGTTAGCATCTCAGTACCTACAAGGCCTGTTGCGCCGACTACTGCCACTTTCATTTTTGTCTGTGTTTAAATTGTGTATATTAAAATTGTTATTTGATTTTGTTTTTAGTTGATTCTCGAAGAATGAATTCTTCAAATTTAAAAAATATTCCCCAATTCCACTATTAAAATAACAAAATATTAAGCGCTTAGCTAAAAATGTCACAACATTTAGCATTTTCCCGCCTAAATTGCTAAAATGGAATCGTTAAGTTCTTTGATTCATGCTATAAAATTAGAATTAAAGCAATTCAAAAAAAATAAAAATTTTCACCGCTTATTCAAAAAAAAAGAACAAACGATTGAAACAGTTTAAAATCTCATAAAAACAGTCCCAAGAGTCTAAAAATTAACATTTTTTCCCGACTTCCTAAAAGACCACAAAGTTGATAGATACTGAAAAGCCTTTATATTTGCATCATAAACCGCCATGGTTGAAATTTCATTTTTCATTACATGATGAAACGTAAATTATGTCAGGCTAGATCCTATCATATCGATAGGAAGAAACGAGCGAAGCGATTCATTTATATTTTTGAGCATAAACACTCATTATAGTGAAAGCAGGAGCTTCATAAAATAAAACTTACAAATGAAAGAAAGCATTATTATCATTGGTGCAAATGGCCAGATCGGCACAGAATTAGCTATCGCCTTGCGCAAAAAATTTGGTGCAGAGAATGTTGTAACCACTGACATTAGAGAACCACAGATTAAAAGCCCTGACGAAAATTTCGAAATCGCTAATGTCCTTGACAAAAATGGACTCGAGACATTATTTCAACAATATAAACCTACTCAAGTATATCTATTAGCTGCCATGCTTTCAGCTACAGGTGAAAAATACCCTGAGAAGGCTTGGGAATTGAACATGAATGGTCTGTTGAATGTGCTTGATCTAGCCGTGAGCTATAAAGTTTCAAAGATATTTTGGCCAAGCTCGATTGCTGTTTTTGGACCGCATTCTCCGAAAACAAATACCGAACAATATTGCGTAATGGATCCGAACACAATTTATGGCATCAGCAAGCTTGCAGGTGAGCGCCTTATAGAATGGTATCAAGAACACCGTGGTCTGGATATTCGCAGTGTCCGTTATCCAGGTATCATTTCTTGGAAAACAGAACCAGGGGGTGGTACAACGGATTATGCAGTCGATATTTTTTATGAAGCATTGAAAACCGGGACTTACGCCTGCTTCTTATCTGAAAACACGGCCTTACCAATGCTCTATATGGAGGATGCCATCCGTGGTACACTCGAATTAATGGATGCACCCAAAGAAAGCCTAAGCATTCGCCACAGCTATAACCTTGGTGGAATTACGTTTACTCCAAAAGAACTTGCGCAAGAAATTAAAAAAATTCTTCCTAATTTTGCAATCTCTTACATCGAGAACGATCCAAGACAACAGATTGCCGATTCATGGCCTGCTAGTCTAGACGATTCTTATGCAAGAAAAGACTGGAACTGGACGCCGGAATTTGACATCCAGAAGATGACAGTCGACATGATTGAAAATCTTAAAAACAAAATATAACAATGGGAAGAGCTTTCGAATTCAGAAAAGAGCGGAAATTCAAACGCTGGGCCAAAATGGCCGTTCAATTTACACGTTTAGGTAAAGAAATCGCTATGGCGGTTAAAGAAAGCGGCCCTCACCCTGAAACTAACTCGAGACTTCGTACAGCAATACACAATGCCAAGGCAGTAAATATGCCAAAGGATCGTATCGAAGCCGCAATCAAACGTGCTTCGGAAAAAGATTCAAAAGGTTACGAAGAATATGTATACGAAGGCTACGGCCCTCATGGCGTACCTGTATTAATTGAAACTGCAACAGATAACACCAACCGCACCGTAGGAAACATCCGTAGCTATTTCACAAAAGCAGGTGGTTCATTGGGGAAAACAGGATCATTGGATTTTATTTTCAATCGTAAATCCATTTTCCGTTTTGCTGCAACAGATGAACTGGACCTAGAAGAGCTTGAATTAGAGTTGATCGATGGAGGCTTAGAAGAATTGTACGTAGAATCTGATGAAGAAGGCAATGATATTGCTGTCGTTCAAACTTCCTTTGAAGACTTTGGTAATATGCAAAAATTACTGGAAGAAAAGGGAATTGAAGTAACATCTGCAAAATTGGAACGTATCGCATTATCGCATTCAGATATTACGGAAGAACAAGCTGCTGATGTATTGAAGATGATCGATAAAATCGAAGAAGATGACGATGTTCAAGCAGTTTACCATAACATGGCTTAAGCTATTGAACCTATAAAACTATAAAAAAGAGCGCTTGTCGCTCTTTTTTATTTAAAGCACCGCCTAGCCCCGTCAGAAAAATTACTACATTTGTAATAGACTAAATCAAACTCGTACCAGAATGACTTTTGAAGAATTTTTCATAAAAAAGAAAATTGATTTAAAAGCTTTAAAAGCTGCAGATGAACCTTTATTTGAAGAGTTCAAAGCACATTATTCTGCTATGGGAGAAAAGAGTTTTGACCACAGCAAAAAGTTTTGGTTCAACAAGCTTCGAAAAAGTTTCCATTTAGCAGAGGAGGAAACTGTTATTGCAAAACCTGTTGAAAAGCAGGTTACCCCAGATTCATCATCCGAGACCTCCAGTATTCCTACGGCAAAACCAGCAGGCTTTAAACCGCGATTCAAGGCTCCTTCTGCCGCTGTAAAAGATGAAGCTCAAGCAACATCCAAACAGGAAATAGCTGATTCAGCGGAATCCACTCCAGATTCAATACCGACAGGCTTCAAACCGAGGTTCAAGGCCGGAGTTACCAAAGCTCCTGACGCAGCGGCAAGCACTCCTGCATCCGAAGAAACGACCGACGAAGCGACGACGGCGACTCCAAAACCAACGGGTTTCAAACCGAGGTTTAAAGCTGGAGTAACCAAAGCTCCTGACGCAGCGGCAAGCACTCCAGCATCCGAAGAAACGACCGACGAAGCATCGACATCGGCTCCAAAACCTACAGGATTCAAACCAAGGTTTAAAGCTGGAATAACCAAAGCAGAAACTGCTGACCAGACACCGCTGTCCGATACGAAAGACGAACTTAAGTTAGATGCGAGCATAAAGGCTGAACCTGAAAACAACAGCACAGAAACACAGGAACCTGCTGCCAGTAAACCTACGGGTTTCAAACCGAGGTTCAAAGCCGGAGTAACCAAAACAGAAACTGCTGAACAAACACAGCTGCCCGATACCAAAGAAGAAATTAAGTTAGATGCGAGCGTAAAGGCTGAACCTGAAAACAACAGCACAGAAACACAGGAACCTGCTGCCAGCAAGCCTACAGGCTTCAAACCGAGGTTTAAAGCCGGAGTAACCAAAATAGAAACTGCTGAACAAACACAGCTGCCCGATACGAAAGACGAAATTAAGTTAGATGCGAGCGTAAAGGCTGAACCTGAAAACGACAGCATAGAAACACAGGAACCTGCTGCCAGCAAGCCTACAGGCTTCAAACCGAGGTTCAAAGCTGGCATAACAAAAATTGATAAAAAGGAAGAATAATTTTCACTACATTTAGACTGATTTCTCAATTAATTTTAAAATTCCGATTAAAAACCAAAAGACCAATGTTAAAGGAAGAAAGACAAGCATTCATCATACATCAGATCAACCTACATAATAAAGTTTTATCCTCAGACCTCAGTGTTCAGCTGAATGTGTCTGAAGATACAATCAGACGCGACTTGAACGAACTTGCTGAGAATGGTAAAGTTCTAAAAGTCTATGGTGGAGCATTATCAAAATCATTTCAGTTCCCTTTTCAGGATGGAAACGTATATGCCAAGGAGGCAAAGAAAGAAATTGCCAAGAAAGCAAGCACTTTAATCTCCAATGGAATGACTGTTTTAGTCGGAGGCGGGACAACCTTAATTGAATTAGCGAGAACAATACCCGATCATCTTCAGTGTACGTTTTTTACTATAAGTCCATTAGTTGCACTAGAATTGGCCGAAAAGCCAAATCTTGAAGTCATTTTAGTTGGCGGAAAACTTTCACGCAATACAAACATTGTTTCGGGAGCCCAAGTCGCTAATGAACTGGCCGATCTTAAAGTCGATCTTTGTTTGTTGGGAACAAATTCTCTTTCCGTAGAAGATGGGGTGACCGATTCAGACTGGGAAGTGGTGCAAATCAAACGTGCGATGATTAAATGCTCAAAAAAAGTAGCTATTCTGAGCATTGCGGAAAAACTTAATTCAGTTCAAAAAATGAAAGTTGTACCGTTACGTGATATTTCTTATTTGATTACCGATGTCAATCCAACTGACGTTTCCCTAAAAGAATTTGCGAATACAATTGCAATACTTTAATATTGCCGCTCATTTAATTTAGCATGTCATCGCAAACGAAAAATGACTCTTTAAAATCAAAAACAACAAAAGGACTGCTATGGGGTGGTATGGCCAGTATCATCCAGCAGTTTTTGGGCTTCGGCTTCGGCATCTTACTAAACCGTAAGCTAACAGCAGAAGACTATGGTTTAGTCGCTATGATCACCATCTTTTCTGTTCTCGCTTCTGCTTTTCAAGAAAGTGGATTTGTGTATGGGATTGTCAATAAAAAAGATGTTGAACATAAAGATTATAACGCGGTATTCTGGACAAGCGTAGGAATTGGAACATTTATTTATATCGTTCTATTTTTTGCAGCTCCTCTTATCGCTTTATACTATAATCAACCAGTACTAGTAGAGCTCAGCAGATTTACCTTTTTGTCCTTTTGGTTAGGTAGTTTTGGTATTGCACACAATGCTTACCTCTTCCGGAATTTAAAAATCAAAGAAAGGGTCATCACGGGAACCTTTGCTCTTATCGCATCAAATATAGTCGGCGTTTATTTAGCCTATAAGGACTATGCTTATTGGGCATACGCGATCCAAATTGTTTCCTATAGTGGTTTCAATATGCTCGGATTCTGGTATTTTTCCAAATTCAGACCTACTTTCCAGTTCGATCTTAAACCTATTCGTGACATTTTAGGATTTAGCAGCAAAATATTGGTCACCAACATTTTTATCAATATCAACAAAAATATATATGCAGCGATCTTAGGCCGGCATTATACCGCTGAAGAACTGGGGTATACCGTGAATCCAAATCGTTGGAGCATCATGGCCCAGAATATATTGACTAATATGGTCAATAATGTGACACAGCCTATTTTAAAAGAAATAGAAGATGATAAGGATAGACAAGTTCGGGTTTTTCGCAAACTGATTTCCTTTACAGCCTTTTTAGCCTTTCCAATGTTATTGGGTTTAACCACGGTAGCACAAGATTTTATTACTATTGCGATCACCGACAAATGGGCGCAAAGCGCCATATTTCTTCAAATATTTTGTATTGGTGCCGCATTTGATTCTGTAAGCAATGTTTTCTCTAACTTAATCATTAGCAAGGGGAAACCTGAAGTTTATATGCGGAATATCATTGTTTTTGGCCTACTCCAAATTGCCATCCTATTTTTCGGCAAATCATTAGGCCTAGAACTGCTCATTGGATTGACCTCGGCATTAAATGCCCTCTGGATATTCGTTTGGTACATATCAGCCAAACCTTATATGAACTATTCATTTCGTTATCTGCTAACAGATATTTTTGCTTATGCACTATTGGCAGCGATAAGCTGCTTAGCAGCACATTATGCCACCGCAGCCATCGCCAACCTCTATCTTCGGTTTGCAAGTACAATTGGAATTGCAGTATGCAGTTATATCATCGTAAATAGAATCTTTAAACCCAGTATTTTGTTGGAATTATACCACTATTTCCTAACAGTTATCCGAAAAAAATAGATGGCCAGGATTCTCACCATAATCGTCTCTTATAATTTTGAGCCTTGGATTCACAAGTGCTTACCCAGCCTATTGGATTCGAGTTACCCAACAGATATTTTAGTTGTCGACAACAACTCGGGGGACAATACAACACAGATCATAAAAGAAAAGTATCCATCAGTAAGACTCATAGAAAGTTCCGAAAATTTGGGTTTTGGAAAGGCCAACAACATTGGACTTGACATCGTTTTGAAAGAAAAGTATGATTATGCATTTTTGGTCAATCAGGACGCCTGGCTGGATCGGGACTGTATTGCCAACTTAGTGAAAGTCAACGCAGACAATATCGGAATTATCTCACCTATTCACTACGATGGAACCGAAACAACACTGGACTATGGTTTTGCTGTCTATACAAAAAACGCCATCATCGAAAATTCTAATCGAATTTGCACGTTCGTCAATGCTGCATTTTGGTTTATCCCCAATCTGGTGATCCGAAAAGTCGGTGGTTTCGCACCGATCTTTTTCCATTATGGAGAAGATAAAGATTATGCCAACCGCATCAAGTACTACGGATTAAGCATTATTCTCGCTGAAGGAGCCAAAGCCTACCACGATAGGCAACAACGTAAAACAGACCGCAAGGCCTTTCTGAAAAGCGAATTTGTCTATCATTTGACAGAATATTGCAATATCAATTATACTTTTGTAAAAGCTTTTTCCATGGCAATATTGGCAAGTCTAAAGAAAATGGCGTCTTCATTTTTTAAAGGTCATGCTTTTGAAGCAAAAAGCTACTTAAACATTGCTTTTAGATTGCTGGGCAAAACAGGAGCAGTTTACCGTACCCGTGTGACCAACAAAAAAGCCTTCAACAAAATCTATTGATAAATGAACAATACTGCTCCAGTCATACTTTTTGTGTACAATCGTCCTGATCATACAATAAGAACACTCTCAGCTTTAGAAAATAATATATTAGCAGACCAGACCACGCTATATATCTATTCGGATGCTGCAAAAAACGAAAAATCTGTTCAGGCAGTTACTGAAGTACGAAAGATTATCAATAAGCAATGGAACTTTAAAGAGGTTATTGTTGTAGAAAGGACAGAAAATTGGGGTTTGGCAGCCAATGTGATCGATGGTGTTACAAAAGTGGTCAATGCCCATGGAAAGATTATTGTTTTGGAAGACGATCTGGAAACTGCGGTGTTTGCACTAGACTATTTCAATCAGGCACTGGAGCGCTATAAAGATCAAGATCGGGTCATGGAGATCAGCGGTTATGGTTATCCGTTAAAAGATTTAGATAAATTGCCGGAGACTTTCTTTTTTCGGGTCGCCAATAGTTGGGGCTGGGCAACCTGGGACCGCGCCTGGCAACATTTCAATCCCAATATTGATGAACTTGTATCGGATTTTACCGCCGACCAAATACACCAATTCAGTATCGAGGGAAAAGAAAACTTCTGGAAGCAAGTGCAAGAATTTAAAGCCGGAAAGATCAACTCTTGGGCCATACGCTGGTACGCTTCTGTATTCAAAAAAAATGGATTAGTTTTGTATCCAAGGAATTCAATGATACAAAATATTGGTAACGATGGATCGGGTACACATACAGCTGCAGAAGCTACGTATCAGGTTACACTAGCGGAAAGTCCTATACGGTATTTTCCGACGGAAATTTCAGAAAACAAGCAAGCTTATGAAGCCATCAAGTATTTCTACGCCCATCGGAAAGGATCTTTATTCAACCGTGGCATCCGATTCCTGAAGAAGAAAATAAATAAATTCAATACATAAAAAACATGTCTGCTCATCCTAAATTTTCGATTATAACTGTCGTTTACAACAATGTGCGTGACATAGAACACACCCTGAAATCTGTTGTCAATCAGAGCTATGGTCATATAGAGTATATTGTCATTGATGGACAATCAACCGACGGAACGTTAGAGATCATCCAAAAATACAAGGATAAAATCGCCGTCATCCTCTCCGAAAAGGATAAGGGTATCTATGATGCCATGAATAAGGGTTTAGCCTTAGCAACAGGCGATTATGTTCTTTTTTTAAATTCTGGAGACGAGATCTATGATCTGAATAGCATTGAGAACCTCGCCAAACTGAGCGATAACGCAGATATTCTTTACGGCGAAACAATCCTCGTGGACGACAACAGGAATATTATTGGTGAACGGCGGCACAAGGTTCCGGCTCATTTCGACTGGAAAAGCTTTCGCTACGGTATGAATATCTGTCATCAGGCGATCTACATCAAGCGGGAAATCGCCGAGCCATACGATCTCAATTATAAATTATGCGCTGATATTGACTGGGTTATCCGTTGTGCCAAAAAGGCAAAAAAAACGGTCAATGCACAGCAATATGTTGCCCGGTATCTTGTTGGCGGGATGTCAAAACAAAGACATCAGGAATCCTTGAAAGAGCGTTTTGCGATATTCAAACGCTACTATGGAGCCATTCCCAATTTATTCAATCATGGCATCATTGCGCTAAAAGCAGTTTGGTACCGTCTCAATTATGGAAAACCTCAAGACTAATGTTGAATCCTGAAATTTTAACCGAACTTGTTACAGTCAAGATGCCATTTGGCAAATACCAGGGATACACCTTATGTAATCTTCCTGAGCCCTATCTCGTGTGGTATAACCAAAAAGGCTTTCCAAAGGGAAAACTAGGCCAGCAGTTAGCAACACTCTATGAAATAAAGCTGAATGGCTTGGAATACCTCCTCGAACCTTTGAAGAAAAGGTGACGAGGGTCATTTTATTCCACTTATTATTTTTCGTAGCTTTGCACTAAATTTATTTTTAGCATTAAACGCCGTTTGCAGCGGTATCAATGAATATCATGACACAATATCAAACTTTGCTGTACTATTGTTACAGCCCTATCGAGGATGCCGAAAAATTCGCATCAGATCATTTAGAATTTTGTAAATCACTGAACTTAGTCGGCCGTATCATTGTAGCTGATGAAGGTCTTAATGGAACTGTTTCGGGTACTGTAGAATCCTGTAAAAGCTATATGGATGCCATTTATGCCGATGGTCGTTTCAATAAAACAGAGTTCAAAATTGACGATGTAGATGAACCATCATTCATTAAAATGCATTGCCGCTACAAAGCCGAAATTGTTCACTCTGGTTTGAGAGATCCAAAAGAAATTGACCCCAACCGTCAAACCGGTGTGCACCTTGAACCGAAGGATTTCTTAGCCATGAAAGACCAAGAGGATGTGGTTGTATTGGATGTACGCTCAAATTACGAGCACAATGTTGGTCATTTTAAAAATGCTGTTACCCTAGATATTGACAATTTCCGCGAGTTTCCGGAGAAAATCAAAGAGCTCGAACAATATAAAGGAAAAAAAATATTAACGTACTGCACAGGCGGTATCAAATGTGAGAAGGCATCTGCTCTCTTGTTAAAAGAAGGCTTCGAGGATGTTTATCAATTACATGGCGGCATTATCAAATACGGAAAGGAAGCAGGTGGTGAAGATTTTGAAGGTCAATGCTACGTCTTTGACAATCGTGTTACTGTCGATGTAAATTCTGTCAACCCATCCGTGGTATCAACTTGTTTTAACTGTGGCAAGCAAACCACTAAAATGATCAACTGCGCCAACCCAACTTGTAATGAACATTTCACACAATGTGATGAGTGCGGCTGGGAGATGGATGGATGCTGTTCGCCAGCATGTAAGGAAAATCCCAATAAACGTGAATATGACGGAACAGGATATTATGTCAAGGTACCTCAACCCGTCAATATTGACAAAATCAGCAAAAGAAAACATAAAAATTTTCCACCGAAAGTATCGGCCGAAGATTAATACAAATTGAACAAACAGAAAGCGGTCGGAAGTGTAGAACTTCCGACCGCTTCCTGTTTAGGATCTGCACCATCTTAGCTTCATCCCATACTAGCTTTTTATCAAGAAAAATAATAACCGAACACAGCTTACTTGCCAAACATACCGGCGATTGAATCAAGAATATTGCCCTTTGCCTGCCCATCGTTATTTTTATCAAAAAAACTGCCTGCCAATCCACCCAACATGTCGGTAACACTACCTCCCGATGCCGGCTGCTCAGTTGCTTGCGCTTGTTCTTCTTGGCTACCGCCTAAGAAAGAGCCTAATATACCACCCAACATACCGCCACCTGCATTTTGTTGTGTTCCACCACCAAGCACAGAGCCGATCAGATCACCAATCCCACCGCCGCTTGAAGCCTGCTTTTGTTGTCCTAGATACCCCATTACTATCGGAGCAAGTGTAGCCAATACTCCGGTGACCTGAGAAGAACTCAAGCCTGCTTTATCTGCTATATGCTGTGTCACGACTTCGGTATTTTGGCCGAACATATGGTTGACAATTTTATTGCCGTCTTCAGAAACATTTTGCTCACCGCCCTGTTCTGCTCCACCCTGTCCAAAGAAATCTCCAATTTTATCGAGTATCCCGCTATTGCTATGCTGGTCAATAGCCTTATCAATATTTTCCGCCTGCCCCTTGTTTTTGGCATTGTAATTCAATGCTGCAATCATCAAAGGAACTGCCGCTGCTACAATCCATTTTGCCTTGGATTCGCTGATACCAGTAATTTTTGAAATAGTCTCTATCGCTTTAGAGCCTACTCCACCTGTAACTAAATCTGTTAAGTTCATAAGTCTTCGTTTATAGTTATATAATGAAGATAACGATTTTTTTTGATGAGTTGAGATAATAGCTGATGATAAAAAAGCCCCATTGGATTACACAATCCAATGGGGCCATTTGAAAATCAATTTTTCAAATTAATAACTTTTATAAATAGCAATATCGTCCAATCCCAACCTTCCGTTATTAATCACATTGTTACTTGTCCCTAATCCAAGTTTGGTAACTCTAAAACGAACCGGCCCCTGAATATTCATTAAGAATACAGCCTGTTTTGAATTCATGCTCTCTGTCGTTGTATGCGCGTCCGAAATAGGCTCGCCTGTTTGCTTCCATGTCGTTCCTCCGTCGGTCGAGTATTCCAACTTGAACGTACACGAACGATCGGTGTAATACGAACCATACCAAAGCGTTACTTTTGAGGCCCCATTCGGCACATCAAAATTCATTTGCACATAACCATCAACACTTAAGTTCTGCTGCATACGGATGGCATTTTTTCCAGAAACGATACGATCACGACCAGCAGTTGTTCCTAGAATAGCCTGATACAGGTTCCATTGCCCCGTTGGAAAGGAGACCGCGTTTTTATCCTTCATATCATAGCTACCTTTCACACTCGCATCTACAGCATCAAAAGTTTCAGGCCAACCTGCATATAACTTACCGCTGGCATAAGCCATATCAGCATAACTCTGCATCCTAACTTGTAGCTTTTCGCCCTCCTTGAATGCAATTCCTCTGAATGATGCACTTGGAGCGATGGACTCCCCAGCAAATGTCGCATTATCTTGTGTATGCAATATAATCTCATTTTTATCACCATCCATTAAGATTTTATCTCCTTTCAACGCTGTCCCAGCTGCGGGTTCAGGTTCAACATCGGCTGTAATATCGATATAGGTTGATTCAAACTCATCAAACTTCGACTTTAGACTGGAAACAGCAACAGGTAATGGGGCAATAGTATTACCAGATGAGTAGACTTTAAGCTGTTGATTATTATCGACTGAAAGAACTAATAAGCCATCTTTTTTAATCAGTTTTGAACCGCTAATATTGATCTGAACCGAATCTCCAAATTTAAATTCAGACGCATTGGGTACCTGAACTAATATTCCACGGCGTTGATTTCGCCAAATATTCTGTACAGCAAGTGTATTTTCTGGTAAATTCTTATTTTCCGCATGCGAAACGACCACTACTTTGATATGTTCTGCCCCTTGTAGCGAAGACGCATTAAGCTGTAAATCGGCATTTTTATATAGACTGCGTAGCGCATACAACGATATTTCAGGATTTAGCGTCCCTATCGATTCATTGACGTTGTCTTTGATACAGCCGGACAGCAATGCTGACATCGCCAACATACTGCATAGTATTGATTTTAACTTTTTCATTGATTAGTTGATTGAAGGTTGCCACCACATTTTTTCATTTATCCCGTCTCCCCCCATACGACTCACAGCATCCTGATAATTTACTTTGTTTAAAGATTGTACAATTGTTGGATAATTTAAACGTACTGGCATTTTCCCTTGATTCAACAAGCCCGGACCTTTGTATAAATCCAATAATTGGGTTCTACGATATTCGTACCACTGTTGGAAATCCGTAAATAGCATCGCATAGTATTTTTGCAAATGCACCTTTTTCAATTTCGCATGATCACTATCTGTGGGCAGCAACTGAACCTTTGCACTGCTTAGGTAAGATGCTGGCGCTGTTAGCCCCCAGTATTCCATAGCCGCGTTCACCCCCTTTAAATAGGCTCCAGGCGCATCAACCTGAGCATACCCTCTCATACCACATTCAGCAATAATAAATTGCAACTCGGCGTAATTCATGATATTCCCCATATGCGAGTCGGCTTTTAGACTTGTTAAAAGCGTTGATTGTTGCTCGGGGACATTTCCTCTCTGGTATCCGGACTGCATACCGCCATATACTCCTAATGTGGCTTCAGTGGCCCAAATTTTTAATCGTGGGTCTGAAAGGTCCAGCAGATTATTGATAAAAAACTCTGAATAGCCTTTGTTTCCATTAAAATCTATGTCACGGCTATTAAAATAAGGATTCATATAAGGCTGTACATTGGTGTAGTATAAAGCAGCCGTTTCTGCATTGCTTTGCATCACCGGATATTCAGCGGCATTCGTTTCTAATATTTCTTTGATCTTTGCAACGGCATTGGTTTCTGACTTATGTGCTATACGTAGCAATAATCGGAGATATAAAGAATTACCAAATTTCTGCCATTTTCCAGGATCTGAATTAAATATAGGATCCATCGCTAAATTGGTCGATTCGACAGCAACCTTACCTTTCAAAAGCGTATTGGCCTCTTCTAATTTTCTAAAGATATCCGCATAAATATCGGACTGTTTATCAAATACAGGAGTTAAATTACTATCACTATACCCTTTATTGCTGTCTGTATAAGGTACATCACCATACATATCAGTTATTAACGAACTCACCCAAGCATCCAATATAAGCGAAATACCCTGGTATGTCTGGTAACCCTTCTGCTGCCCTTCCCCTGCCTTCTGATAAATGTCGCGTATATTCGTCAACTGTACGTACCATCCGGACCAGGTAGATTCCGCTTCTGACGGTCTGATTTCATACCGTTGAATCTCCAATGCATCATTCACCGTTACAGTCACTTGCATAAGCTCGTTGTTGATGCGCATATTCCGTGATAAATTTGTGTTTAACACATTGAGTAAAGCTGGCGCGATGAGACTTTGTGGCGCTGCCGCAGAAATTGCATTTGGATTTGTATTTATTGCGACAAAATCTTTTGTACAGCTCTGTAGTATCCCACAGGCTGCCAACAAAATAAAAGCTTTTCTTATATTCTTTTTCATAATACGCTGGATTTAAAATGAGAATGATAAATTGACACCCATTGTGCGGGTTGAAGGGAACTGGGCAATCTCTGCGCCCTTCTCAATACCGCTTGAATTTAGCGATCCAAACTCTGGGTCAAATGAAGGCCATTTGGTCATGACAAACAGATCTCTTCCGTACACGCCAATTGATGCGCGCTCAATTTTCAAGCGTTCAACAAAAGACTTAGGTAATGTATAGTCAAATCTGACCTCACGAAGCTTTATAAAGTCCGTGGAAAACGTATTTGATTCTATATTATCCCGGTTAAAATGTTTAGCATAATAATCTCCAGCAGACGCAACAACTGTATTCTTGCTGTAGCTTCCATCACTATTCTTCACAACACCATCGCCGATAATACCATTATATCGTCCCGGAATTGTCTTTTTTAATTTTCCCTCTTCCATCAATACGGCATGCGTCAACGAATATCCCACTCCGCCGAATTGACCATCAAATAAGAAATTAAATCTAAATCCTTTGTATTTAAATTCATTCCCCCAACCAAATTTGGTCGTTGCATTTGGATTACCGATATACATGTTCTGTTGGGACAATACAGGAAGTCCATTTTCATAAATAATTTGACCATCCTGATTTCGCTCATATCCGAGTCCATAGATATCACCAAATCGTTTACCAGGTATGGCCACAATTGTTCCTCTACTTCCAAACAACGTGGATAGCACTAATTCTCCTTGCAGATCTGCAGGTATGGAAATAACTTTCGAATCATAGCTCGTAAAATTTCCATACATATTCCAATTTAAGCCATCTTTCTTCTTGATAATATCGCCAGAAAGCGCAATCTCTATCCCCCTATTCCGTACCTCTCCAGCATTCGTAATCTGATTTCTGAAACCGCTTGAAGGATCCAGCGGAGACTCAATAATCTGATCAAATGTCGAGTTTGAATACAGAGTAAGATCTAATCTAAGTCGATCTCTGAACATTCTAAAATCTGTTCCTACTTCATAAGAACGCGTACTTTCGAACGTCAGATTTTCATCTGGAACGGTGGTTGGATTTGTAAGCCCTCCAGTGGTCCCCTCAACACTACGGTAACCATAAGAGTTTAGATAAGCCCGTTTTCCTCCACCTCCGACTTGAGCAATCGATGCTCTGACTTTCCAAAAATTTATCGCTTTTGGCAGGTTTAGCAATTGGGAAATAACAAAACTTGTATTAAGCGAAGGGTATATAAATGGTTTAACTTCATTCCGTTTCGGAGATGCTAATGTACTCGCCCAGTCGATACGATTCGTTGCATCGACAAAAATCATATCCTTATAACTATAATTTAGTAAGGCATATAAGCTATTGGCTGCATATTCCTCGCGGTAAGGTAAATAAACGATTTTTTCCCTCGCATTGGCAAAATTATATTGGTTTGGATAAATAAGACTATTAGCGTAAGCATCATCTTTAATATACTTATTGTGCATCAATGAACCTCCAACCGATGCGCCAAATTTGTGAAGATTGTTCCGTTGATTGTTATATTGCAATAAAAAGTCGGAAGTAATTTCCTGGTTATTGATGGACTGCTCCCGGTAATAGCCATAAGCGTACTTATAGGTATCAAATGGTCTCGATTGTTTGCGTTTATCATAGCTCCAATCGATTCCTGTCCGCACCATCAAATTCAACTCCTTATTGAATTTATAATCGGCCTGTAAATTTCCAATAATATTGTTTTTATCCTGCGCATTGATCATATCATAAGATATGGTTCTTGGATTATCCAACAGGTTTGAAAACGGAGTCATCTGTTCAATTCCTTCCTTTCCTAGAATCCAATTCTGCTCTAGCCAAGCTGCATTCACATTCGGCACAATGCCCCGTACAAAGTACATGTAACTTTGATTGTTATAACCGCTATTTGGTAAATTGTCTGATCCTCTATTATTAAAATTAATTTTTGTTGAAAGACTCAACTTATCCGTAATCTTATTATTGAACTGCATCGCGATGGTATTCCGATTATAGCCCATGTTGGGAATAATCCATTTATTCGTCACATTCGTATAAGAAAACCTTGAGCTGGTCTTTTCTGTGGCACCAGAAATACTGATCGAATTGGTAGACGTGAGCTCCGTTTGGAAAAGATCCTTTCGGTTGTTTTCATAGGGTCTCCATAAAGTCCGCTCTGGAGGTGTCAAACGATAGAAATTAGGATCGTACTGGTAATAATACTGTCCATCAAATTTGGGTCCCCAAGCAGAAGACGTACTTAAAGTACTTGCACCATCCTCTGACTGTCCGTAGGAATAATAAAGATCCTGATCAATCGCACCTTGACCATATTCGTATTGATAATCGGGCCATCTGTTAATTGTCCCAATTGCCGTATTCGAATTAACGGATACACCAATTTTATTTTTAGCCCCTTTTCCCTTTTTTGTGGTAATAATCACCGCGCCATGTGCGCCACGGGAACCATAGAGCGCTGAAGCGCCTGGTCCTTTCAATACTGAAACGGACTCGATATCATCCGGATTAATATCCGCCAATGATGTTCCAAAATCTACAGGAGAATCACTATCCAAATAATTGGAACTACCATTACCGGTCATCCGCGTCCCTCCTCCCATGACAACACCATCCACAACAATCAATGCGGAATTATCGCCCGTAAAAGATGTTTCCCCTCTTAAAATAATCTGATTGGATCCCAATGGCCCCGCACCCGACTTTACCAAATTCAAACCAGCGACTTTTCCTGTTAGAGCATCCGTCCAATTGTTTGAAATTGCATTCGTCAATTCCTCGCCTTTGACCGTGCTTATGGAATAGCCTAATGCCTTCTCTTCTCGCTGTATGCCTAGTGCTGTCACAACGACTTCATTGAGCGCCTCCGATCTCGAACTTAAAAAAATTTTAGCATTCAATTGGGCTGACGAAAAAGTTTGCGTTTCCGCTTCGTAACCGATTAGCTGAAAACGGATTGCTGTCCCTGATTCTACTTCAATATCGAAATTACCATTTCTGTCCGTCGCTCCTTTAACTACACCCGCTGCAAGGATTGATACGGATGCCAAAGGTTCTTTCGTCTGATTATCGACAACTTGCCCTTTTACTCTAATCTTGGTCTGCTTAACTGCATGCACAGCTTGATCAGATCCTAGTGGAGCCGCCATTGCTGTAAAATCCATATTACAGGCAATTGCTAATGCCACAAATAGCACTTTCGAGGAGGAGTGCCTTAGATTAATTTGGATAGGGTTAATACTAAACATAGTTATTGGTGTAAATTGTTAATTTTCAATTTGGCACAAAAATATATTCTTAACAAAAAGTTTGTTTTAACTTAATGTTTTCTTTTTGTTAACAATTGTTTCGAATAGCATTTCCTTTTATCATACTATTACCGTTTTAATAAAATGCTTTGAAGTTCACCCTGAAGGGATTATCATGCATTAGGCACGCTTTTAAGCGATCTTTCTTTGGTTATTTTATATTTACAAATCGAAAATAATTAATAATATTTAAAAAACGAAATAAATCGAAATTATTTAAAAGCCCATATTAAAATAAAAAAAACAAGAATTACTTAGTCTTTTAGGAATTATAAGACCGTCGGAAAGGGCCCGAAAGGAGGATTCTAGGATGTTTTAAGTAAATTTACTCCCCCCTTTAAGTAGCTATTTAGTATTTTACATAACTACTATATCCATGCTAAAACAATACCGTAACTATACTGGAAGTATACGGTAACTTTCATGTAAAACTACGACAAGAGTAAATAACCGTAGACACAGCTGCCAACTGGGGTAAAAAGTGGGTGATCAAAGCTTCAGTATCCGCAATACTGAAGAAAACAAAAAGAGCCCAAACTTTCGTTGGGCTCTTTATTACAATAGAAGCGTTAAGGCTTAAGCCTTCTCGAAACTCCACTTCACATAGTTAATGTTCTTGTCATGCGCCAAATACTTCCGTTCGTAATATGTTTTAATGGATAAAACGTTATCAACCAAGTCTGAATGGTAAAGATCTGTCGTTTCCTTATATTTTTTCAAACCCTGTAAATCGATCTGCTCTAGTGTGTAAGCATAAAAACCGTCATTGTCTGTTTTCAGATTCATCATTCCTTCAGGCTTCATAATGATTTTATAACGTTCCAAAAACTTTGGCCCGGTCAATCGTTTCTTTTCTCGGCTATCTTGCGGTTGCGGATCCGGAAAGGTAATCCAGATCTCATCAATTTCATTTTCAGCAAAATGTTCAAGGATAGTCTCAATTTGTATCCGAAGAAAAGCAACATTCCGAATTCCATCCTCCAAAGCTGTTTTGGCTCCTCGCCAAATACGATTACCTTTAAAATCGATACCGATGAAATTTTTCTCCGGAAACAATCTCGCTAGATTAACAGTATACTCACCTTTACCACAAGCAAGCTCCAAAACAACTGGATTATTGTTACCAAATTGCTTCTCAGCCCATTTTCCTTTATATTCTTTGCCTGCGTCGAGTTGGATTACATTTTCAAAAGTAGCAACTTCAGCAAATTTACGTAGTTTGTCCTTTCCCATTTTTTAATAAATATCCCGCAAAAATAACCTTATATTCCCGCTAAAAAAAATAAATCTGAGAGACAGCACGAATACCGGTAATTACAGAACAATCTGAAGTCCTGTAGCAGACACAGGAATGCATAAATTGCATCCACACGGGCGAATTATATTGCATATAAAAAGCAATTTATCTAAGTTTGCAGGAATCAATAACTTATCGTGGAGAAAGACGCTAAAATTTATATAGCAGGCCATCGTGGAATGGTCGGATCGGCAATTCATCGCAAACTATCGGAGCTTGGGTACAACAACATTGTCACACGCACATCTTCCGAATTAGATCTGCGCAATCAGCAAGCAGTGGCTGATTTTTTCGATCAGGAAAAACCGGACTATGTTTTCTTAGCCGCAGCCAAAGTTGGCGGGATCATGGCGAACAACACCTATCGCGCTGATTTTATCTACGAGAATATGGCTATACAGAATAACGTCATCAAATCTTCCTACGATAATAAGGTTAAAAAATTAATGTTCTTAGGCTCAAGCTGTATCTATCCAAAAATGGCTCCGCAGCCTTTGAATGAAGACATGCTACTCACGGGTACTCTGGAGCCTACAAATGAGCCTTACGCAATTGCTAAAATCGCGGGAATAAAAATGGCGGAAGCTTTCAGGGATCAGTATGGATGCAATTATATCTCCGTTATGCCAACAAATCTTTACGGAATTAACGACAATTACCATCCGCAAAATTCACATGTCTTACCGGCCTTGATCAGAAGATTTCATGAAGCTAAAATCAATCAGCTCCCTGAAGTTATGATCTGGGGAACAGGGACCCCCTTACGGGAATTTCTTTTTTCCGATGACCTGGCAGATGCCTGCGTTTTCTTAATGAATAATTACGACGAGAAACAATTTGTCAACATTGGCATTGGCGAAGATTTAAGCATTAAGGAACTTGCCGAATTGATTAAAGACGTCATTGGTTACCAGGGAACTATTTCCTTCGACAGTTCCAAACCTGACGGAACACCGCGAAAACTCATGGATGTCTCAAAACTACATGCGCTGGGCTGGAAACATCGAGTTAACCTTCGGGAAGGCATTCAACTAGCTTATGCGGATTTTTTGAAGAAAGAAGCAAATGCTTTTGAATAAATCCAACGCGATCGCATTAGTAGGTCTCGCTATAGGAAGGAATTCCGTACTCGTTAACCTCATCCTTGATCACTGCATTTTCAGCTTCCGCAGCTTTATTTTTCTTCTTTTTCTTGGGACGAATAAAGCTCGTTAATTTACCGATGAGGCCGGTGATTTTATCTTGATTGATCTGGCCGACAGCACGCTCTGATAACAGCAACATCAGCGCTTTCTTTAAAACGCCCGTATTTTTTAGGAACAACCTATTCATAACAAAGGGAACCCCAATACGTAAGATCTTCGTTAACCAATCAGAATCTGGATTATTACTTTTGGCAAACATCTGCTGTATAATATTCGCACCCGGGATATTATTTTTTAAGGAATTAAAAAAACGGATGGGGGCCTCTATTTTATTGTTAAGCAATGTAAATTGAGCCTTTAGATATAGCTCCTGCTCATTCTTTAATGTCTTTAAGCGCAATATTTCAGCTTTAAGTTCCTGTAAATTACGTATTTTGGTCTGTTTATTGTTCATTTGTAGCCCTTTCTCTATCAAGTTTTTCTTTATGCAGTTCTTCCTCTTCTTCCTCAATTTCATCGTTCCATTTAGCCAAAAAACGTCGAATGGAGAGATCCATAAATTTTGATTCCAGCATAGGCTCAAAAACGCGGATTAGGATAATGATCACTAAGAAGATACCTGCTGTTGCCAAAAAACCTAATGAATAACTACCCAATAACTCTCCCAGCCAAAAACCTAGTGCTAAGCATAAGAAAAACAGAACAAATAAAGTAAAAATAAGCTTAGTTGCATCTACCACTAAGCTTGCAATTAAACGAGATGATCGTTCAATTGTTTTTAATTTAACAAGTTTAAATTGGGAGTCAATATACTCCTTGGTCTTTTGAAACGTACCACTTAGTGAAAATTTTTCTTCTTCCATGCATCTAAAATTTATTCAGGCTATTTCAGCCCATAACTAAAAAAACGAAAACGCTGTATCTTATAACCGCAACACAGCACTACTCTATACCCATGAAGAGCGCGCAGCTATCGTAAAAACAGCTATCTCGCGAAATAGCCTGATAATATGTACTCTACACCAATTATTCTTTTGAATAATCTGCGAACTATGCATGTTCGATGATATCATCATCCAGCACTTCTTCTGCCTGATTTAACTTCCCTTTTAACGTAGAAACAATCTTCTCTTTGAAATCATTCAACTGATCAAATTGCTCCTCTGCTCTTTCCCGAATAGCATCACTCAAATCGCTTAATGAATCATTTATTTTATCTCTTGTATCCGACCCTTTGTCTGGAGCAAATAAAACTCCCAAAGCTGCACCCGCGGCAAGACCGGCTAATAACGCCAAAGCTACTTTACTTGTGTCATTCATTTCTTTTTCTTTTAAAGTTCTAAATCTATTACGAAGAATCTAGTCCTCGTTAATAATACAATTAACAAAGCAAATCGTTTGCCAAACAATGCTTTTTATCCGTTATTAATAAGGAACTATATTAACAATATAATCATTTTTTTCGGTAATCTTGGATCCTCCATCAATATTTCACCCGACAATTATTAACTTACTCAATTTTTTAGTATCTTTAAATCAGTCGATTATGAAAATTATGCTAAATAAAACCTATTGCAGCGCCGTCTATGGGATAAATGCCTGCACTATTACCGTCGAGGTAATCGTATCTACTGGCCTCCATTATTATATCGTTGGCCTGCCTGACAATGCCGTTAAAGAAAGCTTAAGACGTATCGAAAGTGCCATTAATTCCTGTCAACTTCACATGCCACGCCAAAAGATCGTTGTCAACTTGGCACCCGCAGATATTCGTAAAGAAGGTTCAAGTTACGACCTATCAATTGCAATAGGCATATTAGCATCTTCCGGCCAAATCACAAATATCCGTCTGGAAGACTATCTTATTTTAGGCGAGCTATCATTAGACGGAAGTATTAAGCCCATACGTGGTGTTCTACCAATTGCATTACAGGCGCGCAAAGAAGGGTTTAAAGGAATAATATTACCTAAAGCCAATGCAAAAGAGGCAGCTATCGTCACTGAAATCGATGTTATTGGTGTAGAAAATCTGACCCAAGTAGTGGAATTTCTCAATCATACTGTAACAATCGAGCCTACAAAAGTTAACATACAAACATTTTTTCAGGATGATACGGCCATTTATGACGTCGATTTCTCTGATGTACAAGGACAGGAGAATATCAAACGAGCGCTGGAAATCGCAGCATCTGGTGGACATAACCTTATTTTAATAGGTCCACCAGGAGCAGGAAAAACCATGTTGGCAAAAAGACTACCAACGATCCTTCCCCCACTCAATATGACCGAATCGCTGGAAACGACCAAAATACACTCTGTGTCTGGAAATCTAAAGGCGAAAGACTCCCTCGTCACTGCACGGCCCTTTCGTTCTCCACATCATACAATATCCGATGTGGCCATGGTAGGGGGCGGCTCAAATCCATTGCCGGGTGAAATTTCTTTATCCCACCATGGCGTATTATTCCTTGACGAATTGCCAGAATTCAAACGGAGCGTCCTCGAAGTCATGCGTCAGCCACTTGAATCGCGTCAAATTACGATATCAAGAGCTAAACTTACCGTCGAGTACCCCGCAAGTTTTATGCTCATTGCTGCCATGAATCCCTGCCCCTGTGGTTATTTCAATCACCCCGAGAAAGAATGCATCTGCGGCACTAACACCGTTCAGCGTTATCTAAGCAAAATATCAGGACCACTTTTAGACCGTATAGACCTCCACATCGAAGTCACCCCCGTGCTATTTGATGAATTGAATACAACACGTTCTATAGATGATAGCCGCACGGTACGCCGTCGGGTCATTCAGACACGCGAAATCCAGAAAGAACGTTTTAAATCCTTCCCAGACATCCATTGTAATGCCCAGATGAGTACACAATTGACCCGAGAAATATGTCAGATTGATGAGCCCGGAAGGAAGTTACTTAAAACGGCTATTGAACGTCTGAGCCTATCTGCAAGAGCATACGATAGAATACTCAAAGTTGCTCGAACAATCGCTGATATGGAGCAAAGTAAAATGATCGAAAATCATCATCTCGCCGAAGCGATCCAGTATAGAAATTTAGATCGGGAAACCTGGGGTGGAAAATTTTAAAACTGAGCCAAACAATGCTTAATAACCCAAGGGAAACAGATAATCGTCAAGATCAGACCCGACAATGCGCCAAAGAAATGAGCATCGTGATTTATACCATCTTGCGCTTTTTTTGACGCCCACACACAGTAACCTAAAAACAAAAATGCAAACAGATAAGCCGGCATCGGTATAATCATCATCACACCAATGGTAATTTTCGGATCGAAAAGAATGTAGCTAAACAGAACCGCACAAATCGCACCTGAAGCGCCTAAACTATAGTAACCGGGGTTATTTTTTTGCTGGATGATTGTTGGAATATCGCTCAAGATCAAACTACCGACATAGATTACGGCAAATAAAATATGACCGTATGGACTTGCTTCTGCAAGTATGCGCTCCAAACAAAATGCAAAATAATAGAAGGTAAGCATATTAAACAGCAGATGCCCCCAATCTTTATGCACAAAGCCACTGGTAAGGATGGTATACCATTTTCGATTACGTGCGATACTATACGGATGCAACATCAGTTTACCGTAAAGTTGTTCATGTGAAAACGTATAGATACTGGTAGCGAGCGTAAAAAAGAAAATAATACTCGCAATAGGCATTTCTGTTAGATAATATAATAGCATAGTAATTCCTAGAATCGATCCTCTAAAAGTAAAACGTAAAGTTCTTTTGGTCCGTGTGCACCCAAAACCAATCTTTTCTCAATATCAGCCGTCCTGGAGGGGCCGGTAATTGTCGAAATCATTGTCGGTATTTCCTGACCGTAACGCTTCTGCATATAGGCTAAAGCATCCTTTAGATCCCAAACCAATTGCGAAGCTTTGGCAATGACAATATGAATTGGAGGATATATACTCAACCTGCGTCCTGAAGCATTTGCATTACTCACCATAACACTTCCATTACGTGCAACCAATGCTTCACATGAGGTAATGCTCGCATTTGCTGATTCAAAATCTTCCGCTGTTTTTAAAAAAGGGAAACCATATGGACTGAGTAAATTTTGAACACCTTGTTCCCAAGCGTATATATTTTTGATATTATTCTCCTCGGTCAATAAAATCAGATTTTCAATCAGACCGATCTCGCCATCACAATACAGAAACTTGCCTCCCGCAGCAGTCAATTCGCGAACAAAAACAATATCCACCAACTCATCCTCTTCTTTATAAAGCGGCGTTTCTTTGAAATTGGGATGTGGATTATCGTTTTTCTGTAGTAATGCCTGACGTACCCGTTTTAACATTATCTCTTTCGCTGTTGCGTTCTTCACGTTCATGGCGCAAATATATATAAATGCAGCGCTAGATCACTCTAGCGCTGCAGCATTCAAATTAATTCAAATTATTGGAGGGTGTTTCTGAACTCTGCCCTTCGTTAGATCGCGCTTCGTCCGGATGAACATCCAACGGTAAATCTGTCTGTGGAACTCCACCACCATCAGCACCATTCACAAACTCCTCGTAAGTAGTCTTGGTTTCAAATGGACGTTTACCTAATATCTCTTCCAAGTCCGACTGAAAAAGAATCTCTTTTTCCAATAGCTTTTCTGCTATTTTAATCAAACCCTCACGTTTATCCAGCAATAACTGTTTGGTACGTGCATAGACGTCATTAATTAAGTTACGTACCTCTGCATCAATCAGCTCTGCCGTTTTGTCAGAATACGGCTTTTGGAAAGATGCCTCAGAACTATCTCGGAAGGAAACATTTCCAACTTTATCATTCATACCGTAGATTGCAATCATCGCATAAGAAAGTTGCGTGATACGCTCTAAGTCATTTTGAGCACCTGTTGAAATTCTTCCAAAAGTAATATCTTCAGCGACACGACCACCCATAGTCATACATAAACTGTCTATAAGCTGTTCTGTCGTATATAGGAACTGCTCACGGGGAAGATACTGTGCATAACCCAAAGCAGCGACACCACGTGGTACAATAGACACTTTTACCAAAGGATCGGCGTGCTCTAAAAACCAGCCCGCAATAGCGTGCCCAGCCTCATGATAAGCAACAATACGTTTCTCTTCCGGAGAGATGATTTTGTTTTTCTTCTCAAGACCACCGATCACACGATCAACGGCATCCTGAAAATCCTGCATATCAATCTCGGGTTTATTTTTACGGGCAGCAATAAGGGCTGCTTCGTTACACACGTTGGCAATTTCAGCTCCCGCAAAACCAGGTGTCTGCGCCGATAATTTTTTTGCATCGACCTCAGCCGATAATTTCAACGGCTTTAGATGCACTTTGAAAATTTGCTCACGGCCAATCAAATCCGGTTTATCAATAGAAATTTGACGGTCAAAACGTCCTGGACGCAACAATGCTGTATCCAGTACATCGATACGGTTAGTAGCCGCTAAAATAATAACGCCTGAATCCGTACCGAAACCATCCATCTCCACCAATAATTGGTTCAATGTATTTTCACGCTCGTCATTACCGCCCATCATCGAGTTTTTACCACGAGCACGACCTATAGCGTCAATCTCATCGATAAAAATGATACATGGCGCTTTCTCTTTCGCTTGCTTAAACAAATCGCGAACACGCGATGCACCTACACCCACAAACATTTCGACAAAGTCAGATCCGGATAGCGAGAAAAATGGCACTTGAGCCTCTCCGGCTACAGCTTTAGCCAATAAAGTCTTACCTGTTCCTGGAGGCCCTACAAGCAAAGCGCCTTTCGGAATTTTACCCCCTAGATTGGTATACTTACGTGGATTTTTTAAGAAATCCACAATCTCCATAACTTCTTGTTTCGCTTCTTCAAGACCAGCAACATCATTAAATGTGATATTGATCTGCGATTCTTTATCAAACAACGTCGCCTTGGATTTACCTATATTAAAGATCGCACCGCCACCGCCGCCAGCACCACCGCCCATACGACGCATCAAGAAGATCCAGATTGCAGCCAATACCAACAACGGCAACATAAACGTGATAAACCAGCTTGCCCAAGGGTTGGAACGATCATCATAAGTCAACTGGACCTTTGGTGTACCTGGCGTTAATTCCGCTTGCGATGCAGCTAATTTCTTTTCTAAAACATCGGGAGAGGCATCCTTAAAAATATATTGTGGACCCTTGTCTTCCTGTCCTGATAGACTTGGAAGCGGATCAGCAGCTTTTGTAGCGTCTTTAAAACTTGGGTTATCTTTCCAGCCCTTTTTTAGATAGACCTCCACTTCGACAAGATCATTCTTTTTATAGGCGACGAGACGCTCTACAGCGCCTGTATTCAACATACGTGTCTCAAAATCACTATAGCTAACTTCCTTAGCTGGGCTTTCTCCAAAAACGTACTGTAAGGCAAAAAAACCTAAAAACATGGCAATCATAAGCCACACAAAATTGAATTTTGGCGGTTTCGGGCTTACCTTACTACTCGGGATTTTTTTCATTATATCGTAATTATATTTTCTTTATAAATTTTTTCGTTGAGGACAATTAAGCGCTTTGGAAATGCTGTACTTCTGCATCTCCCCATAAATCCTCGATACCATAATGCGCTCTTTTTTCGGTCTTAAAGATATGTACAACCACATCCACAAAATCCAAAATCAACCATTCACCATTGGATTGTCCTTCTTTATATTGGGGTTCTTGACCAAATGCCTTATAGACTTCTTCTTCGACACTCTTTGCTATCGCATTCACCTGAATGTTAGAATCGGCATGACAAATCACAAAATAATCGGAAACAGAACTGTGAAGATCTCTTAAATCCAAGCGAACGATCTCGTTTGCTTTCTTTTCTTGCATACCATAAACGATAATTTCTGATAGACGTTGGGACAATTCTGAACTTTTATTTTTACTCATTAAAAAATGTGATAGTTTTGACTTAATATTTATTTAATACTTTCAGTTTGCAAAATAACAATATTTCGGGACTTATCATCGGTCAAAATACAATATATCTTGACAAAGTCGCCTCTACAAACGATTATCTCAGGGAATTATTGTCAAATTTCAAGCCACTAGCTGAGGGGACTGCCATTTTAGCAGAAGAACAATTTCAGGGCAAGGGGCAGCGTGGAAGCTCCTGGGTCAGTGAACCAGGGAAAAATCTAACAACATCGATCCTCTTAAAGCCTCATTTCCTGCCCATAGCGGAACAATTTGCGCTTTCCGCCACAATCGCCATTGCAACCGTCAATTGGCTGAAAAGCAAAACCGAGCAGCCTGTAGCCGTGAAATGGCCCAATGATATTTACGTCAATTCAAAGAAAATAACAGGCATTTTAATAGAAAATAAATTAAAAGGCAGTAAAATAGACCACGCAATTATTGGCATTGGTGTAAATATTAATCAAATTAATTTTGACACAGCAACAACAATAACCTCGCTCGCCTGCCTGACCGATCGACAGGATTACAACATCAAGGAACTGGCACAGGAGTTATTCCAAGTGATCCAACAGGAGTACCTGAACCTGTATAAGGAGGGGGCTCAATATCAGTTAAACCGCTACAACGCGTTATTGTTTTGGAGAGGTGAAGAAAGACCATTCCTAGTCGACGGCATCAAAAAAACTGGCATTATTCAACAGGTGTCTAATGACGGGAAGCTACTGGTTCTTTTGGAAGACACCTTGCGCGAATTTGATATCAAAGAAATTACACATCTTATTACTTAATCTTTACAAAAAAAGGATAACCCATTTTAGGATTGTCAAACCTTTGTTCTAAATTTGTCAACAGCGTGATTAAACCTTTATTCACCCGAAGTATCAAAGAACAAGAACACACTGCAATCATTGTAGTGAAAAAGGAAAGAACAAATTAAATTCTGATGAAAAAGTTAATACTGTTAATGACTGTGGTAATTTTTGCAGTTACGGGAGCATTCGCTCAGATTCACAAACCGGTAAAATGGACTGTGGCGAGCAAAAAGTTAAATAACAAAGAAGCTGTAGTTTATGTAAAAGCTACAATCCAAAATGGATGGCACATATATTCACAAAATGTGAAAGATGGTGGCCCAATTCCAACTTCTTTCAACTTTGCTAAAGCGGCAGATTATACATTGGTAGGTAAAACTGCAGAGCCGAAACCAAAAGTAAAACACGAGGATGTATTTAAGATGGATGTTGGTTATTTTACAAACGAGGTAATTTTCCAACAAAAAGTAACTTTAAACAAAGGAACTGCCACCGTTAAAGGCACTGTTGAATGGCAAGCATGTGATGCATCACAATGTCTTCCTCCAGACGAATATGCTTTTGCTGTGACAATCAAATAGTAAAAATGATTCTACACGGATAAATTAATAAGGCGATTCTCATCGCCTTTTTTTATTTTTGACCATAACATCAGAAATTCATACGCATGTTAAAAAACACATTCATTCTACTTTTAATTGCTTTTTTCAGTCTTTCTTTAACGACAGCAACTTTTGCCTCCGCACAAGATAGTTTAACAAGTACAGAAGGACTTCAATTTGAATCATCACCGGATACAGCTACCGCTGTTGAAGCGGTACCTGAGGATCTAAATTTTACAGCTTCACCTGACACAATGGTTAGTCAGGACAGCAGCAAAATAGCTCCTGTTAAGGCAAACGCTCCCTCCGGGCAAGAATCAAGTAAAAAATCACTTTGGAGTATCTTTATCGCAGGATTAGTTGGCGGCTTCGCAGCGCTACTCATGCCATGTATATTTCCAATGCTCCCACTTACCGTAAGTTATTTTACAAAACAGGCTGGAAGCCGCGCAAGCGGTATCAGCAAGGCACTCCTCTACGGTCTCTTTATTATTGTGATCTATGTCGCTTTAGGAATGATTATTACCATTTCCTTTGGTTCGGATGCATTGAATGCTTTATCCACAAATGGGGTATTTAACTTCCTATTCTTCCTCTTATTAGTTGTTTTCGCCGCATCCTTTTTTGGTGCTTTTGAAATCACGTTACCGAGTTCTTTTGTCAATAAAATGGATGCCAAATCCGACAAAGGCGGTCTCGTAGGGCTTTTCTTTATGGCATTCAGCCTTTCACTGGTCTCCTTCTCCTGTACTGGCCCCATTATTGGCACCTTATTGGTCGAAGCGGCCTCAAAAGGAGAACGCCTAGGTCCCGCAATCGGTATGCTTGGCTTTTCTATAGCACTTGCAATTCCTTTTGGCTTATTTGCGATGTTCCCTTCGATGTTAAAATCCCTGCCAAAATCTGGTGGCTGGTTAAATTCGGTGAAGGTTGTACTCGGCTTCTTAGAGCTTGCACTGGCACTGAAATTCTTATCAAATGTAGATTTGGCCTACCATTGGAATTGGCTGGATCGGGAGGTGTTCTTATCGCTATGGATTGCCATCTTTAGTATGATGGGCTTATATCTTATTGGAAAGATTAAATTTTCACATGACAGTGAATTAAAATTCCTCTCCGTACCGAGAACTATTCTCGCTATCATTGTATTCTCCTTCGTTATCTATATGGTACCGGGGCTATGGGGAGCTCCCCTAAAATCAATTTCAGCTTTCTTGCCACCCTCGGCAACACAGGACTTTGACCTGTCGGCAGGAATAGCAGCCGCTCCCGCACACAGTGATGGTAAAGTCAAAAAATACGCGGAGATTTTTCACGAACGCGGTACACCAAAAGGATTTGATCCATATTATGATTATGATCAGGCCTTGGAAACAGCAAAAGAACTGAATAAACCTGTATTGATAGATTTTACAGGTTGGAACTGTGTTAACTGTCGGGAGATGGAAGCAAATGTCTGGACTGATCCTGCGGTTGCCAAACTATTGAAGGAAGAATTTGTTATGGCCGAATTGTTTGTCGATGATAAAACAGAATTACCTGCAAACGAACAATTCGTATCAAAATACAGTGGCAAAAAGATTAAAACGATAGGAAATAAAAACAGTGATTTCCAAGCATCGACGTTCAATAGCAATTCACAACCGTTATATGTTATTGTAGACGCCACTGGAAAGGTATTGGTACCTCAGTCTGGTGCAAATAGAAATATTGAACAATATAAAGCGTTTTTACAGAGCGGAATTGATGCATTTAAGGCAAAAAAATAGCCTGTATACAGCAGAAGGTATCCGTCGAGATTAACAGCAGAGAACAAGCAATTATTAAATTTGCATTATCTTTAGCTCACACTTAGATGAATTGCAGTTAATAAAGCGATTGCTTGTTCTTAATAGCGATATTGGCGACTTCTAATAACGGAAATATAATTGTATATACGCTTAAAAATAGCTAAGTTTGAGTACGTATGAGTAACATTAAAAAAATTGCTGTTTTGACATCTGGAGGAGATGCTCCAGGAATGAATGCTGGTATCCGCGCTGTTGTTAGAGCGGGGATCTACAATAATCTTGAAGTATTTGGGGTACGCAGAGGTTATGATGGTCTAGTTAATGGTGAGATTATCCCTATGGATGCTAAATCTGTAGCCAATATCATACAACGTGGTGGTACTATCCTAAAAACAGCCCGCAGCGAGGCTTTCAAAACAATTGAAGGACGTAAGCAGGCTTATGAAAATTTACGCAGCCACGGTATTGATGCCATGGTTGTTATCGGTGGCGATGGTACATTTACCGGCGCATCCAAATTTATCGAAGAATTCGATTTTCCTATCATCGGTCTTCCGGGCACAATCGATAACGATTTGGCCGGCACAGACTTCACTATTGGCTATGATACAGCCATTAATACAGTTATCCAAGCCGTAGACAAAATTCGCGACACCGCCGAGTCTCACGATAGACTTTTTGTGATCGAAGTGATGGGCCGCGACTCTGGTCTTATCGCCGTCCGTTCTGGTATCAGTACCGGTGCTGAGGCAGTTCTGGTTCCTGAGTTCGAGGTAGACTATGATGCGATTATGAAAAGACTTGACAAAAGCCGTAAAAATAAATCATCCCGCATTATTATTGTTGCTGAAGGCGACAAAGAAGGCGGTATGGTGGTATCGGAAAAAATCAAGGAAAATTTCCCGCATTACGACGTTAGATTATCTATTTTAGGACATATTCAGCGTGGCGGAAGCCCTACTTGCATGGACCGCGTATTGGCCAGCAGGCTTGGAGTTGCAGCGGTAGAGGCTTTACTACAAGGCCGCAGAGGTGAAATGGCCGGACTGATCTGCAGTGAAGTAAGATTCACACCCTTTAAGAGCGCCATCAAGCATAACGTAAAAATGAATGAAGATCTGCTTCGTATCATTGAAATCCTTTCGTTGTAAATGATCTAGTTTATTCTTGACTAACAATAAAAAAAGAGTATACATCGTGATGTATACTCTTTTTTTATGCCTTGTGTTTCTTGATTTGTTCAAATTCTTTGTAAAGGCCTGATACCCGAACGGTCATATTCCATAAGCGTACATGAGCTCCATATCAATCCCAGTTGTTATTTAAGCAAATTATTGCGGTATTCTTCAGATACCGGCGGCAACTGAATGGCCTGACCAGCTTTGGCCATCGAGTCCGCAAAATGATTCGTATTGCTGATCGCCTGTTCATATGCCTTAATAACCTGTTCCGATAGGTGTAGGACCTTTGGATCTTTAAGATCAACACGGTATTGATTATTTTCCAGTGTAACATGCTGATAAAAACGATATGCCGCAGCCTTTAGTTGACCCAGCTCCTGTTGTGACAACTGATCGATCCGGGCATTAGGCGGCAACGTAACATCGATAAATGTCGTGTCTTTAGCCAATTGATCAATCGGGTGATCCAAAGGTATGGCATGCAACGCCTCTAGGTTGACAACAGGAATTCCCTTATCTTGATCGCCACCGCAGGAAGCAATCACCGTCCCCAAGAATATACCCAAAATTACTGTTTTCTTCATCTTTACAATTTTATAACCCCAATAGCGCTAGAAATCCCATTGATCACCATGTTTAAATACCTAGGATTCATCATCCCCTAATCCCGCTGTTACGAGGATATGGCGGTTTCATGAAATGATTCGCTAGAGCAGCAGACGAAGTTAGCGAATTCATTCAATGTTTTGCAGTCGTCACGCTATTCCCCTTTTAGAGTCGTCAATTAGTCGCGGCGCCAAAAAAGCGATTGGATGAGGACGACTATAAAAAGAAACCCCTCATTGCAGACTCAGTTCACATGAGTATAACAATTAGGGGTTATTCATGCCCAATGGCAACTAAATATCAGTTTACTTTAGCAATTCAGCTAACTTCGCATCCAAAGCCTCACCTCTTAAATTTGATGCGACAATTTTACCAGAAGGATCAATGAGGAAGTTTTGCGGAATACCACGTACTTCGTACAATTTTACCGGAGCTGATTTCCAGCCCTGTAGATCTGAAACGTGTGGCCATTGTTGTAAATTATCATCATGGATAGCTTTCACCCAAGCATCTTTTTTACCGGGATTGTCTAAAGAAACACCAAACACGGTAAATCCTTTATCTTTAAATTTATTGAAAGCCGCAACGACATTCGGGTTCTCATGACGACAAGGACCACACCAACTTGCCCAAAAATCCAACAAAACATATTTTCCTCTTAAGGAAGATAAGGAAATATTCTTTCCTGTTGTGTCTGGCAATGTGAAGTCAGGAGCTACCGAACCAACAGCTACTGCTTTCAATTTCTGGATACGCTCAGCCAATTCCTTCCCTTTTTCAGAATCTTTCAGTTCAGGAGACATTTTCTCAAAAGAAGCTACATATTCATTGACGTTTTCACCGCTGACATTCTCAGACAACAAATCCAACGTATACCAGCTTTTTGGGTTTTTGTTAATAAATTCAGCATCTGCTTTTTCCATTTTTTCGGAAATCTCACCAGCTTGTTTTTGTAAGCCTTCGATGAATTTAGGATCCTGTTTTTGCGTCTCCGAAGCCGCATAATATTGTTGGTTCAATGCCTCGAACGCATCCGTATGCGGTTTCACAAAAGCCTTGTACTGCGTCAGATCGTCATTAAGCGCCGTACCTGAGACCGTTGCATTTTTAAACCCTTTGGTAGCATCGACTTTGATAACGCCTTTAGAAAGATATAACTGTGCTGTCTCAGGTTGCTTTTGACTATTTCTAAGTTCTGCAAAAGTTAAGCCCTCCGGCGAATAGATCATCATACCTTTTGTTGGTGTAGCTACCTGTCCGTTGAACTTAAATTCGCCTTTTACGACCGTTGCTGAATCAGTCTGACGAGTGCCATTCGCAGCATACTGCATAAACACTTTCGCTTTGTCTGACGTCGTGTTTACTTTTCCTGTAACCGTGAAGCTTTCTTGTGCCATTAACAAGGCTGGTAAAAAGCTTAAACCCATTAATATTCCCTTTTTCATAATTATATACTTCCCATAAATGTAAAACATTTCCGTTTCACTGTCGTCCTATTTAACATTATTTAGCAAAGATGTTACCAACGTCCGGAAGCACCACCACCACCAAAATCACCGCCACCGAAACCGCCAAATCCGCCACCAGAGCCTCCGCCGAAGCCACCGCCGCCACCTCGGCCGCCACCGCCGCCAAGACCATTCAGCAATGTCCACCAAAAGATATCAGAAGCGCCGCGTCCATTCATCACACGGCCACCACCGCCACCACCTCGTCCACCGCGATTGGAGAAAAGAACAACCAAGACTATCACAATAATAACAACAAACATCACCGAACCTGATCCCTTTCCTTTCGGTTGTTTTGGATCAGCTTTGTACTCACCTTTTGTGTAGGAAATTAAGGAACTGGTCGCATCGTCCACTCCTTTGTAGTAATCGCCCTGACGAA
Organism: Sphingobacterium sp. UBA865; assembly: GCF_002295765.1. Taxonomy (NCBI): domain Bacteria; kingdom Pseudomonadati; phylum Bacteroidota; class Sphingobacteriia; order Sphingobacteriales; family Sphingobacteriaceae; genus Sphingobacterium; species Sphingobacterium sp. UBA865. Next base: position 161,579 of record NZ_DBGB01000022.1, on the reverse strand, counting down.
AAGCCGGCTTGATATCATTTTCAATAATACGATATGCAATGGCATCCGGGACAGCGCCCTCTATGCCATAACCTGTTTGAATAGTCACCGCCCGATCTCCCAGAGCGACCAACAACAGAATACCGTTATTATACTTTTTATTCCCAATACCCCATTTTTTCGCTAAACGAACCGCATAATCAGAAATATCATAGCCACCGGTAGAATTCATCATAACCACTGCAATCTGCGTAGATGCGGAATCCTCAAATGCCAATAGCTTCTGCTCCAATAATTGCTTCTGACTTGCGGTCAATGTGTTTGTATAATCATTGACAAGCCTATTTGATGTTTCTGGGAAATCTTGACCCAATACTGTGGCTACCGACAGCAAACAAAGCAACATAGCCATAGCAGGGATCCGAACCCGAGAAAATAATCTCGATACAAATTTCATCCTATAATTCTCTTTTATTCATTTTTATTTGCCTTGAGCAGTTTTCATGCAAATGGCGTTCGGTGAATCCCGAAATCGGGTTTATCACGATCTTTATCAGTTTATTTGTGAGACAGGAAATAGCTTTTCGGGACTGTTTCTAGTCACTTAACAACTAACGGTCTCCAAAAACAATATCATTTGGAAGCTCGTTGATGTCATCGTGTTCACGCGGGAAGAATTTTGCCAATTGTTTACCCGCATGTTCGATCCCCTTGACCAAGCCCTCAACAATGCGATCCACCCGAAACTCCGCCACCATTAGATCTTTGGTACTGTTCCAAAAATCACCTTCTACACGTTGGTGAATTCCCTTATCGCCGATAATGGAAAATTTATGGTCTTCCAGCGCGATATAGATAAGAACACCATTTTTCAATGTAGTCTTATGCATGCCCAATTTGGAAAAATAATAGGTTGCACGATCATGTACCTCGTCGGGGCAATGATTTTCGACCACTACACGAATCTCACCAGAAGTCTCATTTTCAGCTACATTAATAGCGTGAACGATCTTCTCTTGTTCTTCAGAATTTAATGCCATAGTTTGTATACGTTTGCACTCCAAAACTAGATTACCATACCGGTTATTCCAGATTCAAAGGGTCTAAACTAATTAAAACACGATAAAAAAATGGATGATGTGCTTCTACGAAAGCCGCATCATCCATCATCCTGTTCATTCCTAACAATTTGCTGTTAGAATGATACCGTTGGCGCTTTATCCGAACCTGGGGCCGCAGTAAATGTACCTTTTGCCTTAAATCCGAACATCCCCGCCATTAAATTATTCGGGAAGCTACGTACGGTGGTATTATATTGCTGTACCGCTTCATTGTAAGATCTACGTTCTGTTGAAATACGATTTTCAGTACCTTCCAGCTGTGCTTGTAATTCCAAAAAGTTCTGATTGGCTTTCAAATCAGGATAAGCTTCAACAGACGCCAAAAGACGACTCAACGAACCGCTGAATTCATCCTGAACTTTTTGAAACTTGGCAATATTCTCCTCAGACAAGTCATCGGCATTAATCGTCACCGAAGTAGCTTTAGCTCGTGCCTCTACAACAGCTGTCAATGTACTTTCTTCGTGTTTTGCCGCTCCTTTTACCGTATTAACCAAATTTGGAACTAGATCCGCACGACGTTGATACGCATTTTCAACTTGTGCCCATTTTCCTTTAACATTCTCATCTTGTGAGACCATCGTATTGTAGCCACAGGAGTTTAATGATACTAATGCAAATAAACCACATAGGGCGACCAAAAATCTTTTAATTTTCATTGTTCAAAGAATTAAATACTATTCAAATTATACGGTTACACTATCAAAGCATATACCAAGCTCTTACTAAGATAAGAATATTTTTATTTCCAAATCTCCAAATAGCCAATATTCATTAACTTTGTCCCGGTTTTGGGATAAAAACCCAGCCCTTATACTATGCAAAAAGAAATTGAAATTGCGATACTTCCAGAAAGAATCGAGGACGATCAGTATATTCTACAGCAAGGGATCAAAGCCCTGAAAGTCCAACCTCAACAAGTCAAAGGTTATAAAATCCGCAAACGTTCCATTGATGCCCGAAGCAAGCAGGTTGTTTATCGAGCTCGGGTTATTTACTACATTGACGAGCTTCCTGTTCCAGAAATCTACGAAAATAATTTTAAGTCCGTTAAAGACGGAAAACCCGTTATTATTATTGGCGCGGGCCCTGCCGGCCTGTTTGCAGCAATACGCTGTATTGAACGTGGTCTCAAACCAATTGTAATCGAACGCGGTAAAAAGGTCCAAGACCGTAGACGCGATCTAGCTAAGTTGAACCGGGAAGGCATCGTAAACCCTGAGTCAAACTACTGCTTTGGCGAAGGTGGAGCTGGAACGTACTCAGACGGAAAATTATATACACGTTCCAATAAGCGAGGTGACGTAGACAAAGTACTCAGACTTTTCGTTTCCCATGGGGCAACGACGGATATTCTGGTCAATGCGCGCCCACATATCGGTACAAATAAATTGCCGCATATTATTGAAGCCATGCGCGAGAGCGTCCTTGAATTTGGGGGCGAATTTCATTTTGACCAACGTGTCGATGACATTTTAGAATCCTTCGGTCAAGTACGCGGTGTCAAATTAGCCAATGGTGAAGAAATTAAGGCAGATCATGTCATTGTAGCAACAGGGCACTCTGCGCGGGATATTTTCGAGCTTTTTCATCGCAACAATTGGCTGATCGAAGCCAAAGCATTTGCTTTGGGCGTGCGTATCGAGCACCCGCAGGCAATCATTGATCAGGCGCAATACCACTGCCAGGTAAGAAGCGAGCATTTGCCGCCAGCCTATTATAGCCTGGTTGAACAGGTGAATGACCGTGGTGTATTTTCATTCTGCATGTGCCCAGGCGGCGTCATTGCTCCCTGTGCAACAGATTTAGATGAAATCGTTGTCAACGGATGGTCACCATCCAAACGAAATAATCCGCACGCCAATTCAGGCACCGTTATTCAGATCAACCTTGAGGACGTTGCCAATGCACATAGGGATCCATTTGCATTACTGAATTTTCAGAAAGAGATCGAACGAAAGGCTTTTGCCGTAGGTGGCGGTAAGCTCGTTGCTCCGGCGCAACGCATGGTCGACTTTGTCGAAGGACGTGTATCTATGGATCTGCCAGAAAACTCGTACAAGCCCGGAACAGCATCTGCAGATCTCACCGAAGTGCTACCTGTTTTTGTTCACGAAGCATTACGCGGTGCGTTGCCCATCTTTGGCAAAAAGATGAAAGGGTATTATACCAATGAAGCCATTTTAGTCGGTGTAGAGTCACGTACATCTTCACCGATTCGGATTCCTAGAAATAAAGAAGATTTACAACACCCTCAGGTCAAAGGACTTTACCCTTGTGGTGAAGGGGCAGGTTATGCCGGCGGTATCATTTCGGCGGCTATAGACGGTATTAATTGTGTTGATGCGATCAATTTAAGTTAATATTTTTTGCTTTTCCTCTTGCAGAATACGAATAAATGCCTTACTTTTGTAACATCAACGCGAAAGTAGCTCAGTTGGTAGAGCACAACCTTGCCAAGGTTGGGGTCGCGAGTTCGAATCTCGTCTTTCGCTCAAAAAAGCTTCCAAAATTTGGAAGCTTTTTTCGTTTAATAGTGCTCTGTTATTCCCTACATTTCAGCCCTTCATCACCTTTATCTTTGTTTGATTTTAACTAAAATTGCCGAAAAAATTATTAGCACAATTTAAAGCAAGTACCAAGAACGGATTAGTTTCAACGTTGGTTCCATTCATAGCTTCCTCGGTGCTTCTTCGGAGCTTGTTCGGTACTTGTTCGGTGCTTCTTCGGTTGTGAGCGAACAAATAGCGTTGTAGCTCCGATTAAGATCCGTTGTTATACCGTGAAAATGACGAAGTTGATATCCAAAATTACTAGGGTCTACCCTACAGCAAACAATGATAACTTTAAGCGCTTCTCCCAATACGATTAAACGCTCTTCCGTCCAAGCAAGAGCAACAAGACGCAACTTGGCGCTTGATACGAAGGCTATGATGTATTGGTCTATGAAAAAAAATGGCGTTTACCTATTCAGTAAACGCCATATTTAAAAGCTATATGATCCTAAATGGATTTAATTTGTTCTTAGGTTTTCTTCTACAAGCTCTTCAACATATTTGCGAACAACCTCATTTGAGAAACGTGTCGTTACGTCAAATGCAAATGCGTGCACCAACAGGATACGGGCAGACTCTTCGCCAATTCCTCTTGCTCTCAGATAAAACAGCGCTTCATTATCAAACTGACCGATGGTACACCCGTGTGAACATTTTACGTCATCGGCAAAGATTTCCAACTGTGGTTTGGTATAAACCGCCGAATTGTCTGACATCAACATATTATTATTCTGTTGAAAAGCATTCGTTTTCTGCGCATCCTCGCGCACAAAGATTTTTCCATTGAAAACCGCAACGGACTTGTCCTGTGTAATATTTTTATACCATTCATAGGACTCACAATGTGGTTTCAGGTGGTCTACGATGGTATGATTATCGACCAATTGATCGGCAGCCGTTAAGTTGATTCCATATAAATGGCTCTCCACATGCTCGGCATCCAAACGGACGTTGATATTGTTACGGATAAACGAAGCGCCTGGAAAATTACAGTTGTAATTATTGTAAAGACTGTATTTTTCTTGATATACCTCTGTATGATTAAAGTAACGGCTTACAGATTCCGCGAGCTGCAAATAATAATGTTGTACTTTAGCATTCTCTTTGACGATAATCTCAGAGACCTTATTGTGCACATTATTTGCGGTACCTTCTGCAGTGATAAAGCTTTCGATCAATTCAAGTTCTGCATTTGGCTCGACAACGATCAAATTACGTGTTTGTGAAAAGAAATCCTCTTTCCCTGTAGCGACGTGAATAATCTGTATTGGTTTATCAAGTACAACTCCCTTTTTCAAATGGATAAAAACACCATTGGTAAAAGCAGCCGTATTCAAAGCGACCATAATATTGTCTGACTTATCCGCATATTTAGCAAAATGGGACTCAAATGCAGGCTCTGAAGTGGCTTCATCCATTGGAATAACCGACAGTCCCTTTACATTTTCTAATTCACTTACTGCTAATACATACTGACCATTCACCAAAATAATGCGGTAGGCATCCAACTGCGGAATCTCACCTGCACTAAAGTCTAAGCCTTCGATATCCACATCGACATCAAGCGCATAAGGCTTATTGATAATACTGTGGATGTTTGTATATTTCCATTCTTCATTCTTAACGGTGGGAAAGCCTGCTGCTTCGAAACGCTCGAATGCAAGTTGGCGGGCTTCCACGAAAAACGAAGGTTCGTCTGAAACGCCTTGCTCTTTGAAAGCTCCCAACACTTGTTGAAGTAATGATTCTGAAACTAATGTACTCATGTTATTTTTTAATCAAATCGCCAAAATTCTCCTCTAATACTATTTACTCAGGTAAAAGATTAGGCGTTTTGTGTATCATATTCTTTTAACCAATCGTATCCTTTTTCTTCGAGCTCCAAAGCTAATTCTTTAGGTCCCGATTTCACGATACGGCCATTATACAATACGTGAACAAAATCTGGAACGATATAATCCAACAAACGTTGGTAGTGTGTAATAACAATAAAAGCATTGTCTTTAGAGCGCAATTGATTCACACCATTTGCAACGATACGAAGTGCATCGATATCCAAACCAGAATCTGTCTCATCCAAAATAGATAATTTCGGGTTCAACATCGCCAATTGAAAAATTTCGTTACGCTTTTTCTCACCACCGGAGAATCCTTCATTTAAAGAGCGGTTAGCCAAATTAGCTGAAAACTCAACCAATTTTTGCTTGTCTTTTACCATTTGTAAAAATTCCTTCGCTTCCATTGGCGGAAGACCTTTGTACTCACGAATATCATTTACAGCCGTTTTCAAGAAATTGATATTCGATACGCCCGGAATCTCAACAGGATATTGAAAAGCCAAAAACAGCCCTTCACGCGCACGGTCTTCAGGGGAAAGATCCAATAAATCCACACCGTCCAATAGTGCGGAACCTTCACTTACCTCATAGGATTCACGTCCTGCTAATACATTCCCTAATGTACTTTTACCAGCACCATTTGGTCCCATAATCGCATGAACTTCGCCAGCTTTTACTTCTAGGTTTAACCCTTTTAATATTTGTTTGTCTTCTACAGACGCATGTAAATTTTTAATGCTTAACATTTTATTCGTATTGAGTATGGTATAATGTAGCGACTTAAACTACATTCCCAATGATTTTTTATCTATCCTACTGAACCTTCTAATGAAATTGCCAATAATTTTTGAGCCTCTACAGCAAACTCCATCGGCAATTGATTTAATACTTCTTTTGCATACCCGTTGACAATTAAACCAACAGCTTTCTCAGAATCGATACCCCGTTGATTCAAATAGAATACCTGGTCCTCACCGATTTTGGAAGTAGTCGCCTCATGCTCTAATTTGGCCGTCTTATTTCTATTTTCGATGTAAGGGAATGTATGTGCCCCACATTTATCACCGATCAATAAGGAGTCACATTGTGTAAAGTTACGCGAGTTGTCGGCATTTGGACCGATTTTCACTAAACCTCTATAACTGTTGTGGCTCTTACCGGCGGAGATACCTTTAGAAATAATTTTAGATTTTGTGTTTTTACCCAAATGAACCATCTTCGTTCCTGTATCAGCTACCTGATGATTACGCGTCATGGCTACAGAGTAAAACTCACCAATAGAGTTATCACCCTTTAAAATCACACCCGGGTATTTCCATGTAATTGCAGAACCGGTTTCTACCTGTGTCCAGGAGATTTTACTGTTATCGCCCTTACAGATTCCACGCTTGGTTACAAAGTTATAAATACCACCTTTTCCTTCTTTATCACCAGGGTACCAGTTTTGAACGGTAGAATATTTAATATCAGCATCACGTTCGGCAATCAATTCAACCACTGCCGCATGCAGCTGGTTTTCATCACGCATAGGTGCAGTACATCCCTCCAAATAAGAAACATAAGCCCCCTCATCCGCAATGATCAACGTGCGTTCGAATTGCCCAGTATTCTGTGCATTGATACGGAAATAGGTAGACAATTCCATTGGACATCTAACGCCTTTTGGAACGTAAACAAAGGATCCATCCGAAAACACTGCAGAATTTAATGCTGCATAAATGTTATCTGTCTGCGGAACCACTGTACCCAAATATTTTTTCACCAGGTCAGGATGCTCTTGCACGGCCTCACCAAATGAACAGAAAATAACTCCTTGCTCTTTTAATTTCTCACGAAACGTTGTTTTTACAGATACCGAATCGAAGACAGCATCTACAGCCACAACTCCCGCCAATATTTTTTGCTCATCCAAAGGAATTCCCAACTTTTCGAAAGTGGAAATCAACTCAGGGTCAACCTCATCCATCGAATTAAGCTGCGGTTTTGCTTTCGGGGCTGCATAGTAGGAAATCTCTTGAAAATCAATCTCGGGAGCTTTGAAATTCTGCCAAGTAGGCATTCTTAACGTCAAGAAATGACGGAAAGCTTTTAACCTCCATTCCAATAGCCATTCAGGTTCATTCTTTTTTGCCGAAATAAAACGAACCGTATCCTCAGTAAGGCCTTTGGCTGCAATTTCCATTTCGATATCTGTCGTGAACCCGTATTTATATTCTTCGAGCTCTAGCTCTTTTAACAAATCGTCGTCTTTAGTACTCATATTGCGCTCTCACGGTTTAACTAATTTGGGAGGGCTTCACCTCCGCACCTATCGAACTGCAAAGTTACAATTTCAAAGCCAATAAAACAGCATTTAATAGCACCTTACGAAGGCATTTTTAATAAAAAAATGACATTTATCACTCCATTTCATTAAAATGAGCACATTTCAATCGATTATGACAGTCAAATGATTTTGAATCGATTAAAATTATAATTATAAAAACACGATATAACTAAAATCTATTTATCACCAATAATTTTGTATATTTTTAAATTTCCAAATATAATTTTGTATATTTACAAATACTATTGATTATTAAGACTTAAGATATGCCCTTTGCACCGGATAAAACAGATTTAAAAATTCTTAAACTATTACAAGAGAATGGTCGTATAACTAATTTGCAACTCGCATCTAGCATCGGACTGTCCCCCGCGCCAACCTTAGAGCGTGTGCGAAAACTGGAAAACTCAGGCTTCATCAAAAGTTACCATGCCTTTGTGGACGAGGAGAAACTGGGGCTTGGGATCAAGTCGTTCATACAGATCTCACTCGATTTCCATACCCACAACGCTATTCCTGAATTTGTAGCTGCAGTCAAAATGATACCTGAAGTAACCGAATGCCATCACGTTACAGGCAATTGTGATTTCATCCTCAAGGTTTACGTAAAAGATATCAAAGCTTATGAAGGCGTCATCATGGAAAAAATATCCAAAATACCTTTTGTAAAGACATTCCAAACCATGATGATTATGTCGACCAGCAAAAAAGAACCCATTATTCCTTTAGAATATTAAGCGAGGGAATTAAGCCCAATCAAAAATATCATTACCGGAATCTCGCTCTTGGACGCATTTGCGCCATGCGCGAATCACCGGCAATGATGTTTATCTACTTTAGCTATTGGACAGCAAACGCTTCGCAAAATTTAACCCAAGCCACAACTTAAATCAGGCGCCAATCAATTGGGGTTTTACCATGTGCCGTCAAATACTGGTTTGCGCGTGAAAAATGCTTACTACCAAAAAAACCACGATAGACAGACAACGGTGAGGGATGAACCGCCGTTAGAATAAGATGCTTCTTCGCATCAATGAGCACACTTTTCTTTTGGGCATAACTTCCCCACAACAAAAACACCACATGTTCACAACGCTCCGAAATGGCATGAATAATACTGTCTGTAAAAATCTCCCAGCCTTTCTTTTGATGAGAACCAGCCAAATGCGCCTGAACTGTCAAGGTCGCATTTAACAATAATACCCCCTGCTTGGCCCAAGAAGTCAAATCGCCAGCATGCGGCGCAACAAAACCAGGGATATCATCTTGCAATTCCTTAAAAATATTTTTTAAAGATGGGGGCAAGGCAATCCCTGCCGGAACTGAAAAAGACAGCCCATGTGCCTGCCCGTCATTGTGGTAAGGATCCTGCCCTAAAATAACCACTTTCACCTGATCCAATGGCGTCAGCTTAAAAGCATTCATCACCAGATCTGCCGGTGGAAACACTTTCGTTTTCTGACGCTCTGCTTGCACAAAAGTAGATAACTGTTTCATGTAGGGCTGAGCGAACAAAGGCCTTAACACAGGAGCCCAAGAATCATCGTATTGCTTTTCCATAATTCAAACATAGACAAAGTTGCATATAAAGGCAAATTTATCCGGCTGCCCACCTATTCGGCGTTGTACCAAAGCAAGATTATCAGAACACATCGATTAACATAAAAGCTACCATTTTCTAGAAAAACACATTTTTACAAAATAACAACCTGAACGAGTTGCTTAAACGGTGAAATTAACGGATATTTGCAGAATTAAATTGAATACAAATATTTTAAACAAAGATTTATGTCAAATCTCGTTAGAATCATTATTTGCAGTGCATTGCTTATCGGAACAGTTGCCTTATTCTGGACCGGAAATTGGGGATGGGGAATTTTAGGGATCTTGGTCACGATCTTGGGTTTTGTTACTGTATTTTTCCATGAATATATGCTGATTGCGCAATGGCATATGCGTAAACAAAATATGGCCGCAGCTGAAAAATGGCTAGGTAAAATCACCAACTACGAAAAGCAATTGATCCCACAACAGCATGGTTACTACAACATGCTGATCGGACTGATCGAATCACAACGTGCACCTATGCAATCTGAAAAATATTTTAAGAAAGCATTGGCATTGGGTCTACATATGGACCATAACATCGCCTTAGCAAAATTGAGCCTAGCCGGTGTAGCCATGGCGAAGCGCAATAAACGTGAAGCCGAAAAACTTCTTCAAGAAGCTAAAAAAGCAGATAAAAATAAGTTGTTAGCTGATCAGATCAAAATGATGAAAGACCAGATGGGCATGATGGACAAACAGCAGATCAGATACAATCGATAATATTGAATAATCAAAAAAAGCTTCGAAGTTATAACTTCGAAGCTTTTTTTGTCAAGAGACAAAATCAATTATTTCTTTAATGAAATAGGAACCTCCAAAAACTCCCCCTCTTCTGTACTGCTCTCAAAGACCAGTTTAACCATAACCGGTTTATCCGTTTTCTTCCAATCCTTTACAACGACCTGTATATCCACAGGCTTATCTTCTTCTAGCAAATAGTGCAGATAATTCTGCTTATCTTCAAATTTAACCAATACATTTCCCATCTGAATCGTGGAAAAGAAATGGGGCTGTTTCTTCTGATCCAACACTTGCGTGGAAAAGGTGTTCATTTTATATTCCCGAGGATTCTTACTATACGATATAGCAAACAAATTGATCACCAATTCATGCTTAGGCTCATCTACGTGAAATTCCTTTACATCGAATTGAATATCATCAACAACCAACAATGAATCTGCCGACTGCGCCTTTACAAACCCACCGACAAGGAAGAGCATTAAGACAACAACATATCTAAAAAAAACGTTCATATCATATTATATTTAAAAAAGCCACGGTCTTCGTGGCTTTAACTATTATTGGATTATTCTTTCAAAATTATGCCCTCAATCGATCGGCAGACCGGATCAACTTTTCATCTTTACGTACACCTCCCATGGCTAACGCACAGAAAATAATCGAGATAGGCAACAAAAAGAATCCTACGCCGATATTCCCAGCACCCAAAAATTGGTTCACCGTAGCGAGATGAGTACTTGCAGAAGAATATAGCCACACTGCAAATAAGATAATTGCGACAACCTCTACCCAAATAAGCAAAAGTTGAACTTTACGCTGTTTAAATTTAAATATCGTGAACAGGGGAAGCCCGCCTAATAATACGGTGGCCACAGTCTGGAGAATATAACCAAATCCCCCCTCGTGTACCGGCTGACCCGCAGCGACACTATACACACCGGTCACCTTCACATTCTTTCCTAAACCAACTAAATCGCTATAATTAACATAGGGAAATAGAAACAAGCCGAATATGACTAATCCTGCTATCAGCAAATAAACAGTTTGGATACGTTGAATCATAGTTTAATTTTTGTATACCAACAAACTTAGATAAATTGATTTTTATATGCAATATAATTGCGATCGAAAAAACAATCAACCTTACAGCTCATTAAACAGCAAAACAATTAAACCCTATATTTTGTTGCATTTTTTTACACGATACCAAAGGGCTTCATTTTAGAAAGTTTTATCTTTGCGAAAAAAAAAATACCATGTTATATATATACGGTGCAACTGCTCACGCTAAAACTGCGGTAGATGTAGCAGAAGATTTAGCGATTGAAATTGGTGGTCTTATTGACAAATCATTGCTCATTGAAGATGTATTCGATTATGAGGTTCAACTTCACCATCAAGTAAAAGGCACGGAGGAAGATTTCTTTATTGCAGTCAAGAACCCAGGCCTTCGCCAACGGATTGTATCGGAAAATGCAGACTGGAATTACCAGACCCTCATCCATCCCAAAGCCTACGTATCAAAACGAGCGGAGATTGGTGAAGGCACCATTATCCTCCCCGGCGCTTCCATCGCCCCCGATGTACAGATAGGCAACCATTGCGTTATCGCCGGTTCTGCTGTTATCGAAAGCAATACCATTATTGAAGATTTTGTCAACATCGGACCAAATGTCTCAATCGGAGCAAACGTTCTCGTAGGGCGAGGTTCAGAGATTAAAGCAAATACACGGATCGAAGATGAAGAAACGATCCCCAAAGAGAGTATAATCGCTTAATTAAATCCCCGCGGAATGAAATTGCAAGTCGTATAGTTTTTTATAATACCCATCAAAAGATAGCAATTCCTGATGCGTTCCAATTTCCTTGATTTCGCCTTTATCCAACACAATAATCTTGTCCGCCTTCTGAATGGTGGACAAGCGGTGGGCAATAACAATCGATGTTCTTCCTTTCATGAGGTTATCGATTGCATGCTGGATCATTTCTTCCGTTTCGGTATCTACTGAAGATGTCGCCTCGTCTAAAATTAGAATCCGGGGATCGTGTACCAAGGCCCGGATAAAAGAAATCAATTGGGCCTGCCCCGCGGATAAGGTTGCACCCCGCTCTTTCACATCATAATCATAGCCCCCAGGTAGTCGCATAATAAAATCATGCGCCCCCACTTCTTTTGCGGCTTCAATGACCTGTTCTCTAGATATCGCTGGATCACCTAATGTGATGTTATTGATGACGCTATCCGAGAAGAGGAATACATCCTGCAATACCGTCGCAATGGTATTTCTCAGATAATCGAGATCATAATCGCGGATATTACGGCCGTCCAACAGAATTTCACCTTTATTGATTTCATAAAAACGGCTTAGAATATTGATGGTAGAAGATTTTCCAGCACCAGTAGCCCCAACTAAAGCCAGCGTCTCACCCGGATTAACGTTAAAGTTAACATCCTTTAGGACCCAGTTTTCCTCATTATAGGCGAACCAAACATCGCGAAACGCAATCTCACCTTTGATGTGTGCAGGTTTCAATGTACCCAAATTTGGGGTCTTTTCATCGGTATCCAACACTTCAAAGATCCGTTCAGCGCTAACCATGCCCATTTGAAGCGTATTGAATTTGTCAATAAGCTCCCGAATGGGCCTAAAGATCATATTGATATACATGATAAAGGCCACCACTACACCCGGAGAGATCACATCACCCATAATTTGTTTGGAACCGAACCAGACCAACAATCCCAAAGCAATGGCCATGATAATTTCCAAAACAGGGAAAAAGATGGAGAAATACCAATTGGTCCGAATATGGGCATTACGATGTTGCGCATTAATTTCCTTAAATTTATCCATTTCCTGCTTTTCACGCGCAAAATATTGGATAATACCGACGCCCGTAATGTGTTCCTGCAAAAAGGTATTTAAGTTAGAAACCCATTTCCGCACATCGATAAAGGCAGACTTCATCGCCTCTTTAAATACGTAAGTCGCTGCCACCATCAAAGGCATCGGAATTAAAACAATCAATGTCAGCTTCCAATCGGAGTAAAACATCACAACCAGAATAACGACCAACTGTAATAAATCACCGATAATCTGAATCAAACCTTCAGAAAAAATATTGGAAAGAGTCTCCAAATCAGAGATGGTACGGGTAATTAATTTTCCCAGTGCTGTGCGATCAAAATACTTCAGCCTGAGTTGAACAATGTGGTTAAATACCTGAATCCGAATATCACGGATAACCGACTGCCCCAGAGTATTTGTCATTAAGGTATGGTAATAACGGATCAAAGTCTGCAGGATGACCAATGCCAACATTGCAATCAGCATGAGGGACAATCCATTGGTATCGAAGTTTAGGATATAGTTATCCAGCGTATGCTGGATTAGCATAGGTAAAGCGGGGGCTACTGCAGCCAGCAATATCGTTAGGACGACCGATATCCAAAATGCCATATGATATGGACGCATATAGCGACTCATGCGTTTCACCAAATTGATATCGTAGGTTTTACCAGTTATTTTATCTTGACTCACGTTAAATTCTATATATAAGGATATGCTACTTCTGTTAAATACAACCCATGTGCCGGCACGGAAACACCTGCCTTCCCCCGGTTTTTGCTTTGGATAACCTCTTGCATAAATGAAACAGGTTTACCTTTTATGCCTATTTCCAACGATGTACCCACAATAGCACGGACCATATTGCGCAAAAAGCGATCAGCGGTAATATGAAAGACCAAATGTTGTTCGGTATGCCATACCCACTCGGCTCTACGAATATCGCAAATATTTGTAAACACCTGCGTATGAGACTTACTAAAGCATTCGAAATCTTGTTTACCCAATAAAAATTGTGCAGCTTTATTCATCTTTTCAACATCCGGACGATCGCGCATAAAACATGAATAGGGATAGATAAAAGGATCTTTATAAAAATGAAGGTGGTATTCATAGGATCTTTGCGTCGCATCGAAGCGAGCATGTGCTTCGGGTTCCACTTCGATCAGGCGCTTCACGGCCACATCAAAGGGCAATAGTGCATTGAGCGAATGAATAAAACGATCAGCTTTTTGTAGAATACCCACAGGGGCTGCATCGAAATGTGCATACAATTGCTTGGCATGAACACCTGTATCTGTACGGCCAGCTCCAGTTGTTTCAATGGGTTCCCGCAACAGGGTTTCAAGCGCCTTATTCAGCACTTCCTGCACGGAAATTGCATTGTTCTGAATTTGCCAACCATGATAAGCCTGTCCAAAATAGGCTATTTCTAAAAAAAAACGTCTTTTATCCATTATAAGCAACAAAGGTACGTTTTTCCAAATGAGCATCATTTCTCCGTAGAACGAATTTGCTCATTTTCCTCATTATTTAATCCTTACATGACAAAACTGTTTGTTTTGCACTTCTTTTCGCTCGACGCTACTGGGCGAGTCGTTCGGGATTCAGTGGAGCGAAGGTTTCCGCAACATCCTATCAACTTCGTCCCGCAACCACGGTAAGTCCACAGTGAGTCCACGTTGAGTCCACCTTTTTAAGTACATTCAATGCGGGAGCACCATGGTCGCCATATGTTCGCACCCCGAACTTATCCCCTCGTTGTGCATAGCATAAAGCTAAAAAGGCTACAGTAGTTCGACCAGATTTTCAAAGGCCATACCCCTTGACGCTTTCAATAAGACCGTGCTGTCCACAATAGGATTTTCGCTGATTGCCTGTTTTGCTTCGGCAGTAGTTTCATAAAACGCTCCACCCTCATACCGATGTGCGAAAAATTCTTTTCCTACAAAAATTTTGCGATCTGCAGGAATAGCTCTTACGTTCTCGACAATTTTTTTATGTTCTTCAAATGATTCTGTCCCCAATTCAAACATATCACCCAATACAATAGCCTTCTTATCCGCTTCAATAATCCGAATATTATCCAATGCAGCAGCCATGCTTGTTGCATTTGCATTATAATAATCGCAGATTAGCGTATTTTGGGCAGTTTTCATAACCTGCGAACGATTGTTCGTAGGGGTATATCCTTCAATACCCCGATTGATTGACGCAGAAGAAACGCCAAAATGCAAACCTACTGCAATAGCTGCAAGAAAGTTTTCGGTATTATAAGATCCTGTTAAGTGGGTATCGACAACATGAGATTCGGTCGTACCTTTCTTGTGCCATTCAATTTGCAAGAGGGGATTTGCCCTAAGAAGCTTTCCAATCACATCATTACCTTCAGAAAAACCATAAGTGACAATGTTGGCTATCTTGCGGGCGGAAGCCATCTCTTTAAGATGTGGGTTATCTGCCTGCAAAAATAATATCCCTTGATGGTCCTGCAGCCAATCGTACAGCTCGCCCTTGGTTTTCTTTACTCCTTCAAAAGATCCAAAACCTTCTAGATGTGCTTTGCCAACGTTAGAAATCAAACCATGTGTCGGTTCGGCAATCCCACACAAAAAAGCAATTTCTTCCAAATGATTTGCCCCCATTTCGATGATTGCTAGCTCAACAGAATTATCTATGGCCAATAATGTCAATGGAACACCAATATGATTATTCAAATTTCCTTTTGTTGCATAGGCCTTGTATTTCTGCGAAACAACAGCGTACAACAATTCCTTTGTCGTGGTTTTTCCATTGGTTCCCGTCACTCCAATAACTGGAATATCCAATTGCTGTCTGTGGTAATTCGCTAGTTGCTGTAATGTTTTTAAAACATTATCAACAAGAATATACGCTTCTCCTTTTCGGTAGGTCTCGTCATCAATAACAACATATTTAGCACCCATTTCAAGCGCTTTCTCGGCGAAAGTATTCCCATTGAAATTGGCCCCTTTTAAGGCGAAAAATAGACTATCTTTTTCAATTTTACGTGTATCTGTTGTAATATTCGGATACTGTTTATAAATCTGATAAAGTGATTGGATATCCATGTTGAGCAATTTGTTGAACAAACTTAGAGAAATTGCTTTTTATATGCAATACAATTACGCTTTAGCAGATCATATTATTCGGGACTTATTCAAAATTTCAAGCAATCTGCGATAGCGAAAACGTGCTTAGAAAACGTAGAAAATGCGGTATAACCCGATTGCCTTAAACGCTACCGATAACGTTTGCGCATTTATTTTATTGAATTTCCTTTAAGTATGACCTGAATATTGGTAATTTCATTGACCATTTAAACAGTTTGGGAAATTCAGGCGACCGTACTTTCACCCCTTTTTGCATTTTTTATGTCCGATTACTTCAGCAATAAAAAGTTTGACAAGCAAAAGAGGATAGAAAACAGATGAACCTACAAATCAATACATTGTATGAAAACTTTTTTAGACGACAACTTTTTATTGAACACAAAAACGGCTGAAGAGCTGTACCATAATTATTCAAAACATCTGCCGATTATTGATTACCATAATCACCTAATCCCGGAACAGATTGCAAATAATGTCAAGTTTGATAATATTAGTCAGGTTTGGTTACATGGTGATCATTACAAATGGAGGGCCATGCGTGCCAACGGTGTCAACGAACATTATGTGACCGGAGACGCTTCAGATGAAGAAAAATTCATCAAATGGGCAGAAACTGTCCCCTATACCTTACGTAATCCACTACACCATTGGACGCACCTTGAATTACAACGCTATTTTGGCATAACAGATGTATTGTCTCCAAAAACCGCGGCCAAGATCTATGCAGATACCAGTGCTTTACTGCAACAAGATAGTCATTCTGTCCGCGGACTACTCAAGATGATGCATGTTGAAGTCGTTTGCACAACAGACGACCCAATCGATAGTCTGGAATTTCATCAGCAGTTTGCGAAAGAGCGTGAATCATTTAAAATGCTTCCGGCATTTCGTCCGGATAAAGCAATGAATTGCGATGACCTGCCTGCATTGAACCAATACATCAATAAGCTTGAAGAAGTCAGCAATATGCAGATAAGCAGTTTAAGCGACTACCTCAAGGCCTTGAAAGCAAGGCACGACTTCTTTGCGACCAACGGCTGTAAAGTCTCAGATCATGGTTTGGAACAGATCTATGCTGAAGATTACACCGAAACTGAAATCGCATTCATCTTTGATAAAATTCGTGCAGGCAAAGAAATAACTTTTGATGAGAGCCTGAAGTTTAAATCGGCCATGTTAGTCTATTTTGCAGAATGGGATCATGAAAAAGGCTGGGTGCAACAATACCATTTGGGCGCTTTACGTAACAATAACTCCCGCATGCATCGCTTGATCGGTCCTGATACAGGCTGGGACTCCATTGGGGATTTTAGTCAGGGACGTGCATTATCAAAGTTTTTGAATAAATTAGATAACCAAGATAAGCTAACCAAGACAATTATCTATAATCTCAATCCAGCCGACAATGAACTTATTGCGACAATGATTGGGAATTTCAATGATGGTTCTATCAAAGGAAAAATTCAGTTTGGTTCAGCTTGGTGGTTTTTGGACCAAAAAGACGGCATGACAAAACAGATTAATACCTTGTCGAATATGGGCTTGTTAAGTCGTCTTGTAGGCATGTTGACCGATTCCAGAAGTTTTCTTTCTTTTCCAAGACATGAATACTTCAGAAGATTGGTCTGTGACATCTTTGGACAGGACATCGAAAAAGGAGAAATACCAAATGATATCGAATGGGTCGGGAAAATCATACAGGATATCAGCTACAATAACGCAAAAGAATATTTTGAATTTTAATAAATGAACATGCAGGGTAAAGTTTTAAGCTTTGGGGAATTGCTGTTACGGATCTGTCCGGATATTGAAGACAATTGGATTGAACAGCACCAATTGCCTTTCTACGTTGGAGGAGCAGAATTAAATGTCGCTACAGCTTTGGCCCTATGGAACGTGCCATCATCCTACTTATCTGCGATACCGCAAAATGCCATTTGTGAAGGTATAGATGTCTATTTGAAACGTAGAAACATAGACACATCGGCGATGCAATGGGGCGGAGAGCGCTTGGGCATTTACTATCTCCCCAAAGGTAAAGATCTTAAAAATGCGGGGGTTATCTACGATCGCGCCAATTCATCTTTTGCAAGCCTCAAAGTCGGCAGTATTGATTGGGACAAAGCCTTGAAGGATGTGAAATGGTTTCACTTTTCGGCAATTTGCCCAGCAATTAGCCAGGATATTGCAGACCTCTGTCTTGAAGCTGTGCAAAAAGCACAGGAAAAAGGAATTTTTGTGTCCTTAGACCTTAACTACCGATCGAAGCTTTGGAAATATGGTAAAACACCGAAAGAGGTTATGCCTCGGATTGCCAAGTACTGCAATTTAATTATGGGCAATATATGGGCCGCGCATCAGATGCTGGGCACGCCGCTTGACGAACAATTCTTAACAAACACGTCAGGATACACCGAAGAAGAGTTACTCGCGCAAGCAGATCGAACCAGCCGAGAAATCATTGCTTCCAACCCCATGTGCCAGTATGTCGCCAATACCTTCCGTTTTGACCACCATACCAAAGGGATAGAATACTACAGCACATTATTTGATAAAGACCGTTTGATCAAATCCACAACCTATATAGCGGAAGAGATTTTGGATAAAGTAGGAAGTGGCGACTGCTTTATGGCGGGTCTGATTTATGGATTGTATTCCAACCTTTCGCCGCAGGAGACGCTAGAATTTGCAACAAGCGCGGCATTCGATAAACTATTTATCGCCAGCGATGCAACAACAAGTACAGTGGACGATATTAAAAAGAGATTAACAACATGAATTTAAAAGAGATTGTATTAAATAAAATTATCGAACAAGGAACACTTCCTTTATTCTTCCATCATGATCAGGAAGAAAGTATCGATATTCTACGAACATTATACCGAGCGGGTGTACGCGTTTTTGAATTTACAAATCGTGGCCCCGAGGCGTTGGCTGTTTTTGAGCGCCTTGTTGCAACGAGGGACCTTGAGATGCCAGACCTCTACTTGGGTATTGGCACCATCAAATCGGTGGACGATGCACAACAGTTTCTCCAGGCCGGTGCTGATTTTATTGTGGCACCCTTAGTGAATCCTTTGGTTGGCTCGCTTGTACATGAGCACCATAAGTTGTGGATTCCGGGCTGCATGACACCGACCGAAATCTACACGGCTCAACAGCAACAGGCCGCATTGATAAAATTATTCCCTGCAAATATTTTGGGACCAGCATTTATGTCATCTATTCGGGATCTTTTTAAAGGTCAGAACTTTATACCAACGGGGGGTGTAGACATCGAAATAGAAAATCTAAAAGCATGGTTCAGGTCAGGTGTATGTGCGGTAGGTATGGGCAGTAAACTGATTGATCCAAAGGACACCAGCAATTTATTCGAAAATACACAAAAAGCACTTGATCTTGTCTCAAAAGCACGTTAAAAACAATAAGATTGCTTGTATGCCTTCCACGAGCATCGTAAAAGGAAGGCATACAGCGTTCATTATTCGTCATTTGAAGCGATAGGTTCAAGAAAAATAAACAATTAAACCCATTATGATTAATACAGAGAAAAAGGGTAATTACCGTTGGGTAATCTGTGCCCTCCTATTTTTTGCTACCACAATCAATTACTTGGATCGCCAGGTATTATCCTTAACCTGGAAAGATTTTATCAGCCCTGAATTCCACTGGACAAATACGGACTATGGAAATATTACCGCTTTATTTTCTATTTTTTACGCCATCAGCATGCTTTTCGCGGGACGTTTTGTCGATTGGATGGATACAAAAAAAGGTTTTCTATGGGCGATTGCTATTTGGTCCATTGGCGCCATATTACATGCTTTTTGTGGTATTGCAACCTCAGGAATTGTCGCTGGCGAGTGGTTTGTTGGATTTGAGGGTGCAAAAGAAGCTATTTCTCATGTGAACAATGTCGGTTTAATCATCAGCGTTAGTGTAAACTTATTTATTTTCGCCCGGTTTGTATTGGCTGTCGGTGAAGCTGGAAATTTCCCAGCTGCCATTAAAGCGACCGCAGAGTATTTTCCAAAGAAAGATCGTGCATTGTCCACCAGTATTTTCAATTCAGGGGCAACCATAGGAGCATTGGCTGCTCCATTGACCATTCCGGTCATCGCAGCACACTGGGGCTGGGAGATGTCTTTCATCATAATAGGAGCCCTTGGGTTTGTCTGGATGGGTTTCTGGATCTTTCTTTATAAAAAACCGCACGAGAATCCAAAAGTAAATGCGGCTGAATTGGCTTACATTCACCAAGATGACCATGAACACCAAACGGAGCATTCTGCCTTAACAAAACAGCCCAAAACCACCATAGCAGAATGCCTCAAGTACAAGCAAACCTGGGCCTTTGTCTTCGGAAAATTCATGACCGACGGCGTCTGGTGGTTCTTCTTATTCTGGATGCCAGCCTATCTATCAGCCGTTTACGACATAAAGTCTTCTGATACAGAAGGGCAATTGGCCATATTTGTTTTATATGCGATCACCATGCTGTCAATTTACGGCGGCTGGTTGCCGACGTATTTTGTGGAGAAAAAGGGAATGAATGCCTATGAAGGTCGAATGAAAGCTATGTTGCTGTTTGCTTTCGTCCCATTAGTCGTACTCTTTGCACAACCCTTGGGGCATATTTCCTATTGGATACCCGTTATTTTAATTGGTTTTGCAGGTGCGGCACATCAATCGTGGTCGGCCAATATTTTTTCCACTATTGGCGATTCTTTTCCAAAACGCGCCATTGCCACTGTTACAGGAATCGGCGGGCTTGCGGGCGGTGTAGGAGCCTTTATTATCAATAAAACTTCGGGCTGGCTATTCGACTATGCCAAAGAGACTCAACTTGTCTTTATGGGTTTCAAGGGAGAAGAAGCGGGATATTTTATTATTTTTTCGTTCTGTTCAATCGCATATTTAATTGCATGGATTGTAATGAAAACACTAGTACCTAAACTTATTTTAATAAAAAATTAACAAATATTGTAATATTTACAGTATATTAGCAATATCTTTATAAATATCAATCTAAACCACTTTTAAAAACAATGAGCTTAAACTTAGAAGGTATCTTCTACGAGGAGAAAGACATTCCCGCAGAATTTACGCTAGACGAACAGGTCGATCAAAGAGAGTTCCTTTCCAATGGAGAAATGATTTCTTGGACGGGTCAAGTAAACGAAGTATTTTCACCTATCTGTGTAAAGACTAAGGACGGCTTGAAACGTAAGCGCATCGGTAGTTTCCCTGTTTGTACTGAAAAAGAGTCCATGGAAGCCTTGGAAGCTGCTGTAAAAGCATACGACAATGGCCGTGGAGAATGGCCGACAATGAGCGTTGCCGATCGTATTACTTGTGTTGAAAATTTCACACAAAAGATGATTGCCAAGAAGGACATTGTTGTCAAGCTTATTATGTGGGAAATTGGCAAATCCTATGCTGACTCTGTTAAGGAGTTTGACCGTACGGTAGAGTATATCTACGCAACGATCGACGCATTGAAAGATATTGACCGCGATTCTTCCCGTTTTCAGATCGAACAAGGTATTATAGCCCAAATCAGAAGATCTCCACTAGGAGTTGTTTTATGTATGGGACCATTCAACTATCCATTGAATGAAACCTTCACAACGTTGATCCCTGCTTTGATCATGGGGAACACGATGTTGTTCAAACCACCTAAACATGGTACATTATTACATTACCCTTTATTAGAGGCTTTCAAAACAAGCTTCCCGAAAGGCGTTGTCAATACAATTTATGGTCGTGGAAACAAGATCGTTCCAAGTCTTATGCAGTCTGGAAAGATCAATGTGTTGACGTTGATCGGTTCAAGCCGTGTTGCTGACGAACTTAAGAAATTACATCCTAAAGTTAACCGTCTACGCGCAATTCTTGGTCTTGACGCAAAAAATGCGGCAATCATCACGAAGGATGCCGATTTAAATCTTGCTGTTTCTGAAACCGTACTGGGTTCTCTTTCATTCAATGGCCAACGCTGTACCGCACTTAAAATTATCTATGTACACCGCAGCTTGGCACAAGAGTTCCTAAAACGTCTTTCTGCGGAAGTTGCTAAATTAAAGTATGGTATGCCTTGGGAAAAAGGCGTGTCTTTGACACCTCTTCCAGAGGTTAACAAACCAGCTTATCTGACGGAATGTATCGAAGATGCAAAAGCGTATGGTGCAAAGGTGATTAACGAAAATGGCGGACAAGTAGCAGAATCTTTCTTCTACCCAGCGATCGTTTATCCGGTCAATTCTCAAATGAAACTTTACAGAGAGGAACAATTTGGTCCAGTTATCCCTGTTGTGCCATTTGATGACCTTGAGGAACCTATCGAGTACCTGATCGGCTCTTCGCATGGACAGCAGGTCAGTATCTTTAGTAACAATGCGGCTGTTGTGTCGTCTTTAATCGATCCATTGGTCAATCAGGTAAGTCGTGTCAATATCAACTGCCAATGTCAACGTGGTCCAGATACCTTCCCTTTCACCGGAAGAAAAGATAGCGCTGAGGGAACATTATCCGTTGTGGATGCTTTGCGTTCATTCTCGATACGCTCCCTGGTCGCGGCAAAGTTCACCGATGAAAACAAGAAATTGTTGAATGACATTGTTAGTGAAAATGAATCGAACTTTTTAAGTACCAAATACATTTTCTAATAGCATTGTCTATAAAAAAAAGCGACACCGCAGGATGATTTAGATCATCTCGCAGTGTCGCTTTTTTTAGAAAATTCAAGGGCCTATTGCGCTCTTTCTTTCTCCTCATTACTTGTATCTTTCTTACGATAGTTGTTTTTTAAATTTCCGAATTTATACGAATAGGTCAATCGAACCACGCGACGATCTTGGTATTGCCTGATACTGGAGTCAAAATCGCCGAAATTGGTTTTCAGATTCTGATTCCCTGTATTAAACAAGTCGCTCACCGCCAGCTTCAACGAACTACGTTGATCTTTAAATGTCTTGGTCGCTCCTACCTCCATATCCCAACGGGCCTTCATATCGTATACATTATAGTTGAACGGCGAGAAATACCTCAAATTGACATTAGCGGACAGACTTTTCGCCAGTTTTAAATTGTGCATCGATGTAGCCTGCAAAAGAAAGGAGGTCCTTTTCAGCGGATAACCACTCACCATGCCATCAAAGTTAAAGTGGATGCCTGTAATATTGTTATTCATGCTCCAAATCTTGGATACCGTAACCGGGATGTTCAGATTCAGATAAGCCGTCAAATTTTTACCTAAATTTTCACGTATAACCCACGTTTGTTTTAGCACCGAATCTTGCCCCATGCTCTCTACAATCGCATCCCGCACGTCGTTAATACCCAATGTCACATTATAACGTTGCATCAAGGTATAGTTTAGGGTGAATTCATTGGAAAATTGCGGATTCAGGTAAGGATTACCACGTTCAAAGGTTAGTTTATCAATAAAATAATCAAAAGGATTCAACTGTCGGTAATTAGGACGCGTGATCTTCCTTGCGTAACCTAAGGAAAGGATATGATTCTCATGGAGTGTATACGTCAGATTTGCATTCGGAAAAAGTTTAAAGTAATTCCGTTTCACTTGCTTATTTAAGGTCAACGAGTTCCCGTCAGAAAATGTATATTCTCCCCTCGCGCCGACCTTCAGGCCCCATTTCCCTATGGTATTATTATAGTCTATATATCCAGCGGCGATCTGCTCCTTATACACAAAATGATTCGTACGCTTTTCATTATTAATCCAGGAATTGTTCAAAAAGTCTTCAAAGGTTAAATCGTTATCCGACGTAACGTTAGAATATTTAGCCCCCATCTCAAGCTTGGAGACCTTAGATAGCGGTTGTTCATAATCCAGTTTGGCGACATAGATATCGATTCCGATAGGCATTCTACTGCGTTGGATCTCTTCGGGCGTAATCGCATTCATCTGACCATCAAAATATTGGTTATTATAACCTACGCGTTTGCTGCTTTTGAATTTACTCCAATCCAGGTCAAGGGTAAGTTTTCTGCCATTCGAATCAATTCTAAACTCATTGTTTAAATTAGCGGAGTAACGATCAAATAATTCTTTGAACTGCGATGTTGAAATCAAAAGCGAATCCAATGTTGTAAAAGACTTTCCTACATTGGTTTTACTATCGTTATCGTTGTATTCGATATTATTCGATCCATTAAACTGCACGGTTAAGGTGTTTCTGGCCGATGTCCTTTGCTCAACACCGAAGCGATAGGAATGGTTCTGTTCCTTTTCGTCCAATATCGACCTTTGTTTAAAATAGGTCTTTTCACCTTTATTCTGAATAACACGATCAAGCAGAAGCTTCCGGTGGCTTTTTTCATCCGAATACGCATACGATCCAAATACTGTCGTATTGTTCTTCTTATAGTTTAAGGATAAGGAGCTATTCCCTCTGAATTTTTCTCCCCTCCCTGCCGTCATGTTAAAGGTTCCGTTAAAACCTTCCATCCGATTTTTTTTGAGGACAATATTAATTGTACCCACTGCTCCCTCAGCGTCATCTTTTGCTGCACGCGTAGTAATCACTTCGACGGACTTAATCTGATTGCCATCCGTACTCTTCAAAAAATTCACCAACTGTTCACCGGACATATAGGTCTGCCGACCATCGATGGTCACGGATACACCAGATTGCCCCATCAACTGTAGGTTATTATTGTTATCTAAACTCACTCCAGGAGCCCGCTGTACAATATCTAAGGCATTATTCCCTGCGGCTAAAGGCGAATTTTCCACATTTAAAACCAGTTTACCGGGCTTGCTTTCAACCATCGGCCGCTTACCCTCTACGGCGACCTCCTGCAATTTTCGTGTATCCGTGTTCAGCAGGATCGCCGGGACCTTGTGGTCTGATTTGCTGATATCAAAAACATTGCTCTTATTGGTGGTATACCCGACCATTTTCGCCTCGACATAATAACTTCCAGCTTGTATATCCGAAAATTGGTATTCTCCATTTTCATCAGTAACAACGGCTTTCAGAATGACAGTCGTCTTTGCCTTCATCAGATAAGCAGTTGCCGAGGCCAAAGGCACATTATTTTCCACATGTACTTTTCCTGTAACTTTCACTTGCGCATAGGCAAATGAAGTAATTAAAAAATTTAAGAGTAAGAGGTAAAAATATCTTTTCATTCGTTTATAAATAGGTGTAATAGCATTTACTTTTAATGGTATTAAATAGGCTTATAACACGAAGGTCAGTACTGATTTTCGATTGGTTATAGCGGTAATAATTTGTCTTCCGCCTTCAGGCGGAAGACTTGGTTTATGTTATTTCTTTTTTGTCTCTATGGTAACACCATCTTTTTTGAGATTAATAATGGTATCCCGACGGATGACAACAGACGTATCATGTGCAACTACCTCATTCCCCTCAGTGGCTGTTTCGTCACTGCCATCTGACTTTTTGGGCGGCAAGGCACATTTCAACCCAAGTGATGTAACTACAAATTCGACTTCTTTTATATCCCTTAGATCTTCACTATAACGGTCACGACATTCGTAAAATGAAATATCCCTTAATTTATCTTCCAAATTATCATTAATGATCAACTTGGTACCTACTGGGAGAAACAACGTAATATTGACTTCTTGATCCCGATAGAGCTCACCTTCATTCAATTGGAACGCATTGTCAAATGTTAATGATGTACTATCTTGTCTCAATGCATAGTTAATTTTACCAGCTCTATCCGTTGCGACTTTATAAGAATTTCCTTTAGCCGAATACTCATACCGTACATAAGGTTCCTGTAGGGAGTCGATACGTTCGACACGGATACGAATATTACGTCGCAGATAGGTCGAAAGGTTTTCATTCCTGATCCCCAAACCGCTTTTTACGCCATTTTTTAAGCGGATTACCCGAATATCATTTTCATTTAAGTAATAAACAGCTTGTTTTTGCAGTGGCTTCTCTTCAACAATCGTACTAGATTCTTTGAATTCCTTTGCTACCGATGTAGCGTAGTAGATGATACCGCCTATCGATGCCAACCAGACTAAAAACAAGGTGGTTGTCAAATAGTTGTTCATTGGTTTTTTCTCGAAGAGAACACGGAGAAGCAAATAGAACAAGCCGGCAAAAGGGATAAAAATGGCCAAGAAACCCGCGATCAAAGCGAAAGGTACATCGCTCGGATTCATGAGGTAGAAAGGACCAGAATCGTCCATGACGTCAGGAATTACGTTCACAATAGCCAGTGCAAAGAAGATAAGTCCAATGATCAATCCGATGAGCGTTAACCCGACGATAATAACAAAGAATACGCCGATAACTTTCACAAAGACCTGCAATAATTTAGCAACACCATCTCCGGTGCGGTCCATTCCCCTCGAGAACGAGTCCCTTACCCCGCTCATTTCTTCATCAAAAGAACGTTTGAAGTTCTGAATATTCGGTGCTTCACCACGCATTTCCATCTTATCTGCACGGGTTACAGCGAGCGGCATTACGATCCATAGGATAACATAGACCAATACGCCCGATCCACCGATCACAACAAATAAAGCAAAGAGTAAGCGTACCCATTTCGCCTCAATACCAAAAAAGTGCCCCAATCCGCTACATACTCCACTGAAAACTTTGTCATCGGGATCGCGCATCAGCTTCTTCCCTACTTTAAAACCATCTGCATTTGGCTGGCGCTGAAAAGACGCATAACCATCCTGATCCTCAGACTCGAAATCGCTGACGCTCCCCATTTGCTCGATAACGGCATTAACATCGTCCATATTCAGAACTTCTTTGCTGCCAGCCTGAATCTTCTCGGTAAACATTTCAGAAATACGATTTTCGATGTCCTCCAAAATCTCCTTACTATCTTCCGATTGTCCAAAGTGCTTCTTTATATCAATCATGTAGGAGCGAAGCACCTCATAAGCATCCTCTTCAATATGGAAGACGATACTATTTATGTTGATAATTATTGTCTTATTCATCGTTATTATCTTTAACTGGTTTAATTGAATCATTGTTTCTACCCACCAATGACGTGTTTACAGCAAACACGAGCTCATTCCAGGTAACATCTAGTCGCGAAAGGACTTCTAACCCTTCTTGGGTAATTTCATAATATTTTCTAGGCGGACCTGAAGTTGACTCCTTCCATATATAGCTTAACAGTCCATTGTTTTTTAGACGTGTTAGAAGCGGATATAAGGTTCCTTCCACAACCAATAATTGAGCTTTCTTCAGTTCGCTGATAATATCGGAGGCATAAATTTCTCCTCGAGAAATTATGGATAGGATACAATATTCAAGTATCCCCTTCCTCATTTGGATTTGTGTATTTTCAGCTATCATAACAATACAAAGATATATGTATTTTATGGTACCATGCAATACATAGTACCATATAAAACAAAACAATATAACTAAACAACTGATTTACAGTGAAATAATTTTTAAATAAATAATATTTTTATTTCTATCAGGAAATTTTTGGATATTTATCGCCATGATTAAAATCTTATTAGACTATAAGTGGTGTTTTATTTGGGCCATAATAGTTATTGTTTTATGCACCCTCCCGGGCAATAATTTTGATGCAGTTCCCGCCTATCCAGGTATGGATAAATTAGTCCATTGTGGGATGTTCTTTGTTTTCTGTACATTGCTATACAACGGTGTAATCCAGCAATTCCATGGTAAACCGACCCGTTGGCTTCCAATCTTTGTCGTTTCCATCCTTGGTTTTTTATTTGCAGGACTGACAGAGTTACTTCAGCTTTATATTTTTACGTATCGCAGCGGTGACTGGTGGGATTTATTTGCAGACAGCATCGGAATCGGCATGGCAGGATTTGCCTATCTCCTAAACTATGTCAACCGACGTCGCAAATAACGTGTTGAATTCGTTTTGACCTAGTCATTACTATTGAAGGCATGGCCTGCTCGTAATAGTGGTTACCGTAATTATTGAAATTCGCTTTATCCGGACGGAGAAGGGTATAAGTTATGGGATAGACTTTCGAACTAGGCTCTTGCCAGCGTAGCAACAGATACCCTGCAATCAACTGCATCTAAGAGTGTCAATGCTGCTGAAACAACCGTTGCTCCCGTGGTCAATACATCGTCAACCACAAGGATATGTACGTTAGCCGGCAACATAGTGCCTTTGTAATCGAAAATATCACTTACATTGTCGTACCGGTCGATCCGCCCCTTACCCGTTTGGCTCATTGTCGCTTTCTTCCTGACTAAAATATCTTCCCGCAAGGGGATTCCCATTGCTCTGGACAACCCTCTTCCGAAGTAAGTGGATTGGTTGTAGCCTCTTTTTCGGAATTTGCTACGGTGCAATGGCACAGGAACAATACAATTGATATCCTGATAGGCCTTTATTTTGATTAATTTTAAGCCGTATAGATAACCAAAATATTCTGCAAGAAAAGGTTGGTTATTGTATTTAATCTGATAAATGAGGCGCTCTACGCGACTATCCTTTTGCAATAATAAGAATGAACAGGCCTCTTCCACAGGAGCTTTCCCCCAGAGCTGTCTTGCGGTATCATTATCCGAATATTCGTGAAAGTTAGTATAAGGCAAATGGAAATCGCATGCTGTACAGACAAACTTTTCCTGATATTTTAGCACACAGCCGCAACAGCCACATTCCCTTGGAAAAAATATGGCTATAAAATCGCTAAAAACCTTATTTAATTCGGATTTCATCTGGTTAATTCCCTATTAAAGATAGGAACTATCCTTCAGATTATGCTTCGGATTCCTCTTTTTCCTTATCTTTAATTGCTAATTGTCCGCAGGCTGCATCGATATCTTTACCACGGCTACGTCTCACATTCGTGATGATACCTTGGCTTTTTAAATAATTTGCAAATACCTCGATTTTATCTGCTTCAGCATTCAGGAAATCGGCCAGTGCGATAGGATTGTATTCAATCAGGTTGACCTTACAAGGAACATGTTTACAGAACTTGGCCAGTTCTTTTGCATCCTCCAACTCATCATTGAAATTGTTAAAGACAATATATTCAAATGTAATTGGGCTCTTTGTTTTCGCATAAAAATATTTGAGTGCTTCTGCCAATGCTTTCAGTGAGTTCTGCTCATTGATAGGCATAATTTCATTCCGTTTTTTGTCATTTGCCGCATGCAAAGAAAGTGCTAGGTTAAAACGTACCTGATCATCACCCAATTTCTTAATCATTTTTGCGATACCCGCTGTGGACACCGTGATCCGCTTGGCGGCCATATTCAATCCATCTGGCGCTGTAATGCGCTCAACAGACTTCATCATATTGGCATAATTCAACAAGGGCTCGCCCATCCCCATATAAACGATATTTGTCAGTGGCTGCCCATAGTGCTCTTCGGCTTGCTTGCTGATAAGAACGACTTGATCATAGATCTCATCGGCATTAAGGTTCCGTTTACGGTCCATATAACCTGTTGCACAGAACTTACAGGTTAAGCTACAGCCCACCTGTGAGCTGACACAAGCGGTCATTCGTTCCGGAGCAGGTATTAACACCCCTTCAATGATGTTGTTGTCATAGAGCCAAAAACTACTTTTAATTGTTTTATCTGAGCTGATCTGAGATTCTTTGACTGTAACTGCATTGATCGTAAAATTCGCTTTCAGCTTCTCACGAAGGGGCTTACTCAAATTACTCATCTGATCAAAATCTACGCAAGATTTCACCCAAATCCATTCATAAATCTGCTTCGCACGAAAGCCCTGCTCCCCCAACGCGGTAAGTTGATCTTTGATCTGATCCAAAGACAAACTCCTGATATCTATTATTTTACTTTTTTCAATCACGGTACAAAGATAAGAATAAATAAGTGACAAAAAATCCCGTTCTAAGAAATAGAACGGGACAACTGTTATGTATGTGTTTTAAAATAGGTAGGAGCGAGGTTCAATTAGCCATGAATGGCTTCTTTACTTCCGTACGACTGAATTAGCTTCCCTTCAAATTCCAACCACTCCTTCCAACGCTTTTCTACGTCGACGTCTACGGAATATTTGCGTGCAAAATTTAGAAATGTGGTGTAATGATTTGCCTCAGACACCATTAAATCATAGTAAAACTTCGCAAGATCTTTATCTTGAATATTTTGTGAAAGCACTCTAAAACGTTCGCAGCTACGGGCTTCAATCATCGCCGCGAATAATAAACGGTCAATAAAAGCCATATTTCTACTGCCATCCTTTTTAGAGAATTTCATCAATTGACCGACATAATCATCTTTCCGTTCACGACCCAAGGTATAGCCACGTTCTTTGATGATATCAATAACCATCTTAAAATGTTCCATTTCTTCGATTGCGATTGCTGTCAGCTCATGCACCAAATCTTCGTGTTCTGAGTTGTTGGTAATTAAGGATATGGCATTTGAAGCAGCCTTTTGTTCACACCAGGCATGATCTGTCAAAATCTCTTCTAAATTTCCTTCTGCAATGTTTGCCCATCGCGGATCTGTCAACAACTTTAATCCAAGCATCTTACTCTCTAAAATGATTTACGACACAAAGGTAGCGAATATCTCAGCGTTAAAAAAATGATAATCGCTCTTTAGGCATCTTTATGAAGAGCCTTTCGAATTTCAGGTGCTATTTTCTCACCAAAAATCTCTATAGAACGCAGCATTTCTTTATGCCCAGGGGCGCCCACATCCATATGTGCAGAGAAGCGTGTCAATCCAAATTTCTCCTGTATTTGCAATATTTTATCTACGGCATAAGCAGCATCCCCAACAATAAGGTGTCCTCTGGAAGACCTTCCGAAGTCATATTGTGTGCGTTGGTATGGCGGCCATCCACGACTTGCACCGATACGATCCATCTGTGCCGAATAAATCGGATAATAGTAGTCTGCTACCTGCGCGTTGTTATCGCCAAAGAACGCATGCATGTGTACTCCGACCTGAAAATTAGCCATATCATGCCCATTATCCTCATATGCTTGACGGTACATGTCAAATAAATGATCGAAGCTTTCATACATCCCGCCGATGATGGCAAACATAACCGGTAAGCCCAACTTTCCGGCACGGATCACAGAAGATGTTGTGCCACCTACTGCAACCCAAATCGGTAGTGATCCATTTTTAGGTCGTGGGAAAACTTCCTGATTGATTAATGGTGCTCTAAAATTACCGCGCCAAGTTATCGGATTTTGCTTGTTCAGGCGAAGTAAAAGCTCTAGTTTCTCCTCAAACAACTCGGAATAATCTTTTAGATCATAACCAAATAAAGGGAAGGATTCAATGAAGGATCCTCTTCCTGCCATGAGCTCAGCACGTCCATCGGATAAAAGATCGACGGCTGCGAAATCCTGAAATAATTTAACCGGATCGGCAGAACTTAATACCGAAACTGCACTGCCCAATTTAATATTTTTGGTAACGGTAGAAGCCGCAGCCAAGATAATTTCGGGTGCTGCAACCGCATAATCTGCACGGTGATGCTCCCCTATTCCAAAGAAATCCAATCCTACTTGATCCATAAGCTTGATCTCTTCGATAATTTCTTTCATTCTATCTTGTGCTGCCTGGATTTGACCTGTAACAGGATCTATCCTCGAGTCGCCAAACATTCCTATTCCTAATTCCATTTTTATCTATTTTATAAGTCATTCAAAAGTAACACCTTCTTTCCCTGAATTATTTGATCTAGGATAAGAAAATGATACCGCACCATACCCTGGATCACAAAAAAATAAAGAGCTGTCTATTTGGTCGCCTACTTGATCTGACCATCAACAAAGTTATACTAGGCTCCTCGGCTAAAAGAGTGCAACAGTATTCTTCGCGACCTGGTCTGCATTGCCACTAAAATGATGCCCGCCGGAGAGGTATTTTTTTGTAAAATTCTTAAGTGTTATCTTCTGTATCGGGAAATCAGCTTCATCATCACCAAGAATAACGCCCGTTTTGACTGCACCCATTCGATTGATTTCCGCGATCACGTCAAGACTCCGTTTTGTATTACTCCGACCCAAAATATCCGCTATATGAATCTCCAAATCTGTTGACACAGATGGTTCCAGCAGGACAACACTCTTTAGGTTCTTCTTAATGACGGGATCCAGGCGATTAATAATAAAAGGAACCGCGTCTGCGCCAAATGAATACCCCACTACAAAAAGATGCATATTTTGCCGTGCTAAGAGTACGTTTTTCAGTGTATTCGAAACATCGGCAGCAATCTCACTCGGGCTTTTCTTCTTCCAGAAATAGGTTTTCGAATCGATCGCTGCTACAGTATATCCTACTCCAGCAATCAGCTCACAAAGCTTGTTAGAGAATGAATTAAATCCACCATCGCCACTCAGATAGAGAACCAAAGGTAATGCAGCTTTATTGTTCCAATATTTCATGTCAATCAAACGCTGTTGTGCAAACGCATGAAACGCCATGCCAGCAATTATTAATAAGGTAGCTATTTTTTTCATCTGTACAGCATCTACATGAATCTATTCGTTCGGTTTCATTACTTTGACCAGTGCTACAGGAAGTTGTATGAGATCAAAATCATTATCAAATATAAGGTATTTATTTTCCCAAAATGTCGCATACTTCTCTTTAAAGTCGCGCAGACTATGGTAATGTTTAAAGTTGCCCAATCGTGTTGAAGCAAACTTCATAATCTTTTCTGCGGGACTATCTGTCGCCCCCAAGCCCGTCATCGGTACCATGCCCAAATTTAGATAGACGTACTTTTTGGCCTTAGCATACGCAATAAGTTCAACAATCAATGCATCCATGCTACCACCCGGTGCATCAAGAGACTTCCGAATCATATCGTAGGTGCACTCATCTTTCGCATAGTCGGGGATGATATTCAGAAAGGCTACGATAGTATTCTGCTCATTTTTCAGTACAATGATATCTTGCAAAATAAGCTCATTTTCATCAAACATCCCTTGCGAAAAAACCATTTCCTTTTTATCAAATTCTTTTAACCATTCGTTGGAAATTATCCTTAACTGATCTATAATTGCCTTTTCCTGCGGCGCTTTCAACACTTCTGTTGTAAAACCCTTTTTTTGAATTGCATTAAGTCCATTGCGTAATGACTTACGTTCTTTTCCTTCGAGCTTGAATGTTTCCAATTCTAATACAGCCTCTTGTCCAATGGTGATCTTCTGTTTACGTAGGGATGAAAAATGAACCAAACTATTTTCATCAACACGGTAATAAATGGCCTTTAAACCATTCGCATAACAGTATTGATCGAATTCCTGGACCAACTCTTCCTTATCCCCCTGTTCACAGACAGGCTCATCCAATACAATAGCAAATTCATTCGCCAAGCGATAAGCGGTAAATCCCTCCGAGACTTCTGAGAAAAACAAACTCTTATCTTTTCCCAATTTAAAGAAATCCATGGGAGACTGACCAAACTCAATCAATAATTGTTCTGCACGTTCCAATTCAGATTGGCTGGAGTCTTCATCTGCGAGGAGACGGGGACGAGCTAACGCGTAGATTAGTAGGAGCCAACAAAAAAGTCCAAGTACTTGCGTAATCCGCAGGAATTCTTGTCCAAATGCCGTTTGGGGCATCAATTCATCATCAGCAAACAAGAGGAAGCTTCGTGCTGTATGATAGATAGATTGTCGCCAGGTGAAGTCGACACCGAAATGCTGTTTATCAATGAAGTAGAAGCTCAATACGTCAAACAGGCATATGGCTAGGAGAGCAACAAAAAATGTGATAAACCCGATTCGCACCCAGCGAATATTACTCTTGATCCGATATTGCTTATAGCTCACGGCCAGTAAAATCAAGGTCAATAAAGCAACCGAAGCTTCTTCATAGTCCAATGCCTTAAACACGTGCCCAAAAAGCGACAAGGCGCTAAACACTACGGCGATCCAAAATGCAATTCGGAAACCTTTGATCAAGTAAGCCGAGGTCACCAACAGCCCTAAGCCTAAGACTAACACCATAAATTTGGAAGCGTGAATTGCTTCTAAAGGCAAATAGAAACGATCAAGTTTCATCCGGTCGGCCAAAGGAGGCGTCAATACAGATACGAGATTTACCATGCCCAAGAAGAAGATAAGCAGCGCTGGGCCAATACGTGCCAGCAATTGTTTCCCACGCCATGCAAAAGCCAGAAGCCCCAGGACTAAAGGTAGCCAAAATTCGAATGCCCGGTAGAGAATTGTAATGCCCAATCCTTCTGCCTGCGAGTAGCCGTACGCTTTAAAAATATACAGCATAGTCAACTCTACAGCCCCAAGCCCCCGTAGAAAAGGAGAAACAATCATCAATACCACCGAAACAGTATAGGCAATAGCCGCAGCCTCGAAAGAGTGGTCCAAACCAAGGGCATACATACTTACAAAAGCATGGGCAATACCGCAACATTCAACGACCATCGATGCCAGCATGGTACCCAACAAATATTTTAGCTTGACCTCTCCTGAGAATATTTCATCAATATTAGAGGCTACAGCAGGAAATTTTAGTTCAACCCAACGATAGACGCCTTTGTGTGTTCTAAAAGACCAAACGAGCCAAAATACGACGCCCAGAAGCAGCCCCAAAACCACCAAGGAGATCCAGGCATCACCAAAATTTTTATTGTGCCAAATCGTATACAATATAACAGGTACACCGATCAGAAAGACCGTCAGTAGTCCGACATAGCCATACAGCGCCCCTGCTTGATGAATTTGCGTCGTATTCAAATTTCTTTTTCGCAACTGCGTTGTGGTATAGGCCAAAGAACTAATCCCACCCGCAGGCAGAAACACACTGAGTAAATTTCGCTTGAGGAAAAGATCAATAGCGATTCTCAGATTAATAGAAAGGCCTATCGCTTTAAAACTCTGAACATACATCAATCCCTGAAGTACAATATAGACGAGAGTAATTCCAACGCCGACCAAAACCCAGGTTAGATTGGCCGCACGCAAATGTGGAATGATGGCAGCAAGCTCTTTTCGTTCATTTCTAAAAAATACAAAGGCCAACAAAATAACCAAAACAGCTATTAGTTCCTTCCAATAGGTCTTTGGTGAAAAATGTCGAATTCGTTGCGCAATAGTTTTGGCCATATAATCGTTTAATGATGAATAACCTTGAGATATAGTATAAACACGAAATAAAGCTAATCGTTTGAAAATGACTAATTGTTAATTTTTCGTCAATTCTTTTCACATTAATCAGTAATTTTCCGGCATGAAAGAGAAAAAGGTTTTGTTCATCGGACTGGTGTGGCCAGAGCCAACATCTTCAGCAGCGGGCTTCCGTATGATGCAATTAATTGAGACGTTTGTTAATCGCTCTTATCAGATTACATTTGCTTCTGCTGCTGCCAAATCGCCGTATAGTGCACCTTTACAGTCTCTCGGGATCCAGGAACAGGCCATCGTACTGAATAGCAACAGCTTTGATGAATTTATTGCGCAGCTTAAGCCCGACATTGTTGTATTTGACCGCTTTATGGTAGAAGAGCAATATGGTTGGCGTGTTGCACAG
Organism: Sphingobacterium sp. UBA865; assembly: GCF_002295765.1. NCBI lineage: Bacteria > Pseudomonadati > Bacteroidota > Sphingobacteriia > Sphingobacteriales > Sphingobacteriaceae > Sphingobacterium > Sphingobacterium sp. UBA865. Next base: position 125,938 of record NZ_DBGB01000022.1, on the reverse strand, counting down.
CATTGTCCAGATGCACTCCGCGTACTTGACACGGAAGATTTGCATTTTTTGCGTCAGGCGAGACAGACATCCGTCAAAAATAACGGTGATTTTTCCTTTCAAGAGTTATTTACCAATACGGCCAAACGGGAAATTGCCGCGATATTGCGCAGTGACCTCTCGTTGATCATTTCCGAATCCGAAATGAAGATTCTGATCGAAGAATTTCGCATTTCACCCGATATCCTTTATTATCTCCCTTTTCTTGAAGATGAGATCACTGCTGCAGATGTGGAGCAATGGAACACCTTCGAAGAGCGCAAGAACTTATTATTTATCGGAAATTTTATCCATGAGCCGAACTGGCATACGGTACAATACCTAAAAACACAAATCTGGCCGCAATTACGGAAGATGCTCCCAAAAGTAGAATTACATATTTATGGCGCCTATGCAACCCAAAAAGTACTACAGTTAAACAACCCAAAAGAGAATTTCCTGATCAAGGGCCGAGCGGAATCTGCTCGTCTGACCATGGAAAGTTACCGTCTACTGGTGGCTCCAATTCAATTTGGTGCCGGTGTGAAAGGGAAGTTTATCGACGCCATGCAGACAGGTACACCATCTGTCACCACGAAAGTTGGTGCAGAAGCCATGAAGGGCAATTTGGACTGGAATGGCTTTATCGAAGACGATCCCGAAACGTTCTGCCGAAAGACTGTTGAGCTCTACGAAAATGAAGATCTTTGGAAAACGGCTCAAGAACATGGTACCCGTATTATCAACGAGCGTTATGAAAAACGAAAGTATCAGTCCGATTTTATGACTAATCTATCTTTATTAAAAGTACAGATTGACAGGCATCGTCAACAAAACTTTATTAGTCAGATATTATTGCACCACACGATGCAGAGCACAAAATATATGTCTTTATGGATCGAGGAAAAAAATAAATAGATCCTTAGTTAACTTCCCGCCACCAAGGGGCGTATACGCATTTCCCCTATTTTTGGCGTAAGCAGTGTGATCTGTTCTTTGTTCGCCGTATCGTAAAATTTCTCCATGGGTTCTTTCCAATCGTGCATCGCCAACGCGAATTTAGAAGAGTGAACGGGTAAAATAGCTTGGGCCTTCAGATCCTTCGTTTCAGCAGCCCATTCATCAGGTAAAGAATGGATATAATGCCAGGCATCGTTATACTGGCCATTTTCCAAGATCGCTAAATCAAATGGACCAAATTGGTCACCTATTTTTTTGAAGTGCTTACCATACCCACTATCTCCCCCCAAGAAAATGCTGTACTTAGAAGTTTTTAACACAAAAGATGTCCACAAGGTATTATTCCGTGTAAATCTACGTCCCGAAAAGTGCCTTGCGGGTGTGAAGGTTACCTGAAAATCGGGCGCCAGTTTTATCTGGTCATACCAATCACCCTCGATGATCTGATCGGCCTTGTATCCCCAAGATTCAAAATGCGCCCCTACTCCGAGACCACAAATCACCTGACCGACTTTATCCCGCAATTTCACAACAGTCTCATAGTCCAGATGATCGTAATGATCATGCGAGATAAACAAATAGTCAATTTTCGGAAAAACCATCGCCGCATAGTCGACCGACATCTTAAATGCTTTATTGCTACCTGGTATGGGAGAAGCATTTGAGCTGAATACTGGATCTACCACTATTAATTTTCCATCTAACTTCAATAGATAGGAGGAGTGACCAAACCAAATCAGTACGTCATCTGCGGGAAGATGTGCTAAATCGCATTCCATAGCTGGCAATACACTGATAGGTTTTAAGTGGGAATTCTTGTTGAAAAGGAAATCCCACAACAAAGAGACCATATTCACATCGCCTTTCAACGATGGCGTTACTTCGAGGTTATGAAAAATACCATTTTTAAAATTGCGGGACTGTTTCATACGTTCAAGCCGAGCTCCCTTGAAACTTCCACCAAACATTGGATGAACAAAATAATAAAGCACGCTACTGATGAGCGCAATCAATAGCGTCGCTAATACAATCCATCCAATCGTTTTCATTAGAAGTTATTCTTCCACATCATCGACTCCACCGGACGGATGGTCTTGCCATTGTATTTTGCATTACCTTTGGTGTTATAAAATGTCTCGATATCGCCTTCTACAGCAAAATAGATCAATTGTCCAATTGGCATTCCCGCGTAAACCCGAACAGGCTGAGCAACCGAAATTTCCAAGGTCCAGGTATTACAGAAACCGACATCGCCCTTTCCTGCAGTTGCATGAATATCTATCCCTAAGCGACCAGTACTCGATTTGCCCTCTAAAAAAGGAACATGTTTATGCGTTTCGGTATACTCTTGCGTAACACCTAAATAAAGGGTGTTGGGTTCCAAGACGAAACCTTCTTCCGGGATTTCAAAATGCTGAATTTCATTGTGCTTCTTGGCATCAAGTACACGGTCTGCATACGTTGCCAAATATTTCCCCAAATGCACATCGTAGGAATTTGTTCCTAAACATTTACGATCAAATGGTTGAATGACAATGCTGCCATTTTCAATCTCTTCGAGAATTCTTTTATCAGATAAAATCATGTGTATCAAAATAGCAAAAGCATCAGGCAATGCTATACAAATTCAAAAATACAGTTCTCCCACTAATTTTACTTCATTTTTCAAAACAAAAATCTGCGATTTGTTTTTTAAATTTGGGTATGAGTCTAGTGTATCTACGTGAAATTGATAGCCAAACCAAATTTGCAATTTGGCGAATTGAGGAATCGGACGACGATTTACTGTCGAAACTTCAATTGGATGAACGTGAAAAAGCGAAATTAGGGTCTTTCAACAAAGGGAAAAGACGGTTACATTGGCTTGCCACCCGTGTGCTGTTGCGCACCTTATTAAACACATCCCGTTATATAGAATGTCCATCTGATGCAAATGGCAAGCCTTATCTCGCCAATTTCCCCCAAAAAATATCACTTTCACACTCATTTGATTATGCCGCAGCTATGATCAGTACAAAAGGAGAGGTGGGTATCGACATGGAAATCATCAAAACAAAAGTAGAGCGTATCCAACATAAGTTTCTAAAACCTGCGGAGCTTGCATTCATCGCACAGGATGAGAACCGATATGAGCAGCTTTATGCTTGCTGGTGCGCTAAAGAAGCGATTTATAAACTTCAGGGAAATGCAGGGGTCTCCTTCTTGAATAACATGACCATACAACCATTCGACTACCAGGTGCAGGGCATATTAAAACTCGAACTCCACAGCGATCAACATACACATCTATATGACGTACATTACGAGAAGTTCAATGAATATATGCTCGCCTACGCTGTAGAATAGGTCCTTTAAAAAAATAATTTTTCTCAATTTCAATGAATTAGCACACAGACAGCACTTTTTTTTTGTGCTTTTTGAAAAAGCTTCTATATTTGCATCATCGAAAACGATATGGCCCGTTCGTCTAGGGGTTAGGACGCAAGATTTTCATTCTTGAAACAGGGGTTCGATTCCCCTACGGGCTACACATCTAAAAGTCAAAACATACAAAAGCTTGCAAATTAAACGTTTGCAGGCTTTTTTGTTTTTCAGTATCTACAAAACTTACACGTATTCTCAAGAAAAAAGTGAGTCATTCAGTGAGTCATTTTCGCTCATTTACTTACTCACTGAAATGGCAATAACATTCTTATAATCAAGTTGTTTAAAAATAAAACATCTTGATCCGTTTTAGTTGCAAGGCTAATTTTGTTTCACTTAAATGATGTTGTCATGAGTACAAATTATTCCTTGCTCTTCTACTTGAAGAAACCAAAAAATTATGTTACTGGCCCCAAGCCAATTTACATGCGGATCACTGTCGACGGCTTTCCAAAAGAGACCTCGGTGGGACGTGAATGCGAGCCATCGAAATGGAATTCCAAAGCTAACCGCGCAAAAGGCACAACAGAAGCTGTAAAAACCCTGAACAGTTACCTTGATACGCTCGTAACTAAAGTAAGCACGATCCATACTGCTATGGTAGCGGCAGGAGAAGAAATTACAGCGGAGTCCATTAAGCTGCGGTTTCAAGGAAAAGATATCAAACGCAAAAAATTCTTAGATGTGTTCATGGAGCACAACAACCAGATTGAAGCGCTTTTGGGCAATGGGTTTAAGCCCAATACGCTCAAAGGGTATAAAACCTCTTTATCCCATGTTGGTGGATATCTGGAAAAAGAATACAGGTCGCAGGATATCGACACAAGAAAGATTGACCATGCTTTCGTCACAGGATACGAGTTCTTTCTACGTTCTACAATGGGCTGTTCGGCTGTATCGGCTGCAAAGTACATGAAACATCTGCGCAAGATCATCAAGATCTGTATCGCACACCGCTGGATCACCGAAGATCCATTTGCATTTTACAAGATCAAGGCGAAGGCTAAAGAGAAGGAGTTTCTAACAAATGCTGAACTTCGTAGGATAGAGGAAAAGGAATTCAAAATACCACGTCTTGCGCATGTGCGTGATATTTTTGTCTTCTGTTGCTATACCGGTCTGTCTTATGCCGATGTAAAGAAATTAAAATGGACAGATATCGCAGAAGGAGTGGACGGAAAACTCTGGATCTTCACAAGCAGGGAAAAAACAGAAACATCATCAAATATTCCGCTATTGCCAAAGGCACTTGAAGTTATTGAAAGATATCGTGATTATCCACCCTGCGTAGCTAAAGATATGGTACTTCCTGTTCTCAGTAATCAAAAAATGAACAGTTATCTCAAGGAAATCGCTGACCTGTGCGAGATCACCAAAGAACTCACTTTCCATAAATCACGCCATACTTTCGCTACTTCGGTTACACTGGCCAATAGCGTACCTATTGAAACAGTATCCAAGATGCTCGGACATACCGACATAAAAACCACACAGCATTATGCGAAACTCTTGGATAACAGGGTTGCCGTGGATATGGACAGACTGGAAAGAAAGATCGAGAATAAACCGGTTCCTGCAAATCAGGCTAAAATCGCTGAGTTATGTACTCCACAGGCTCTTACTTTTATTAGAACAGATCACAGTGGTCGAAATATCGCATAAATCCCAAAAGGAAGCTGTCTTTTATGCAGCTTCCTTTTCAGATTACGGTTGTAAATCCTTTTTATATATAAAGGTTACTTTACTTGTTTGGATGATATCTTCCTTGAAATTTAACAGGGAAACACTATATTCCATTTTTTCTCCTTCCTTAAATGTCAAAATCCGATCCATGTCCTTCGGTAAGAGTACTTTGTTGATTTGGATCACTCCTTGCATGGCATAAACTACGTCCCGGTTTTCTTGTTCGGCTGTTTTGATCTTCCACGAAAGTGGACTATTCACCGTTTTATTGCGGTTATCAAACTTCCCTTCACAGGTAAATAATGCAAATGAAGCGCTAATGTCTTTCGTATAGGTCAACTTAACGGGCCTATCTTTATACATGACGTATAGGCCTTTAGCATTAACGAAAAGTGTATCTGGATAGATCTTGTAGATATCATCTGCCTTTGGACAAGCATATTCTATGATGGGTTCCGGCTCTGGCTGAGGTTTTGGGTAGAATGGTTCATCACGGCTACAAGATGCGACAATTAAAAACAATACACTAAAAAGTGGAATAGTTAGTTTTTTGCTCATTATTGAAAATACTAGTATGGTTTATAAAATTCATATAAAAAGACGAAAAAAATATTCGTTATGTTACAGTTGAACCTATAAAATTTCAGTTATACCTCTTCTTTCTATACGTGCCCAAATTCTGTTCTCTTGTTGAGCGTCTGTTTTTTTGCTCATCTTCTATTAGCAATGGATCAATCTATCAATAGAAATTCTTTCTAATAGGTGTTGTTGAGAAAAACCTGGCCTACAGGTTTAATTAATCGAGTATTTTAAATGCTTGAGCATGGTCAAATGGGAGTTGGTCGAATAAATTTGGAATTATTATCCACCTTTACCTAATTTGAATGTTGATTTCGAGCAGGATAATGGTCGGAACAGATAGCCATTAATATATAACCAAACCCTCTGAAAACATGAATGAACACGAAATTGATATTTATCTGGAAGATGTGAAAACGAGGCTTGATCTTCGAAAGATGGATTACAATTCACTTCGAAACCTTTCCCTGAAATTGCAGAGGATATTGGGCGATAATCAATTTATCCATGAGTTGGTCCTTGAAAGCGACCTCTTCTATTTCCGGCAGGAGATCAGCGGAAAGACCGTCAGTGCCCTTCACAAGCATGGGATAATAACGGTTGCACAGCTCATGGACTGTTCTTATGGAGATCTTGCCGGCATGGACGGATTAGGCCAGAAATCCCTTTCAGAAATATCAGGCTTTGTTAAGGAACTTGGAAAATGGCCCGCCGAATTTTGAAAGATCTTCCGAAAAGTGTAATTTGATATTGTTTTTCAAACAAATCCCATAAACTAATCCTTAAGCGGCTGCTCCGAAAGGGTGGCCGTTTTACTATGGATACCCCTCAGTGGAAAGTTCTTCGGAGATAAGGATCATGGTATGGGTCGACGCTTTTATAGGTCTGGATTTTCTTCCCCTTTATCCCTTCTCCATTTTTTCTCGGTATAGGAGTTAAAATTTGATTTTTTCCATTTGGTCAGGTGGTAGCCCTTGCAATGCGTACAGTAATATGCACGTCGCTGTGTGGGCCTTCCCTGCCGGTGCTTGACGCGGCGGCCTGTTTCGTCCCTTTTGAAAAAGTAGTTCCACTTAATGTCGAGCATGACGAGCCGGGCCTCTATCCAGGAAGCAAATATCACCTTTCCGGTTTCCCTGCATTTTTTATTGGTCGCCATAGAAATAAGTTTTGTTTTTCTGTATTCCCTTCGGTTATATTTTGGTCCTTTGAGGCAATATATTTCGAAAATATTTCTCTGCCCGTCAGCATGTCCAGATCGCTCCCTATTTCGACCATAGGTATTGACAGCTTTCTAAAGCTAACCAATTTGCTGCTGAAAACGAAGCAGGCAGCTGTCAGGTCAGGAGAAAGGCTGTGCGAAAAAGTCAGATATCGAGGAAATCGTGCAGCTTATGGTGGTCAGACGTCTGTTTGTCGAAAAAATTTGCTAATGTGAAATGTAACAACCTACATTTAATGTATTTCGTGCTCCTAAAGTAGCCCAAATAGAACAGGATACAATTATTTTTTTGCGTTTATGACGGATCATTTTGATATTATTTTTACCACAGAGCCCCTTTCCGTACTTGATTTAGGTAGCAGTCCTGCTGGCTGGACGGAAAGTGTTTTAAAGTCAGCAACATCGTCCTTAAGGTATTTTTTTCCGAAAGCAGAAGTCCTCTGCGGGAAGCTACTCCTAAAAAAATACCATATTGAACTTTTACAGGTCCATACAGAAGAACCTTTCTGCCTTCGATTTCAGTTGGACCGTGACAGGCTTTTCCTTTTATTTACGATACAGGGAGATCTCAGGTTTTCTACAGAAGATGGTGCCGAAGTCACCACGGCAAACGAAGACAGCTTTTATCCCTCACATAGCAGGGCCGGAGTCTACAGAGGGGAAATTGTAAAAGAGTCTGTAGTAAAGGCTCTCATTATTTCATTTGATCCGAAATGGACAGAAAGTATTGTCCGGCCCTATAGGGTCCTATGGGAGGCGTTAAGGGAAATAGCGCTTTCCGATAGACAGTTCAGCATCCTTCCGCGCCTTAGGATTGATCATGTGCTGGGAGAAGAACTTGGTGAGATACTGGACTTCAATGATGCCAATATCGGGATCGTCAAGCTCAAAATGCGCAAGAAGATTGCTATGGTCCTGAAGTCTTACCACGAAATGCTGGTCAGCTCGGGACTGGACAGGATCTATCTTGCAGGATTATATATAATGAAAAATTTTACAGATCCAGAAATTGATATCCAGTCGCTGCTACAGGATCTACCCATGAGCAATAAAACTTTTCGAAGAAAGTTCAGGGTCATATTTGGAACAACACCCTATGACTATTGTGTCAGGCTAAGAATGGAGAAGGCTCAAAAATTCATCAATGAACAGGGACTGACCCAAAAAGAAGTATATTCCCTGGTCGGCTACACGGATCTTGGTAGCTTTTCACGTATCTATCGCAGCTACTGCCGAAATGGGGGAAAGAAATAACCCTCATGTAGATCTTTCTATTGTATCTCTTTTGTTACCCAAAAAGGGAATAAACGGACATTCTGGTTAAAAATAGGCCAAAAGTTGTCCGTTTTTTCCTTTCCCAGCTAAAATTTGACCCTGAACTTTGTATTAAAGCTTTTCCTAGATGCTTTTTAGAAAGCATATATGGATGAAGCTGGAAACATATAATAAAATATTTATACCATGAACAGGTCCACATCAGCAGCGAAAAAGCAGATAAGACATCTCCTTCGGAGGACAGTATTGCTGTTCTATTGGATACCGATATGGCAGAGGATATGCATCAATGCGATATTTGGACTGATCCCGCCCAAAGTTCATGTTCGGAGAATATGGTATGCCAATAAATTTGCACTGTTCACGGTTTATGCGGCCCATTGGTTTCAAGGAGACCGGTAGGCCAATGACCAGGATCCCTCAACCGCATAACTGTGAGGCAAAACCGGAGTGCACAAAAAATAACATCATTATAAACTAAAGTTCGCACTTATCTTCAAGTGCATAATTTGCCTTATGGGTATATTAAAAAAGAGCTGGCTACGTGCTGGCACATTAACATTATTAGGATTGGGCATGATATACGGTGCTCAAAGTTTTACGGAAAAAGAAGAAGCTAAAGAAGAAGCCCAAAAGACCGAATTAGTAGGCGAAAAATGGTTTCATTTAAAAAATGGTGGCGATCAAACAAATCCCGCGGACTATACCTTAGCCAACGGAAATGGGAATTCTCCTGAGTCATGCAACTCTGGAGATGACGAGATCTGCTCGATTTATGCGCAGCCTTCTTCAAATCCTACCCAACCCAATTTAGCAACGGTTGACGAAGAAAAAACAATTATGAGAGAGGCTACCAATTAGCCTGAATCCAAAAATAACATAAATATAGGCAGGAAAACTACTTCCTGCCTATATTTATGTTAACGCAAATTTTGTTCCATGCCAGTCCTTTCAATCACCCGTCTAGGGATAGGCAGCGTATACATCGGACTATTTGGCAATAATTCATATACTTTTTCCCCTAATTTTCTTTTTATAATGTTTTGAAGACCGGATTCTCGATTCAATCGCCTTAAATCGCTCCAACGGGTACCCCTTAGAATAAGTTCTTTTCTTCTATGATCCAGAACAATTAATAAGAGATTTTTGCGATCATCCAATTCCAACGGGTGAAAATCGTTCTTATCTATTCTATTGGCCAGAAATAAATTTAATGTCTGAAGCCCTTGTTTTAGTTTATCTTGCCTTATCTGACACTCCGATTTTATCAATAGCATTTCATCTACGGCAATTCCATTGAACAGACTTGAAGAACCATCATAGCCCCCTTTGAAAGAATAGCCTCCAGTAGCCTCACTTTTAAAATAGATTTTCTTTCGCAGGTCATTTTCCGCATAACTCTTTATCAGAATGGAGTCCACTTTGTGCCTTGGTGAACGAAGAACGGTTTTGGAAAGCATCGAACTGTGAAATATCACCTCTTCGTTAAACCTCTTAAATGGAGAGGACAGAGAAGAATTTACCATGTTGAAATCGATAATCTTTGATTCTGTAGACTTTAGGCAATCATCAGCCATTTGCTCCGCCTTTGAATAGTCACCCATTATCAAATAAATTTTAGAAAATAGACCGATGGCAGCACTCTTGCTTGGAAGTGTCTTGACATCAGTCTTTTCTGGCAATAGATCAACTGCCATTTTCACATCTTCCATAATTTGCGAATAGGTTTCCAGCATTGTAGAACGAACAGATTTTTTATTAAGATCAGGATCCAACCTTAAAGGTAGCCCCAATTTTTTTTGCGCAGAAGCTGATTCATAGGGCTCCATATAAATTTGGGCCAACTGGAAATAGGCGTAGGACCTAAAGAAAAGAGCCGTTCCCTTTAATCTGTCATGATCTGGCCTACTGATCTGTTCCTTATTTTTTTCTAATGTCTCCAATACAACATTTGCAGTAAATATCGTAACATAGCCATAAGACCATTCATTATTATCACTGTCCAGAAAGATCTGGTCATCCCATATATATGCATTCCTTGCATCGAGATCAGTCAACACATTCCATGTATTTTCGTCAAGATAATAGTTGTCACACGAAATTTCACCAAATGATGGATAATAGATATTCATTTTGGTTGTATTGTTCAACAATGCCCAAAGGTCTTCGGCCGACTCAGGGACCACTTGGGATTTATCCGGTTTGATGTCAAGGTATGAATTACAGCTCGTAAAACTTAACAAAAAACAAAAAGCAATTATTTTTATATGATTCGCCATGATCTTATATTTATTTAAGTGAGAACCTGAGCCCTACTGAGAAACTTCTCGCTATAGGGATTTCTGATAATATATCGGGGTCATAGTTTTCTTTATGGGCACGCCATATTGTCCCTATGTTATCGGCCTGGAGATATAGCCTGAGATTATTGATAAACCTGCCATTCCATTTTGGGATATACGAGATGATCGCATCAGACAAACGGATATTATCCGCTCTATGCGCCAATATTTCGGAATTCCTGTAGAAATTTTCCCTTCCGGAAACAGTTGGGAAAACTATGGACGGCACGTTCGTAGTGAGTTCGTCACCGGGGTTCTGCCATCGTTCTAGGTAGTCGGGGTGAACAGCACCATTCAGTAGCATATTATAGTTAACTGTTGGAGATCTATAAAAATAGCCCAACCTAAAAACTAAATTGAATGAAAGTTCAAAGCAACCCATGGAAACTGTATTGCGCATATTGCCAAATTTAGTAGGTACAGCGGAACCATTAAATACAAGGTCCTCATATTTAGATCCTGTAGTAAGGTCTCCGTAATTATCTGTCAGCTCCCCTCCTGAGTAGCCCAATGGATTGCCGTTTGCATGATCCAGACCGCCCCAGCGGTAACTAAAAATGCCATATACAGGTTTCCCAATAATTGGAGAGATCAACAGTCCGTTCCCTACGATATCGCTTCCCCCGTTTTTTTCAACTTCGTAAGAAGTGACTCTGTCATTGGCCATACTGAAGTTGAGTTGGGTATTCCATTTAATTTTGCCCTGAATATTGGAACTATTGATGGAAAGATCCATTCCTTTACCCTTCATAGAGGCGACATTTCCTCTGTATCCAAATTTAGTGGTTGAGATCGTAACACCTGTGGTGGGGTCAACTAGAGCATCACCTATAAGATCGGTACTTCTTTTGCTGTAAAAGTCAAAGCTCCCCGATAGCCTCGAAGACAATATGGAAAAATCCAGGCCTACATTTGTTATTGCCGTCTTCTCCCACCTTAGATCTGGGTTCGGCGGATTTATTATGGTCGCAAATTGTTTTCCATTATAAGGATCTGGATAGGTACTATATCGCATAGTTGTATAGGCAGACATAGAATTGTCAACATTTCCATTGAAACCATAGGTCGCCCTTATTTTTAGGTTCTGTATCCATCCCACGTCGAAAAAGGGCTCACTGGTCAGCAGGTAGGAGAGCCCTGCCGACCAAAGCGGTACAAACCGCTGATTGGAATTTACCCCAAATAGGTTTGATCCGTCTTTTCTGATACTTACTGACGCAGTGTATCTATTCTTAAAGCCATAGGCACCATTTATATAGTATGAAATGTTCCTATCTGTCCGATGGCCAAAGCCGGTTCCCTCATATATTTTAGATGTCAGTGCCGGGAAATACAACAGCGGATATTCTTCGTCATAATTGACCAAAGAGCTTGTTAAAACGGCAGCGTTATATCCATACGTACGTGCTTTTTCCCATTTGCCAGTCATCTGCCTAACATCAATCCCCGCAATCCCGGAAAACTCATGGTTGCCGATCTGATAATTATAATTCATCATTGTACGGAAATTATGCGATGCCAGCCTGCTTTCTGTATTGTCCAGAATATCACCCAATGGGACCCGTCTCTTGATATCTCCTGATGTAGTTATTTCTGTAAACTGATTTATATAGTTTCTGGTTTCATAACTATTCACGGATTGTCTATTATGTATTCCCTTCTGCGCTGACAGAAACTGATAAATCAGATTTAGGTTTAAGCCCTTGACCAGCTTTAGCTCAAGGCCTGTCCGCAGTACAATTTCTCTTTCCCTGTTAACATTGTCTCTAAATCCGACATCTTCAATGGGCCTATATTTCCAGTCCAGTGTCCCTCTGGTTTCATTCTCTACCACAAAAGATTCCCTAAAATTACCTGGCCAGATTGCAGGATTATTGTCCCCGTCAAACAATGTGTAATACGACGAAATAGGCACGGTTCCCTTTGGAATCCCGTCCCAGCTCGGTTTCCCGCTATTCTGTTCCGTATTGGTGAAAGTAAGGCCAACATTGAGTTTAAATTTTCCTGACAGCTCAATGGTATTATCTGTACGTATATTGAACCGATTATCAACAGCCTCCAGCGAAGATGCAGCCCTATCGTAGCCTGCATCCAAAAGGTAGGTATGCGTTTGCGCACCCCCGGCAATGTTCATGGAATATTGTTGCCTGTTAGCTCTGGTATACCAGGACCGCTGTAAATCCGATACGATATTGTTACCCTTAAGATATTCTTTTCCCAGTTGAAAATCCTGTTCACTGATCATGTTGTCCCTTCTTTTTATCAACAGCTCCACAAAAGGAGAAAGCGGTTCATGAACAACACTGTTCTCAATATCGGTATAAGCTCCGCTGGAAAATAACAATTCTTCCAATTCAAGCTGATCGGCTGACCCGAGCATTGGAATCTTGACGAGGTTCGGTTTTTGGGCAACTGTAAAATTAAAGGTTCCATTTGCTCGGGCTTTCTGATTCTTCCCTTTCTTGGTCGTTATGACAATAACTCCATTGGCAGCTTGTACACCCCAAATTGAAGCAGCTGCGGCATCCCTCAATATAGTTATATTTTCGATGCTATTGGGGTTTATATTGTTGATATCGCCATCATAAGGAAAATTGTCCAGTACCACGAGAGGAGCGGAATTTCCTTTAATTGTACTCCTTCCCCGAATGCTCATATTTGACATATTCCCCAAAGAATTGTTATTTCTCCGATCAAAAAGGACCGAGCTGACCTGTCCGTCCAAACGATCAAGGAGTCCTATGGTCGTTCTTTTATTGAGTATATTGGAATCGATCAGGGTAAACGAGCCTGTTGACCTCTCTTTTGGGATCTTCTGATAACCGGTAGAAAAAACCTCTATATCATCCAGTTTAGTAGTGGCAGACCGCATGACAATCGTATTCTCTCCATTCTTAATGATATGTTTCTTATTTTCATACCCTATTCTGGTAATAAGGATTGCATGTGCTTTACTCTCCCTGGGGATGATGAACTGAAAGGTGCCGTCGGGATCAGACTGCGAATAGATTTCGCTTTCGATCAGGTGTATAGTAGCTCCAGAGATCGGATTGCCCAATGAGTCTAATATCCGTCCTGACACTTTTATGTGTCCTTGTTGGGCATCCAAGGGGTTTAAAAAGATAGCGACAAATAGGAAGCCAATAATGTGGCTATAAAATAATTTACCCATGATATTATAGTAGTCCTCCTTCAACTTTTTTAAACCTTAAAAAATCTACCTGTTGCATTTCTTTTCGCAATCTTAATCCATAGCCTTTTAGAAAACTGTTTATTTGGGTCAGCGAGGCCGAATTAAGAATTTCTTCATTTATAGCGTAAATCTTTTCTTTGTCAATTTCCGTGGTTACAAAAGGAAGATCTATCCGTTTGTTTAATAGGTAGACAATCCTTCCTGCGGAAACCTTTCCTCCGTTCAATTCGGATGAGTCTTCGAAATGGGGAGTCAATGGCTCAAGGACCAATTGAACCGTGTCTTTGGACACAAGTTTCATTGTAATACCAAAAAGACGCTCAATGTCTTCCTTTACAGCCTTTCTCAGTGCAATAATATCTTGGCTGCCAAACAGCTCATAGCAGAATAAATTATTTCTCTGCCACTGGCGGCTATCCCCATTTTTTCTGTCGATCAGAATATCGTATATTTTATCATCTATGTCCCATAGTTTTCTAGGGATGGACTTCGTTTTAGGGTCGGTCCACATCAAAAGATTTTTTATACCCATATTGGTCGCTTTAAACCATCTTTTGCCAGTAGAGGTATCTGTTGATATACCTATGGAAGAAGGTATACCCGCAAGATATTTTGTCAGCGTGCTCCTTGTTATCTGGTCGGAGCTAAAGTCAGGTCTTTTGAATAGGGTCAACGGTTCATTTAGATCATAATCGAGAATATCAGCTTTCTTGTTGAAAGTTAATGAACCTGTTGAAAGGAGTTTTTTTATATTCGTTCTATTTAAATCATTCGGATATGTTATTGCTACGACTATTCCTTTTTGGTCAATCCACACAAGATGGGGAACAGATCGGTGCGGAAATACGCTGGTCAATATGGATCCGTTAATAACTGATGAAAACTTTAGCGTTTTTAGAATATGATTGTTTTTGATCGTTTCTAGTACTTTGACTGAATTCTCTTCCGTAACCGGAATTATCGAAGTTGAGGGAAACTCCTCTTCTATCCCTATATTTTTTGGTATACTTCCGATACATGCACCGCACCACGTTGCCCAAAAATCCAGAATAATCAGTTTGCCCCGGTATTCGTTCAATGTAATCGTATCTTTTTTGTCTGGATGATTGACTATCTGTAATGGTATATGCCACAGTTCCTCTGGAATGGTATCGCTGATCTGTAGTGGTTTGGCCGGGATGTCTTTTACCACAGCCTGTGCGCTGACAGGCTGTGGAAAAGACAATAAACTAAACATAGAAACGAAAATGAATATATATAATTCTAACAAGTTTCTCCATATAGGGAGCCTTGTTGTTAAAATATCTTTTGGTAATAACAGTATATGTGTGATCATAATATGGTCTGTTTATGATCGAAAAAATGAGCATAGGCCGCCCATTCTGCATGATGCAGTTATTTTTTCGATGAAAATTGGTTTGTTATTTAGGGTTATAAAAAGAGCCGCTCCCAGCCCTTGGAAAATTTATGACGGATTCGGTCGGGACAAAGAGGGAGCGGAATGTGGTTATACTTAGATTATTCTGGAGGACAGGCTAATTTTTGGAGCAAGTACTTTTTGCTTGCATCAAAAGCAAAATAAGCATCACTATTACCATTTTTCAATGATAAAAGACGATGCTTATTCTGTGTACTTATTGTTCTCATCAGCTCTTATTTCTAAGAACTCTCCAAGAAGTGGCAAAAATGGATTGACTGCCGGCTTATCTTTACAGCGAGGTTTTGGCGAAACCTTTACTCATCACCCTAGGGTGTGACTTTCAGTATTCCATACTTCGAAAAGTATGGGCAATGCTCAGATGAAGCAAGCGCCAACCCTACCCTAGGAGTTTATATCTCCCAAAGATAGGAAAATTGACGCATTACCCACCCTCGCATTGCTAAATCGCCAAATCCGCTACGAGAGTTCGATATTGTCTAATTAATATCCTACTTTTTTATTCAATTCTCTACAAGCCCATTTTACTGCTTGTTTAAAACAAATATATTAATAATAATCTAAAAAAGAGAATTTATTTGCGCTTTTTTAGATTATTTTTATTTTGATTTTGTTGCATGAAAAAATTTAGTGCAACAATAACGAGGAAAAATATATTTATATTAATCCGCTATAGTGGACTGACATTGGAGGAATTTGGTAATATAATCGGATTGTCTAAAAGGTGGGTTCAATACGTGAAAGAAGGAAAATATGATTTTGATATACCTTCTATTGAAAAGGCCAGTAATTTCTTCAATGTACCATTTATTAAGTTAACTACAACCATTGTTACACCAAGTTTTGGGTATCGTAAAATGTTGGAGGCATATCATAAAAATAATACTGAATACGGTAAAATCCTGTCTGAACCTCCCTCAATTCCATATCTTATTGAATTTATCTTAATGAAAGACTCAGAATTTACTACGAGAACCGAAATGGAAATTAGAGATATAAGAAAAATTATAAGCAAATATGATCTTGATTATAAAGGGAGCAGTCTATCTACAGAGCTTCAAAAGTCTGATTTTGTGGAATTCTGGCCACACCCGACAAAAAATAGGACAAATTTGTATAGAGCAAAAATATAAATTACTGCCCAATTTCACCCTCTTAAAGCTTAGAGTGGCAAATACCATCCCATTGTCACCACTTAGGCCACCAAAAGGCAAGATGGTACAATTGGGTCAAGGGCGCTAGTAGGGGCAGTGTGATTGGGCGTTCACTATACCCTTGACCTTTGAACCATCGTGGCTATATTTGCTTTTGCGGTGACAATAGATATCCATATTTACAGTTATTGATATATATATAATTCTTTATTATTAGCGCATACCTCGCCCTCTGCCTTTCTTTTTCCGCTTTCTTTTTCTTTCCTCTTCCGCAGCGACAGTATCATGTCCTCCGAAATCCTGAACTGGAGCTAGCAGGATATCCAATAGCCCCCAACCGGCTTCTGCAAATGAAGGTACCCATCCTGTTAGCTGCGGAAATTTCTCTAAGTCCACCTTTGAAAGAATCGGTTCGTTCTGTTGCTTTTCCCTTGCCGTATCTCCGCCACTCTTCAATTGTCTGTCAAGTGTATGCAGTGCCGCCTGCTGGTTAATATTTCCGTTCTTCATCGTATTTGTGTAGAGCAATGTATCTTTCAGTTTTCGGTCAAAGCCGAACATCCTGTCAAAAACTGTCTCGCCGCACTGCTTGAAAGCCATCTGGTCAAACTGCCCCATTTTTTTTGAATGTTCCACATTCCTGCCCCGAGATTTGTTCTGTGGACTCAGTTTGATCCTGTTTGTTATATCTTTTCTACTGACGATGACCTGCACATGGAACTGTGGTCCTTCTTTACGATCCCCCACTTTTTTTGTGCCATTTTTTACCTCTCTGTCCTTATGGCTATAGTACCGGTAGTTTTCCAGTTTGCCAAACCACAAAAGATCCTTATTGCTTTCTATTCCCGGGCGCCTGAAATTGCGTGCATATTCATCCATGATCCTTACCGCGTATTCTTTCAGTTTTTCTTTTGCACCCTGCTCGCCATAAGCAGCTAGCAGAAAGTCGATCTCTTTTCTGCTGGGGCTGATGTTGATCAGAAAAAACTTACTGTCATCTTTTCCCAGCTTGGCGATATTGCCATCTATACCGATACGGACTTCATGCGGCCTGATGTTATTGCTAGCCCCATTGAACCAATGCTGGGATCCTTTGTTTTCAGCAAGGCAATTTTCCTTCTCGAGATAAGAAACTAGATTCCCGCAGCTTTCCTTATTGTTCCCTGTTTCGGAATCTGTGATATTGATATACATAACGACTAAAGTTTATCCAGTGCTTCTTTGACCTGCTTGGCCAGTTCTTCCTTTCTGGCGGCAGAGACCGGCCAGCCCAGCGTCTCCCGTTGACTGATATAATGTTCAAGGATCTTTCTGAAACCATCTTTTAACTCCTGCTTTTCTGCGATCCCCAAAAGTAATTTCTTAAGGACTTTATCAAGACTCCCGAGATATTCCGTATTGGCTTTCAAAAATTTTGATGCCTGCTGCTGTTCATCAGAAATAATGTCTATCGCACCTGATTGTTGTCTGTGCATGGTAGTCAGTTCATCCAGCATGGAATAGACAGGTACCAATAGGTCGGTTTCCTGCTTCCTGATAAAGGAAAGTATACGGCTTACTCCACTGGAAAGTTCCTTTTTCAGCACCTCATCGTTCAGATCGGCCGGATCCTTCTTGCTCCTGTAGAAATAATCGACCATCTGTATCACCAGCAGACGTTTTGTCCGCCCAAGTTTGAGGGAAAGGTGCTCGAGTCTGCCGTCCACTTCCATAGGGAAGCGGACGGATCTTGTGTTTTCATCGGACCTAGCCATTACTGCCAGGATTATTGTTCATGATAAACCTGAACCTGCTCGCTCTAGTGGGGTGCCATGAAGGATTATACTCTAGATAACCATACCGAACAAGTTCGGAGAGACATTTGTGATAGGTAGCTATTGAACGTATGCGCGAAAAATGCATCAGTTTCCTGCGGCTGGTATGAAAAAAATCATTGAAATTATCCTGCCGATGAAAATAACACAAGGCCATGATAAGTCCTATATGTGAAGGCAGCAATCTATTATCCTGCGTGATATATTCAAAATAAATACTAAAGCTAGGGGCATGCGTATTATTAACCATTGCCGTCACCTCCTTCCATCATCATATCTACATCGCTGCTGCGATAATACATACTGCCGCCGATTTTCTTGAAGGGTAATACTCTTGTTATCCGCAGGTTTTGCAAAGTGCCCGGCGATATGTTCAGTTTCTTTCTTACTTCCCGGCTACGGAGCCATTCCCTATCTCCATTTTCAGCTAAGGTTCTTCCTTTTACAATCTGTCTGATTTCATCGAGCAGTTCTTTTTTTAATACCTGCAAGTCTTCCTTTGTCAGAATATCCAATATCATAGAATACCAATTTTGTGAACAATACGGGCAGGCCTGTATGCCGTGCCTCCGTTACAAAATTGGGGTCTGGAAGAGGGTTTTGGATGACCACAAGACTGCGATGGTCATGTTCAATAATCAGACAGGGCGGCCATTAACCCTGATTTTTGGGAATAATGTCGAATAGTTTTTTGTCATCGGGGATCCTGACTCCCTTCATGGAATCTTTCGGGTCTTTCTGTACAAAATAATTGCGGACGGTATTGACCGGTATATCCTTACCATTATAGACAAAATATTTTGAGACCATTTTATAATAGGGACTTTCATGGTCACTGACCAATAGCTTCCTTCCGTTGGGAAGAGTAAGATTTTTCATCTGCTGCAACAGGTCAATTAAAGTGGGGAGGTGTTCGTCCTGTATCATTGGTTTTACAGAGACCTCATATTTCTCCAGATCGGCAAGTTTGTTCTGTAGGATCTCTAGCTCTGACCGTAGTTTTGCGATCTCTTCGTCTTTCTCTTTGATGAGCATATCATTAGGTCGAATATTCCATTTGTCCAGTGGCGTGAGAAATTCCAGAAATTCTCCCAGCTTCATAACATTGGAGATATGGAGCGCATGCTTTGAGGAGAAGGGATCTTGTCCCTTAAAATAATCTATCCTATCAGAAACAATATACCAGACATGAGAAAAGAACTCTTTTTCTGAGCGGTTTCCTCCGGAAAGGTAATATTCCAGATGGTACTGATAATAGTAACTAAAAGCCGCTTTCTCTAGGCCATAGATCTTCAATAGGAAGTGGTTGTCCTCATACCCATTAGGTACTCCCTTGATAGTGCCTATCGCAAATGGGCTAGGCTTGAAATCAAATGCTTTTCTTGCTTTAAAATAATGTTGTGGCATGGACCTAATTTTACCAAAGATATTTATGTGTAATTATTGTGAGCTATCTAGAGTGATATTTTTCAATAACTCACTTAATAGTTCAATTTAATGTATATATTGATACAACTATTGGATATCTGAGATACTAAATTTGAAAGAGCTCTCAATAAGTAGAGGCCATTTCAATGGTATTATTTGGGGGTACAGCGGCATTGCCATTATGTTAATAATCTCGTGTAAGTTCCAAAGTTTTGTTATATTGTTCTGAGTATAGTTCATCTTTTAGTATTAATTTGTTTTCAGTGAACTCAACGACCATCCATTCGCCTTCTAGCTTACTGCTTTGTAATCCTCCAATTCTTAATAGTTTACCTTCTACAATATAGTCAAAGCCACCAGTTTGTGTTTTTTTATATTCATATCGTCCCACTTTATCATCCAGAAATAGCATGCTGATTTCTTCTTCACTCGTTTCATCCTTGAAGTTGATTCGAAGTGTTCCCTTCCATCCAGTCTGTTTAATAGTATTCTTATTAAATTCAAATATAGGTTTAGATGTCTCATCTTTATTGCAGCCAGTTAATATAGAGCCGACCAAAATAACCATTATGTACATTACTTTTTTCATGTTGTATTGATTAATTAAATGTAAAAATAATAAAAAATTGTTCTGCCAACGAAGTTGGCAGAACATTGAATTACAAACCAATTATTGTGTATCTTTGATAAAGATTCGTCATGGAAATAGTCTTTTCCTGCAATGTATCGAACCAATCCTTCATTCCATAGACTTCTAGTATATAATCGTCCAAATAGAAAGAATACGCAGTTAAACCCACGGGATCATAAATATACCACATATCCGATTCAGTGTTATAAAATTTAAGCATTCGGCTTTCGCTAACATTCGCAATATTGATACTAAGTGGAATCCGTAAGAAAGGTAGGATTGTTGTACTTTCATTCGACTTAATCAAACATTGATAGAAATTCATCTTTTCATTTGCGAGCGCTTGACTTTTGGCAGCAAAAATAGAGGGTGTATTATTTGCCCTTAAATCAGCGTCAGTAGCATTGGCTGCCGCTCCTTTTCCTAAAATAATCTTATCTCCTTGCCTTGTATTTAAAACAGCGGCAATATCGTAGAGGCGTTCGCCCGATCCTGTTGTTCTCACCAAAACTTTTACAATTTCTATGAACGGCTCAACAAATGTATTGGTATTAAAATATCCTAAATGGGTATCCTGCAACCTTCGTTTAAAATTAGCTTCCAACATAAAATCAGAAATAGGGTTAAGTCCTTGATCTGCTAGCCCAGAGAACGCATGATTACTTACATTGTTCAGAGAAGAAAGCCATTGAGAAAGATCAATATTAGAATTTTTTATTTCCGTTGGCGGTGTCCGAACCTGAAAGTCATAAGCTCCACCAGTTGTCTCAATAATATAAGAGGTCGACTCAATGTTCGACTGAAATGAACTACCGTTGCCTGTATTTCTTCCAAAACCGAAATTGGCACTTACTGAGTTAGTGGTATCGCCCTTTCCTCCCCATTTGTAAGATGCGGTAATATCAGTTTGCATATCTTTTTCCTTATTTGTAGAATCGGCGCTGAATTTATGAGTCCCATAGTATGTAGCACTAGCTCTTCCTCCAGAGTAATATCCAGTAATTACAAATGGACCGTAAGTATTTAAAACATCAACAATCGTAGAATTGTAAAGATCATCCAAAAACCAACTATCCATATATCCTGACGCGATTCTCCTCATACTACTTGGGGATAAATCCATTCGATACATTGCATCTCGAACTTCGATGTTTAATTGTCCACTTACACTGCGAGACGTTTCCATCGTATTATTCGAGAATTTCTCCGTTGTGGTTCTCTTAGCACCTAAGCTGAATAACCCTAAATTGAGGCTAAATCCAGCAGATACTTTTTTTGTAATGTTAGTCCAACTAGCATATCGCTGAAAATCAGAGAATGCAAAAGATTCGATATTGGTTTTTTTAATGGGATCTTTTACTATTAATCCGTTTGTCTGAAGTTTATTAAAATCAAGAATTTGTCTTCTGACATTATCGACGCTCCCTAGAATGCCGTTCCCTACTGTGTAACCACGACCCGAATATGCATCTATTGGTAATGCGGTAGTATTTTGCGTATTGAACTGATTTGTGCTTTTCTTTTTAGTTGACCTAGACAACACTTTCGGGAGTTTTGAGTTCCTCACCTGAAGTATGATATCCTCAGCGTGTTCCTGTTTGATTGTATCGTTGAAAAGATCATTTTGCTTACAGGAAACGATAAGCGAAAGCAGAGCAATATAGATGAAGTATTTTTTCATTTTTATGTTTTTCTGTGCTAAATTATTTCTCAATTTGTTATTGGACAGCCAAAGGTTTATTTATCGCATTAAGATTTAAGTTTGGATTTGGAAGTTTGACCATTTTTGGAGCTCCTGTGTCTATATCAGTTATTATATAACTGTGGTCACTTAAAGGATATTCATCACTTATCACCCTTCCAGTCCAACGTCCACTTATCTTTATTTCACGATCTTGATATGTAGCGATTGCAACAAAATCAACAGATACTGTATAAGATGCAACTTTATAGTCTATCGCAACTTTTGTACGGGGAGATATAAGAAAAGGTACTTTGGTGAGCATATTTTTTGTGTAACCAGTTGAGTTTAAAGAAACATCAGCTTCAATATTTGATCCTGGATTTAAGTTAATTACCCCTTGGAGCACCGAAGGTCGTTTAAATTTTTGTGCTATATTTTCAAATTGGAAATTAATAGACTTGTTAACGGAAAAATTAGAAGGCAAAAATTCAGACTTCAAACATTCAATATCATACGAAAGATTAGAATAACCAGTGTTTGTATAGCTTCCCTTTAAAATGATATCTGGCCCTTTTGTTACAGTGGCATTATAATCATTAATATATTCCATTGAGCTTAGCGTAAACTTGCTCCTAGGGGTAATCAAGAACTCTTGCTGAGGTTTATTTGAATATTTACCATATCCTATTTTGGTCGCATCTTTTAGTTCTACTACATTATAAAATATGTCCCACATTCCTCCAGGGCCTTGTTCAAGATAAGATTGACTTTCTATGGCAAAATATCCAGGATTATTTGATGACGCAATCAAATCCCATGACGCATTGTATAATGATCCACTTTCATCATTTAAAAGAAACAAAACCTTATTATTTGGGGCATTAGAATATTGTCCAACACTTATTGGTGTATTTTCCTGAAAAGAATAGATGAGGTATGGTATTCCTGAGCTTGCTGGTAAGACCCTTACTTTAAAATTTGTTGTCGAGGGATTATCTGTGGACGTTAAAACCAGCTCTTTACCACGCCCATTGGTTTGCAAATATTTATTTGCAGAGTTTGCGCCTCCTCCTCTGGCTTGAAAAGTTAATGGCATATCCCTAAGAGCATACATATTTGATGACAAATAAGGGTCATAAGATAAACCATTCATCAAACTGAAGGTCTTATTCTGATTTTTACCAAATAATCTTGATTTAATTGAGTCAGGATTTACTTCAATGGGTACGATTGGGCCTTTCGTAGCCAAAGAATCAGACGCTGTCTTTGCCAACATCTTTATTGTTTCTTTTTCTACTATATTCTCTTGTAAAACGTCATTTTGTTTACATGAGAGAATTAACAACATAGTAGATAGGGCTATTATAAATTTTGTTTTGTTCATGATTAGAATTTGATATTTTCTAGTTATTTTTATAAGTCGAACTTTCCTGTAAGGAAACCATTTGTATTACCCATTTTTAGGATATAACTACCTGTGGTTAGTCCAATAGTTGAAATAGAGGTATCGCCGCCCACACTACTCGAAGAATAACTGCGAACTATTGTGCCATCCTCCGTCTCGATTACGATATCTACTATTCCAACATTAGAATAATACTCAATCAATATACCGTTATCAATTAAAAATGCCTTAAGAGCTTCTCCTCCTTTTCTATTTGGGCTACTTGGTGGAAGGTGTCCCGTACAATCAATTTCCTGCTTCTTTTTTTCAGCTTGTATGCCAATGTGATCTTCTTGAGAATTATTAAGAGCTTTGCAAGGAAAAAATGCATTGGTGCTTAATAATAAAGCAAATACTACTTTCATATCTAGTTATTATAAGTTAATACTCTGGCAAATATAAAGGGGTAAATAGTCTAAAAATATATGGAATGATAGCGTGAGGTAAATGTGACGGGTGATTGCGATTAAATAGTTGTTTTTAAGTGAATTAAATAGCGTACTGTGATCGGAGAAATACGCTGTTTAAAGAGGTTGTATTCAACAAAAGGACAATTTCACAAATGCCAAATTAAACAAAATGGGATCAGCTATTGGTTGAATTTAAGAAAGTACGAATCTAAATAATTGAGCTATTTGTTCGGTTCAAATATCTCGGATATTTGTGAATCTAAAAGTCCAATAAGTTGTAGCTTTGATTTCAAACGTGATTTTCGGGTAGTAAGTGCGTGACTTTTAATCTGGAGCAATCCAGCTATTTCTGTGTGTTCAAAATTAGCATGCAATAGTGTAATCAATAATTGCTCTTCTAGTTTTAATTGGGCAATTTCGAATCCTTGTAATAAGTCTAACGATTTGAGATAATTGGTGATAAATGAGGTATAGCCTGAATGAATATTTACCTCCATATCTTCGACAATTTCTCTTATTTTTTCAAAACCAATTCTAGGATCCTTACTATCTTTACGCGAGTATTTCACTATAAGATTGTTAATTTGAGATTTAAATGTCGCGGTGTTACCAATATGATTTCTGTAAACTTGAATTAAGCATTCATTCCTTTCAGATTGCTGTTGCAGTTTGACATTCTCTTCCTTTTGGCGTATATTTTCTTCTTTTTGTCGTCTGTGTTTGAGGGACAAATACAGAACAATTAAACCAATGATTAAAATAATTAGAAAACTCAATGTAAGGATCAGACCAAGTTTGTAGTTTCTAGTTTTTTCATTTGCTAATTGTGATTTCTTTGTTTCTAAATCAAACCTACGTTCGGCATTGGCTAGTTCCTGAACATTTGTATTCCTTATTATTTGCAACATTAAACTATCCTTTAGTTGCATATAGTGTATAGCTAATTGATAATTTTTTTTATCAATATAGTTCTCTGCAAGGAATTTACTTGCAGCGGCTTTAAAATTTATGTCTGAATTATCCTTGATTGAATTTTTTAGCTTGCCACTATAAAATTCTGCAGAATCTAAAATTTTCGCAGCTTTATAGGTTCGCGCTAAATTAAGCTGATAGCGTCCTTCAGCAGTAGAATCCGGATCAATCTGTCTAGCGGTATATAGAAAATTAATGGATCTTAAAAAGTCTCCCTTTTCAAATAGAGCCACTGAAATATTCTGTAAGCATTTTGCCTCTTCAAATTTATTCTGGGCTTGTCTAATTAGCATTAGTGCCTTATCAAAATACAGCAAAGCAGAATCTATTTCTCCTTTCAGCAGAAATGATTGCCCAGCTGCCTGCAAAGAAAGTGCTTGCTTTGGTTTGTCATTTTTATATTTTATAGATGCGTCTTTATAATATGCTAATGAAATATTATAGGTTCGTTTTTCGAAGTAAAGATCCCCTAAATTATATAATACAAACGCTTGGTGAATTTGATTATCCTGACTTTTAGCAATGGAAAGAGCTCGCTTATATTCTTCGACAGTTTTAAAGTAATTTTTTTGATCACGGAACACGCTGCCACTGTAGAAGTGAGCTAGAAAACGTAAATTACCAACATCTGTTTTTTTAGTATCATAATAGTCACGGGCTTTGAAAATGAGGGTATCATCAGAAATATCACGAAAGTTTTTATAATAAACTTGGACACGAGTCACTAGATAAGACATATATTCTTCCTTATCCAAATTACTTTCGGGATCTAATATTGAATCTATTAGCCGCATAGCCTCTTGGGGAGAACTTTCAGCAAGATTTCTAGCCTCTTGAAGTAAAGCTGTTGGATGGCTCCTTGATCGACAAGAAAATAAAAATATCACATATAATGATAGTAAAAAAACAACAATCTTTAACTGCATACTATTATCAATATTTTACACTCCAAATTAGCGATATATTTCGTTAAAAATAATGAAATTTTCGAATTTACACTAAACTCGAACACATTTAAGACTAATTGAATGAGAGGTTAAAAGCAAGAGTTTAAAGAATAACAGAACATAAGCAAGAAATGAGATTTCTTTAAAAATTTTCAAAAACAACTCTCCATTTATCAAACTTTCATTATATTCTTTGTAAAACACTGTGTTTTGGGCATAATATAATAATAGCATCTCATTGGACAACTTTTTACAAAAACGTTATATCCATTTATAATATTCTTACGATACATATTAGTCCAGATATATAGATAAGTGGTTATATAGCCTATCAATTTACTCGTATATGAGCTAAATGAAAACTAGTATACTCCTCAGTATACTAAAAATTGGCTTTATGCTATCGCTAAGGCCTTAGAGTATCCCCGGAGGATGCTCATAACCCCATTTCTGGTAAATGGGGCAAGAAAAGTAGGGCTCTGCCCAACTTCTGCTTGCTCAGATGTCTCGTCCGATTATAGGTTTACACATTGTGTCGTACTTTATAGGTTTAATTTTTTTTCTTACGATTTTTTTTGGTTGAGATGCAGTATTGCTGCTCAGTGATATATATTTTCTGTAATATTAATTATATTTTGCTATATGTGGTAAATAATCTAGTTTAATACACCCATACACTATTGTGTAGTATTTTGTTTTTCTTATGGTTAAAAAGGTATAAAATTTTATATTAGTGATATGCAAGGTATTAAGATGCTTGCTGTATTAATCCAATATTTTATAAATTAAATTTAAATTAAATGAAAACAAAATTTTTTATGATTGGCCTTTTCGCTTTACCGCTAGGATTGGTAGCATTTAGGCCTGCAACTCTTTCCAACTCTGAAGATCTAGCCGCAGTTCAAAGAGTGAGTTATGAAGCCGTGCAGGGCAAAAATACTTTATATGCGGAAGCTGGATTTGTTGCAAAAAAAGGAACAATAACTAAAAGTGCAGAAACCTCAACAGTATCGTCTGAAACAGTGGTTGCATCGTTTGCAACTTTGAATACAGACAATGTGTCTCTTGATGAGTTCATTAAAAGCCATGAATAATTGATCATTTCCTTCCTCCGTATGGGGGAAGGATATTCACAATAAGAATGAAAGAAAAACTGATTAACAATAGAAAAAACCTATTTTTTTTGTTTACAATATTTCATTTTACCATCGTAGTATTCTCTACATTCCTTGGAGGGTATTCAACTGCCAAAGAATACTTTCATGAAAGGACTGTATCTAAGGAAGATTCCTTAGAACCGGATTTAATTCAGAAAACTGTAAGAAGTTTTTTAAATACTCCCGGAATAACTCCTTACGCTATAATAGCAGGAATTGATGCCGGATACGGCTTTTTTGCACCAAATGTAGCTAGCAGCTATATTATAGAATGTGCAATAAAAAATAGAACGGGAGAAATTATATCACGGCAGTATACTCCCAACTTATCTACACAAGAAGCTAGAAATAGATATGAGACTCTGGTATCCGACTTTCAGGAAAGAATGAAAGCACTTGAAAAAGCAAATGAGAAAACTCTTTATACACGTTATTTGGATATTGTACTGAAGAAAATTGGTCAGAATATCTATGATCAATCGTCTGTCGCAGATAAATCTAACGGGACCGTTACTTTATACTTATATAAATACCCTAATTTGAACGACTATATTGCCGGAAATAGAAAGCCTGTATTAATTAGTTTAGTAGCCTTCGATATTAACTAAAAAGAGTTTTAGAATGTATGCATAAAATATCAGTATATTTTGACAAAATTAGATCGTCATTTTTTAAATACCGCGGCGAGGATGAAAATTTCTTTTTTGTTTACAGGCTTGGCATAGGTTTCTTTAGTCTATTCCATTTTCTAGCATGTTTAAAAGACTTTGAGAGACTTTATATAACGAACGATATCATCTCCCAGGACGCGATGAGAATCCAAAAGCCTTGGTTTATACCTAACATAAATGAGGTTCTGCGATTTCTCGGTGAAATTACTTCTGCGCCAGAGAAGTCATTATTGACTGTCTTTATTTCTCTTTATATTATTTTCTGTATTACATTGGCAATTGGTTTTCGAACCAGACTATCTGCCATAGGATTAGTCATTTTACATTTAATTATTGTCAAAGGTTCTCCAATATTTAGCTACGGTGTTGATTATTTTACCACAATTAGCCTATTTTATTGTGCAATTTTTCCTCTTGGTCATGGAAAGGGAATTGATAAAGCAACTATTTATAAGGAAAAGGCGTTCGTCAACCCCAGTCCATACAGAAGAATTTTACAGATCCATATGTGCATAGTTTACTTTGCCGGAGGTATAGAAAAAATTATTGGAGAAGACTGGAGAAATGGAGAATCATTCTGGAAATCCGTGCATCTACCTGGTTTTACAGGTCTGATCAAGATAGACTATGGATTTATGGCTTCGTTTCCAATCACAGCAATACTAGCCGGATGGTTTGTAGTCATTCTGGAACTATTTTACCCAGTATTTATATGGAAAAAATCTTGGCGAGGCTATGTACTAGTGCTAATAAGTCTAATGCATGTTGGTATATTACTAAGTTTAGGACTGTATTTTTTCTCAATCTTAATGATCATTTTAAATTTAACTGCGTTCTTAAATTTGAGTTCTGACAAAAGTAAAAAATGAATCCAATCTTTTCTTATGATTATCTTTTTCCAATTATTAGCATTTTCTTAATATTGGCTATCGGAGGTAAAGGACTATTTAAAGGAGGCATCAAGCATGCTCAGCAATATACGTTTTACAAAATTGATATTTATGTTTTCATATTTTTAGCCTTTTATATCTTAAATAAGTATTTTCTTTCAGCTGTCAGCTTTGTCATTGCGGATTATTTCAGAATTCTAGCTATTTCTACTTTTTATATAATTCTAAGATTATTTATATGTGGGAATGAAGGTCGAAAAAAAAATCTTATTGTGGTATTTGCACTTTTAGGGATATACGAGGCCTTTGTTGCACTATTACAAGTTGTAGAAGGAGGCACAATGGTTGGAAGCTTTGGAAATAGAGCTGTTCTAGCAAATTTTTTTGCAGCTATTTTACCCTTTTTATATTGGACACTTGTTACCCGGGTAAGAAGTAAGGGTTGGTCAATCATCACTATTCCAATCGCCTTATCTATTTTCTTGATCTTGTATTTAGTTTTTTTTCATTCATTTTCAAGAACCGCTATTTTATCGATTCTAATTACTTCAATAGTAGCATTGTGCATTGAATACAAAAGCTTATGGACGATATGCTTTAGGAAAAAGAATTTGCCGGCTTTTTTATTTGGTATAGGATGCTTATGTTTTATATTGGTTACTTTATTACTCTCAAAAAAGGATTCCACTAATGGTCGGTGGTTTGTTATTTGCAGGGAAATAGAATTGCTTAAACAGAACTTTATCACTGGGATCGGGTTTGGTAATTTTGAAAGAGTATATAATCAGTATCAGGCAGAGTACTTTTCCCAACATAATATTGCTACCGAGAAATATCTGGCTTCCTATATCAACGTAAATTATAATGAAATATTAGATTTTCTGCTTCAGGGTGGAATATTCGGTTTTGTACTTTTATCGATTATTACTGTTAAGATATTTAACCTATGCAGAAATTCGGATAAAAATAATTTGGTTTTTGTTTATTCCATAATTTCGTTGACAATACTGGGAACTTTTTCTTATCCCTCTGAAACATTGGTTATTGTATGCATTTTTATTTTTAGTCTTTCAGCGTTAGGCTCATTAAAGAATGAACAGGTTAGATCCATAACATTACCTAAACCACTCGTTTTTTTATTAGTATCTGGAATTTCAATCTTCATCATAGCGGGAATATTGAGCCGGTATAACAACATTCTGCGATGGCATGTAATAAAAACGAAGAGTGCAAATGTACAGAGTTCTAATGCGGATATTTCAAATGCATATAAGGATATCGCTAAAAAACTATCAAATGATCCCGTGGTATTAATCGACTATGGTAAATATCTGATGAAAAATTCCCAATACACAGAAGCTATCGGCGTATTAAAAGAAGCCAGCCTGTACTCTAGCAACCATACCATTTTCATGTATTTGGGAGAAAGTTATGAAAAACTTGGGGATCATTCACTTGCTATAAGATATTACAAATATGCCTCTGTTTTAATACCGAATTTATTTTACCCAAAATACCGTTTGATGAATATTTATAAAAATAATGGGATGAACCAGGATTGCTTACGTACGGCGATGGAAATAACCCAACAGCCGATTAAAGTAGAATCACGGGTCGTACGGGAGATAAAAAGTGCTGCAATTGAAGTTCAAAATATGTTACAAAGAAAACCTTTAAAATGAAAATAAAGTTTTTGCTTTTAGCTCTATGCTTAACATTCTCAGGTGTTGCTCAGACCCGTCTAAATATTTATACCACAGATAAGGACAGCAAAAAATTGCAAAATATTACTATACGAATTAAAGGAGAACATTTCACGCATGAAATAAAGAGTGATGAAACAGGAAATGCTGAGATCTTCTTACCGAAATCTGGGAAATATTTACTTTCTGCAATTTCTGTAGGTTTTAATGATACTGATACAATCGTTTTAGCAAGCCAGCCTGAACAGAGTATTGAGATGAAATTGTCCAAAATAAATATCAATATTGATACGGTTAGTATTGTTGGGACGAAAAGATTTATGCAAATAAAAAAGGGAAGTATTATAATAGATCCTGAGAATAACCCAATGATGAATTCAAGTAACTTATGGGAAATGTTAAAGCAGGTGCCGACTGTTCAAACAACAGAATCCGGCATGCTAACTGTGAGAACTCAGGTGGCTACTGTGTATATTGATGGAAGAAGAGTTTATATGGGAGGTTCAGAGCTCATGGAATATTTAAGATCGACCCCATCAAATGATGTAGATAGGATCGAAGTTATTGCAAATCCCAATAGTACTTTCCCATCCGATGTTGCAACTGTGATCAATGTAAAGTCAAAAAAGCTTAAAACGGACGGCTATAGGGCTACAGTTGGCAACAGTTTAATCAAGGCAAGATATTTTAGCAATATTGCTTCCGCACGAGTGGATTTTAAAAAGTATTTATTTTCCGGCCAGATAGGATCTAATTTCGAAGATGGGAAAAAATATGAAAAATCCGATATTACTACCCAGTATAACGATGATATGATATGGGATGTAATGCAGAATTCTGACAATAAAACAAAAGGACAAAAATATTATTTGAATCTTGGATATGATATAAATAAAAATAATAAGCTTACACTCTACTCTGAATTGAAGTTCAACAAGAATGGGCTGGCTATTAATTCGGACAACGGAGATCCCTCTGCCGATAGGTTACTTGCTGGAGACTCCATTTTTATTTTTAAATCCATGGGAAATGGAAAGAATAGATCATTCTTCGTTCAGGGAACATATGACCTATCTTGGGATACAACGAATCAAAGCTTAAAAATTCAATTGGAATACGGTCGGAATAGAAATAAACTTTTAAATAGTCGATCTATAAATACGGTTATTTCAGATAATAAGGCGAAGGAAAGTTTATATCAAGATTCCCTTCCTAATGGGCTTAATACCTTCGTGGCAAATACCACATATTCAAAAAAAATATTGGGTGGAAATATGATAACCGGTGTTAGATTATTTTATAATAGTTTAACTAATGAGAGTAAAACTACTGAATTAAACCGAAATTCTGCTTTTGTTGCCGATCTTTCAAAGTCTTCGTTTAAATATACTGAACGTACATATACACTATATTCGGAATGGGAAGCTGAATTAAATAAGTTTTATTATCGCGTGGGGATAAAGTTGGAAAATAACCGTATACAGTCTAACGAGCGATTAAAGAATCTTCAAACAAAGATAAACTGGTTTAATATTCTACCATCATTATTGATTCAATGGGATTTGAATGAAAAAAATGTTTGGAACTTGAGTTATAAAAATACTTTTACTCGGCCTGATTATTATCAATTAAACCCCTTTGAAAGATTTACGGATAATTCTGCAGTGAATTTTAAAGGTAACCAAAACATCAAACCTCAAAATAACCATACAATAGATGTTTCATGGACAAATAATGGAGTATTATCGGCTTCTGTTGGTGGCCAATATTTGAAAAACTTTATTAGTACAATAATTTTAGCTAATGAAAATGGGAACCTTTATCAGCAGTTTGACAATTTTACTGCCTATATATATTATGGAAATGTAAATTTAAACTTATCTCCTAAAAAATGGTGGCGATTGCTCGGGACAGGCAACATTACTTATGCTTATGGGGATTATAGAAATGTGAAAAGAAAATCGTCGTCCCCTCTTTTCGATTGTCGGATTACGAACTCTTTCATTATAAAAAATGGTTGGGTTTTTCAAATTGCCCAGACTTACTACAGCTCAATGAGTGACGGTTATTTTAAAAGTGAAAGCTACAATAATACAAGTTTAGCCTTACAGAAAAAATTCACTAAACCTGGAATAACTATAACCGGTACATTTAGTGACCTTTTTAGAAATGAAATAGATAGGACATCAGTACTTTATAATAGCCTTATTTATAGAACGCGTAAATATAATGATACAAGATTTTTCAGGCTTAGTGTTTCTTGGAATTTAGGTATGCAAAAAATAAAGACCGCAGAAAGAAAAGAGTCGGAAAGCGAAGATGCAATTAACAGATTAAAACAGAAATAGAATGAGAAAACTTAAACTAATTTTAATATCGGCTTTTTTGACAAGCTGTTTATATTCCTGTAGAATATATAGTTCAGGGCATACACAACTGGCGTCGTCTGAAAAGTTCGAGGTTTCCTCTTTAAATTCAAAGGCTAAAGTAAAGCTGGAGAACTTTTCGACAAAGAATTTATTTATCGTTAAGAATTCACATAAATTTATATTACCACCTGAGAGCAAAAAAAACATGAAACTGGTTAAGGGTGATACAATCGAGCTGTTTCATAATAATAAGGAACTAGTAGAATGCCAGCTTCGTTGTATAATGCTCTTTAGGAATAGGGTAGATGTAAAAAGAACAAAAATTAATAATTAAGGTTTGTGAAGATGTTAAGAAATTATATACTCTGGTTATTACAATTTATCTTTGTAAGCTGTACAAGCAGCGTTACCTCAACAAAGTCTAATATTCCAAAAGAAATCCAAGGCGATAGACGACTGGAAAGCTATTATACGTTCATCGATACAAATATGTCAGGATTATTTCATTTGTCGGAGAACGGTGACGTAAAAAAAGATAGTGGGAACGTTTCTGAGGAAATCATTCTCAAGAATATTAAGCTAGCCTATCAATCATCGAAAGATCTTTTAGATCAAAGAATTATTTCGGAAAGTGTTTTTAAAGAATTTGTATTGCCTTATAGACTAAACGATTCACCTATACATGATTGGAGGAGCTATATTTGGAATATTCAAAAGAGACGGAAGATTGATGGAATTAACTCAATTAGGACTTTGATAGACAGTTGTAATTCTATTAATAACAAACTTAAAATCGGGTTTAAATTCGATTTAAAGAATACTTATGAAGATACATTAACCATAAATAAGATCCTAGATAATAAATCTGGTTCCTGCGTTACAATGGCAAATTATGCGGGGTACGTTTTTAGGGCGTTAGGAATACCTGTCGCTATTGATTTTACACCAGCTTGGGGCAATACTCCGGGAGGACACGTTTGGAATGCTTTAATAACTTCGGACAGCTCAAGTATACCATTTCTTGGGACTGAAGCTAATATTGGAGGGTATGAGCCTTTCTATCTTTTTAAAATGGGAGATGATAGTATAAAATCTACGTATAAACTACCGGGAAAAATATATAGGCGAACATATTCGGTACAAAAAGGGACTTCGTATTATAAATTTGATAATCAAAGAAACTTTTTACCGATGACTGTAAATTCCCGGATGATCGATGTGACAGATCAATATTTTAAAGTATCCGATATTATTTTGCCATTAAACAGGATAAAAGGAAACCCAAATTTACTATACATAAGTAATTATAATAACGGAAAGTTTGTTCCGGTGATGGCAGTGGAAAGAAGTAAGAGTTATATCTTTTCAAAGATGAATAGAAACTTGTTATATTATGTCTCCACGTATCAAGAAAACAAAGATAACACCAACGAATTTCCATTGTTTTTAGATGAGTCTGGGCATTCTATTTTTCTATACGCTAATTTTGCACGAAGAATAAGTATTACACTTGATAGAACGCAGTCCCCAGAGGCTGATCAAATGGATGTATTGAAAAATGGTTGGGAGGTAGAAGAATGTACTCGGATAGCGAATGGAAAAATAAATTCCCCACCGATCCCAGGGAAGGAATATAAATTATATTTTTGGGATAAGAAATGGGTTCTAGGAGATAAAAAACTTGTAGGCCCAAGCGGCAGTCTTATATTTGATAATATTCCAACCGGTACAATGTATCTGCTATGCGAAAAGGAACCAACAGAAAAAGAACGCCCATTCATTCTGTATAAAGATAAAATAAAATGGGTTTGATCACATAATTGTAGATTAGGTTTAAAAGGTCGTAGGTAGCATACTAGGGTTATTCTTACGTTGCCTAAAAATTTTCATTTAATAATTTATAATAGATTTGGGAAAATATGATGCCATTGTTGTAGGTTCTGGACCAAATGGTCTTGCGGCAGGTATTACACTCCAGCGAAGCGGATTATCAACGCTAATTATTGAAGGTTCAGATTCAATAGGTGGTGGTTTGCGTACCAAGGAACTTACATTGAATGGATTCAAACATGACGTTTGTTCAGCAATACATCCAATGGCTATTGCATCGCCATTTTTTAAATCCCTACCATTGATGGATTATGGTCTAGAATTTACCCATGCAACGTATCCTTTGTCCCATCCAATGGATAATAATCCTACAGTAACACTTTATGATGATCTGAAAAAAACCATAGATTGTTTAGAGGGAAAAGATGGACAAAATTTTGGTCGATTGGTTGAGAAAATTATAGATCATTGGGAAGATTACGCAGAAGCGATTTTAGCTCCATTAACTTTTCGATCTAATTTTCTAAAATACTCGGGATTCGGCCTAGATGCGATTCAGCCTGCAACGTGGACCGCAAAGAGATTTTCGAATTTGCGCACTAAAGCTTTGTGGGCCGGTCTTGCTGCTCATAGTATTCAACCTTTATCAAACTTTGGAACGTCTGCAATCGCAATTATTTTGTCTGCCATTGCTAGTAAATCAGGATGGCCGATTCCCGTAGGTGGATCTAAATCCATTGCTGATGCTATGGTAAATTACTTTAAACATCTAGGCGGGGAAATACAGACCGATATTTGGATTGAAGATGTAAACGACCTTCCAAATCATAAACTATTATTTTTAGATTTGACACCACGGCAAATATTGCGGATAAAAGGATTAAATTTTTCAATAGGCTATCAATCACGCTTAAAAAATTTCAGGTACGGAATGGGAATATTTAAAATGGATTGGGCCCTGTCTGAGAAGACTCCTTTTAAAGACAATAGTTGCAATCATTCTGCAACTGTACATTTAGGAAATACATTCGAAGAGATTGTTGCGAATGAATATAATACTTTTCGAGGGAAAAAAGTCGAAAAACCATTCGTCTTATTTTCCCAACAAAGCACATTTGATAAAACTAGGGCACCAGCCGATCGACATATTGGATGGGCCTATTGTCATGTGCCTCATGGATCCGAAATAGATTATAGCGAAGAAATTGAGAACCAAATTGAACGGTTCGCGCCAGGATTTAAAGATACAATTTTAGCCCGCCATATTATGCGACCGAAAGAACTTGAAGAATATAATCCTAATTATGTTGGAGGAGATATCAATGGAGGAATTATGGATTTACGTCAGCTGGTTGCGAGACCCGTTCTGGGCTCCAAACCTTACCGTACATCTTTAAAGAATGTCTATATATGTTCATCTTCGACACCTCCAGGCGGCGGAGTACATGGTATGTGCGGATTTCATGCGGCCATATGTGCTTTACAGGATCATTTAGGGTTTGAATAAGCTTCATACACATTTTATCATGTATTTAGGTCGTATTTTAATAATAATTGGATGATAGATATAGAAAATTTATACATTTTTCTATATCTTAGTACTATAAGCACTTGCAGCTAAAACGTATATCAAACCAGTGAGTTATTCGGTGAGTAGGGAAAAGGACGGTTTGTAAATTGCTGATAAATAGATTAATGCAAGTAGGGTTCGATTCCCCTACGGGCTACAAAAAGCGACTTCAAAAGAGTCGCTTTTTTTATTTTAGGAACAAATATTAAAAAAGCAAAAAAGTCACTCCGGAAAATGGAGTGACTTTCAGCTCTACCAGATTGCAAGCTAGACTATACTTGAAGTTGTATTATGTCTAATCTCGGATGCATTTTATAATCCTTTGACATATACTTCTGCTATAGCGGATGAAGGCGGACGATTACTTGCTGTTACCGTACATTTTAAATAACGGGCTTTTGTCGTCGGAACATTAACGGCCAACGTTGATTTGGGACTATTTGTTCCAAAATCGATCTTTCCTAATGGAACATATGTTTTATTGTCATTACTAGTCGAGAACTCAACGACTTTTAAGTCATTATTCCATAACCTTCTTGTTAATTCAATCATCATCACATTATATTCCTTTCCAAAATCTATTATGACATAATGCGGTAATGGGGGTTCTCCTCCCATCCAGACATTATGCCAGTAGGTATCGGGATTACCGTCCAATATATTTTCCTTTTCACCACCGCCAATCCATTCGGAAGAAGCCGCAATTACTTTCCAGCCACTACGGGGGATATCTGGCGGTTGAAAGGACACTGGAACCAATATTGTCGAAGCATCGGGGTTAATACCATTTTTTGAAACAGACTTAATCCGTAAAGGCAACGCATACTCCCCAAATAAATTGGTTGTTCCATCAATAAGTCCTTTTTTCAGAATAGTGTATGAAAAACTCGTTTTATTCTCCTTTTCAGCAATTTTATAAGGTGCGGGTAAAAGCTGATAGGCCGCTTTTGGTAGTAATTTCAACTTCTTATCGTCTGATACCGTTCCGTTGT
This sequence comes from Sphingobacterium sp. UBA865, assembly GCF_002295765.1. Classification (NCBI taxonomy): domain Bacteria; kingdom Pseudomonadati; phylum Bacteroidota; class Sphingobacteriia; order Sphingobacteriales; family Sphingobacteriaceae; genus Sphingobacterium; species Sphingobacterium sp. UBA865. Next base: position 89,138 of record NZ_DBGB01000022.1, on the reverse strand, counting down.
AATTGTCCAAAATCACGGGATCCACTTCAATTTCATAGTCAAGATTCCATTGATTGGGATAATTGGTGACCAATGTCGCTTTTCCTACGACCTGTTCAGCTCCTGTGGGGCTCAGTTTGATCTGATCAAGCTGCAGACCCGGTGAAGTGAATTCCAAAAATGGGTCTTTAACGTTAGGAATCAACAATGTCGTTGCCATTTCAGGTTTCAGCGCATGTAACACCCCTCCCTCTGCTTCAATGCGGCACGGAAGCACATATAATTCCTTATATTTTCCTTGCAGCACTTTTATGCGCTCAGTATCAAAAGCAACTGCAATATCCTGCAGATAATCCTTTTTTTCAAAGGCTAGTGTTGTATTTGCAATTTTATAGCAGTCAGCAGGAAGCAGCTTATAATTTGTCCCTTGCTGCGCGTTATAGGCTGCTAGGTACGCTTCGTCAATCTTGAAGTTTATCTTTGCTCCCTGTTGTCCAATTCCAGCCTTAACAACAGTTACATTATAATCAAATTTTCCCCAGTCAAATACCGTTATTTTATTCTCTTTGAAATCTCTGAAATAAATGGTGTCGTCGACCATGTTGTTCATTCGATCATCCTTTTGACATCCATTCATCAGGAAAAGTGTCAACAGGAGAACACAATAGGATATATAATTTCTCATCGTTTTCAGTATTATTTAATAAGTACTACCATCCATAGTTCTGTGTAATGTTGATCATCTCGCTCAGTTGCTTTTGCTGTATCGGGAAGAAATAATGTTTGGCCTGAAAACTTCGCTTTCCAGGAAAAACATCTTTGGTCCGTTCCCAAGAGGATTCATAAGAAGTTGCGGCAACATTACGGGTATAATAGGGCTCATTCATTTCTTCCTCTGCAATCATCCAGGTTCTCAGATCGGGGTAACGATGGCCTTCAAATGCCAATTCGACCATTCTTTCTTTTCGCAGCAATACCCGCAGGAGTTCTTTATTTCCCCGAACCTCTGGATAAGCAACTTCCAAGTCGTTCAAGCCGCTCCGTTTACGTACCAGGTTGATATATTTTAACGCCTCCACTTCATCACGAGCAGGTTTTTCATTGCAAGCCTCCGCGTAGTTTAGATAGATCTCAGCCAGACGATAATATGGCCATGCAAACTGCCCCCAGTTACCTGCTTCGATGTCATTTGTTGGATCACTCATTCTCCGCCACAAGTAACCTGACTTTACGCAGTCCCCTGTTTTCGTATACGAAGATGTTCCGCCGTCAAAGAATGTCACCTGTCTGGGTTGAGGTTTTGGATTGGTCCAATACATTCCATTTGCCAAAATGGATGCGTAGAAACGTGCATCCCTTCCGACACAACTGTTGTGCGCCTTAAAGGAGGCAAAATTGTCTAACGGATGTACATAGTTATCTGTAAATCCCGTTTCTTGGTATCCTGATTTTTCATCAATTATAGGCTGTCCATTACTACTGTAACCTGTAATCGGGTAGCGTCCTGAACTTGCCATCGGATAGCTGTCGACCAGTTTTAGCGAAGGTGCATAACCGCCCCAGCCCATCGTCACAACTCGCGGTGGAGCTGTACGGACGTTATAATTGAAGCCGTCATCAGACCATCTTCCCCAAATAATTTCCGAATTCCACTTATCAAAATAAATACCCATGTAGGATTTAATTGCACGTCGAAAAGAGTTCGTCTCTTTGTTATCTTGGTAAAGTGCATACACATTCAGGTCAATCAACGCTTTGGCAGATTTGGCCGCAAGCTCCCATTTATTGGGATCTGCGGTTTGTGGAAATAAGAATTCACCGCTTTTATTCCTTATCCCTATATAAAGTTTCGCTCCGTTAAATAGCGGCCTAGCCATATACAGCAGTAATTCAGATTTTGCGGCCATCACAGCCCCTTTTGTCAATCGACCATACCAGGCTTGATCAGTTATTTCCTGTGGCAATACGGCACTTGCTTTATCAAATTCAGAAACTATGAAATCCACATTTGTCTGCAAAGACATACGATCTACTGTTGTTGGATCAATTTTACTATCGGGAGCACGATCGCCCCATACAAATACAGGTCCATATCTTTTTAAAAGCAGATAATAAAAATAGGCTCTTAAAAAACGGGCTTCGGCTTTCATAATATCTTTAGTAGCAGCACTCAATTCCACATTTCTATCAATATTTTCAATGAAAATGGTTGCCTGATTAATCCCTTTATAATTCTGTTCCCAAGTTGTATAATCCTGGGTTGTCACGCCCCATGCCCCATTCGCAAAGTTAAGCCATGGAACCCAGGCTACCCATGAAAATAAGGCTTCATCACTCAGCGGAACATTTCCGCCTTCACCATTGAACATATCATGTTCTATAGGCAAATAGCCATACACCTGAGCCAGATACTGTTCCGTGGTTTTCCGTTTATTAAAAACCTCTTCTAAAGTCATTTGATTTTCTAGATCCACGTCGAGATATTTGCTACATGCCCCGAGGGAAAATACCAGTAATAGGCAGGAAATCGAGTATATATACTTTTTCATTATTATCTTTCAGATTAAAGTGTTACACTTAAACCAACATTAAATACACGCATTTGGGGATAGCTGCTTCCTGAAACTGTTTCCAGTTCAGGATCCCACAACTTGAACTTACTGAATGTGAACACATTTACGCCTTGTGCATAAATACGCACGATTGACATTTTCCATTTTTCCGTGAGCTGCTTTGGCAACGTATAGCCCAATTCTAGATTCTTCAAACGGATAAAGCTCATATCGCGTTGCCATAAAGTGGAAGCCTGAGAGTTATTGGCAATATTAAATGAGAGCCGTGGATAAGTTGCATTTGGATTAGGGTTGTCTGCACTCCAGCGGTGATCAGCGACATCCGAATAGATCTGTCCATAGCCCCAGATGTTGCCAGTCTGACCATATAGAGGTCCTCCCGCTATAATCCGGGATATTTGTCCAACGCCATGGAAAAAAGCCGATAGATCAAATCCTTTCCAAGATACACTGGCGCCAAATCCATAATTCCATTGCGGCATATCTGTATCACCTATCGCTACTTTGTCTTCTTCTGTAATTTCGCCGTCTCCATTGATGTCCCGATATTTTACATCACCGGGACGTATCACATCGCCATAGCGTTGAATCGGGCTATGCGCGATTTCCTCTTCTGACTCAAACAGCCCCAAAGCAATTAATCCGCGCTGTTGTCCCCAGCGTTGTCCTATTTCAGACTGATATGCCCATCTTGGAATCGGCTTGTCATCAAATAATTTTTTATTTCGATTGTAAGTTAGATTACCCCGGACCTGTATGCCGACTTCTCCCTGGCGATGATTAAATTCCAAGGATCCTTCGGCCCCTTTATTTTGCATCTGTCCAATATTAACATAGGGTTTTACATTAATTCCCACGATGGAAGGCACACTTTCCTGAAGAATGTAAATTCCATCACGTTTCTCCGCAAAATAATCGGCCTGTATGGTCAATTTGTTGAAAATGCTTAACTCAAGCCCGATATTACGCTTTAATGCACTTTCCCAGGCAACCAGTGGATTCCCTGGATAACCGGTTGCTATACCCTGAAGATAATTTTTGCCACCAATGCCGAAAGAATAGCCACCATCGAGCTTCATTTCTGAATTGTAAGCAAATCGACGTGAACCACCGATTTTATCGCTACCAATCCGACCAATTGATCCCCGAATTTTCAGAAAGTTAACGACAGGCAATAGCGACTTAAAGAACGCTTCATTACTAATAACATAGCCCATAGCCAGGGAAGGAAAGAAACCAAAACGTTTCTTTGGCGCAAAGTTCTCAGATCCATTGTAGCCAAAGTTACCTTCGATAAAATAGCGGTCCTGGTAGGAATAGGTCAAACGTGAAGCAATCCCCGTATTACGATAGGGGAATGCTGCGATATAATCCCGTTCTGGAAAGTTATTTGTCCGCTCGCGCATGGAGAATAAAAATAGTCCTCCGACGCGATGCTTGTTTCCAAACAACTGGTCATACATCAGGGAACTTTCAAAATTAGTCGCACGCTCTCCCGAATGATAGTCGGCTAAAGCAAGATAATCGCTGCCATTACCATTATCTTTTAAAATAAGATTCCCTTCGCTGTCCCGCGGTTTTGTTTTGTCAACATAATAGGTGGTTGGTGCCTTTCTTTTGTCTAATGTCGAAGAGTTCTTTGCATCCCAGGAAAATTTAACATTCGCTTTTAAACCGGGAGTTATCAACTCCGAAAAATCTTGAGTGATACCAATCAACGACTGCGCATTATTCCAGAAATCCTTCGAGAATCCAGTAGTATTGAGCGAATAATAGGGATTTTGTCCTCCTTGTGGCTGTGCATAGGCGCCATTTGAAAACTGGGTAGGTGTTGCCACTGGTGTGGTGTAGAGCACAATATCATACATATCACCCAAATTTACACCTAATCGGTTTTTTGTTTCGTATTGATTGGAGAGGTTTAGGTTTACTTCAGTCGATCGAGACAGTCTAATATCAACATTCGATCTAAAATTAATCCGGTCGAAATTCACAGATGGATCATAATTCGATGTTTTTCGAGGCTGAAAGATCCCATTCTCTTTCATATAAGAACCCGAAACGTAATATTTAATAAAATCTCCTCCTCCAGTCACATTTACATTCAAACGTTCATTTGATGTTCTCTTTTTAAAGATCTCTTGCATCCAATCCACATTTGGATAGACATCTGGATCTACTTTATTCACATATTTATTTATCTCTTCTTGTGTCAATGGGGCTTTTCCAGAAGCTTCAAAATTGATATCGTTATAATAATCTAACCATTGAGCAGCATTTGCCAATTTCGGTAGGACAACAGGTTCCAAAATACCGCGCTCAACACGTGCATTGATACTCGGTTTAACACTTTTCTTTCCCCTTTTTGTTGTAATGATCACAATACCATTTGCTCCCCTTACGCCATACACGGCTGTGGCAGTTGCATCTTTCAAGACAGAGAATGACTCGACATCCTCGGGGTCTACGAGGTCCATGGGACGTTCGATCCCATCCACCAATACCAGTGGACCGGTCCCCCCCGCAAAACTGCTCACCCCACGTATCCAAAATGACGTTGCAGAGCCGGGCTCTCCCGAACCTTGAACCGTAACAACGCCCGCCATCTGTCCCGCCAATGCGCTGCTGATCTTAGCAACGGGAGTTTTTAATTGTTGCGGGGAAACGCTACTAATTGCACCCACTACGCTAATTTTACGTTGCTTTCCATAAGCAACAACTACAGCTTCCTCCAGATCGCTTACCGCAGGCTCCAAAGTGATCTTCAGCTGATTTGACGCACTAATATTCCGCTCAAACGACTGAAATCCTACGAGCGAAAACTGCAGCACCTTATGCTGATCTTCAATTTCCAAGGCAAATTGCCCCTGCGCATCGGTCTTCGTTCCAATAGTTGTCCCCTTAACCGAAACCGTGACACTTTCCAATGGCGCTCCCTTCGTATCAGACACAACTCCTGTTATTCTACGCCGCTACAAGAACACCGCGGTGCTGGAAGCAACTTGCGGAGAACCCACTTTGGCCATAATCAATACCGTGTTCAGATTCAATTCGTAAGTCAGGTTTCTTTCCGACAGAAACTCTTGTAGGACCTCTTTAAAGTTTTTGTGATTTGCTTTAATAGTCACTCTTTTCTGTTTATTAATCAAACTGTTATTGTACAAAAACTCGTACCCCGTTTGTTTTTGAATCTCATCCAGGACGTCCACCAAACGTCCATTTTTTATATCCAATGTCACTTGTTGACCAAAGCTAGATGCATGAACATGCACCATGGAGATGATGAGGATTAGTATGCATACTTTCATCCTGATAAATGCTTTTACAAAGAATTTTTGTGTAAAAAAGCAACTTTTGCTATTCCTTTTATACATTTGTATAGGTTTGGTGTTAAATGGTTTATAACTCAATTAGGTTTATTTAATTGCTAAACTACGATCGGGAGTGTTGCGAGCACTTCCGATTACTTTTAGCTCAAAGTCTCATTGTTACATAACAAGGACCCTCCCATCCTGAATTTTAAATTTATAATTGGATATTTTTTCCAGCTGCCGGAGTAAATCCGAGAGCTTTTTGGTCCGCTTTATCATCCCCGTAAATTTATCGGTGGACGATGAATTCACCTTCACTTCTTTGATATCATACCATTCGCCCACTTTTTGCAAGACAGTCTCGATATTATCTTCTGTAAAGCGGAAGAAGCCATCCCGCCAAGCGAGAACCTCTTTTAGGTCGGCTTCCTGTACGGAAATTTGTTTCGTATGCAGATTGGTTTGTGCTTGCATTCCAGGGCTTAAAATCTGCTGATTATGCCCCGCACTTACAGCAACCTTACCTTTGATTAAAGTGGTCAGGATTTTAGTTTTGCTGAGATCAGAGGCAATATTGAATTGTGTTCCCAACACTTTGACCTGGGTTTGTTTCGTCTGAACAATAAATGGTTTTCTACTGTCATGAGTGACATCAAAATAAGCTTCACCATCCAAGAATACCATTCTGGTATGTTCATCAAAATGTGTTGGATAGGTCAAGCTCGCGCCCGAGTTTAGTTGAACCTGTGTGCCATCAACCAACTTCACGGTCAATGCGCTACCTTTTGGACTCAGGAAAGTTCTCATCTCAGATTTGCCCTCGACATTATTTTTAACTTGATATACCACTGTACCATCTGTTGCTTTAATGATGCTCAGACCGTTTTTATCCAAGGTTTCAGGATGATCTTCTGAAATTGAATATTGGTCACCATTGGAAAGTTTAAGTATAGGCGCACAGTTTTCTGGCAAGGCGATTTCCCTTGGTGAGACGGCTTGTTGAGAAGTTCCTTCCTTCGCGCTTTGTTGGACCAGAAACAGAATTGAAAAACAAAAGACAACAATTGCGGCAGCAATCCCCCCCCATTTGATGTAGCGCAGCTTTGATTTTCTTCCATCTCCTATCTCTTTATGATGTCCGCCTATTCGACTTGAGATCTGATTTAAAACCTGATCCCTGTTAAATAGCTCCGAGCGTTCAGGAACTCTTTCGCCCATACGTTCAAAAAGATCGGAGAACTCAGCTTCTTCCAGCTGATCTAATTGATCGAGCATCTCTTTCAATTCCGAACGAGAGATTGTATTCCTAAAATAATGGGTTAGCAAATAGCGTAGTCTTTCTTCTTGCATGGTCAAATTGGTTCGTACTTTCTAAGTATTTATTTCAGTACACCGCAAAAACAGAAAAGGACTACAGGAAGAGATATTTTTTTTATTTTTTTTTAGATCCTTATGAAATTGTTATAGGTATAAAATTTCCAATGGAACTTCAGTCCAACTGTTTAGCATATCGATAAGCAGTTGGGAGGATTCCATCAATCCATGAAATCCTTTTCAAAAAAAATAGAAAAATAAGGATAATAGCCGATTTCGTCCAGAACGGACTTGTTTTAAATGTTTCGATGCTCTGGCAAGATGGTTTTTTACTGTGTTCTTAGAAAGATTGAGTTCCGCTGCGATTTGATTGTGGGGTATTCCTTCAATTCGGCTTAATGTAAAAACAAGTTTTTGTTGTTCTGGAAGTTGAGCAAGGTAATTTTCTATTTCATCGGCAAGTTCCTTTCGTTCTATTAAACCATCGGCCCTATCCGAATGATGTTCAATATGGTAATATAGAAGCTCAAAGGCCGAATGAGAACGTTTGATGCTTCTTAGTTTATTGAGACACTCTCTTTTAGTCAATACATAGAGGAACGCCAGAGATCCACATCCTGTTTTATAGTTTCTCTATTGGTCCACAGTTTCACGAAAACTTCCTGCACAACATCCTCGCTCCAACCTGTATCTTTCAGCAAGTGAAAAGATACATCGAAAATGCGGTCTGCATATCGTTCGTAAAGTTTTGGTAAAACAGCCTGCTTCCCTATAGAGAGCGCTTGGATCAAATTGGCTTCATCATTTTCTTTTCTCATAACTAAAGCTCCCAATCTTCAGTTTATTGGTCATTGTGCTTTTCAGGTAACAATTAGATTACAAGGCCAAGTTAACAATTATTTCTACATATTAATCAAGCATATTAAATTTTTCCAAAGCGATCTTATCGTTAATAGATCGCTTTAGGTTCGGATTTTTCCTGTGCTTCTTTGTAGCGTAATACCTGCGATAGTATAGCTGGATTTTCGATCACTTTAGGCCTAAACTTTGTACTGTTCATATACGTTAAGATAGAGCTCAACAGCTGTCTTGCCACGGGTCTGTTGGCTAGATCTGTCTCCAGATCAAACGAAGTAATCATCAGTTTGCCCGCCCCGACTGTCCCTTCAAAAAGAGAGGCTAATCTCCTATTATTAGCAAAGTTATCAATGAGCTCTACAATTGCATTCCCGCCTTTGATCTCATCCGTAATTAGCGTAGTCGATTTAATTTGGAGATCCCACCATTGCCAGTCTGTGTGATTATCTGTTGGGAAATCGGCAAATACAGGGTGTTTAGGGTCACAAAGCAATCCCATGGTACCGGCCTGTTTTGGAAAATGTACGGGGCTCCAAAAAACAGGAACGAACTTCCCTTCAATACCGTTTATTTTCTTCCAATCGGGATTTAAAAGCACCTTTTTCCCATCTTTCAGCAAGCGCATCGCTTCCGCCAGATCGCGCGTATAACTCACGTCCCCAAAATCAACAGCGAGCTGTTGAGGGTATACCCAAATATTCCAATGATTTTCATAGGATGTACCTTCCAGTTTAAGTTGAATCGTCAATTTCTTCGCCTGTCCAATTGCTTGTAATGGCACTTCTAAATGCCCCACATGCCCTTGATGTCCCTTTCCAATGGTCGACTGGAAATGTCCTTGTTCGATTATTTTCCCCCCATCCTTCAGGAACCAGCTAATCCCCTGATTCTTCAAAACCTCTTGGCCGTAATTACTCACATCGATAGAAGCTTCGAACGTTTCATTGTTGGTATATACAGCTTTCGCAAACTGGAGCAAAGGCACTACTGGAGCGCTAAATTGTCGAAATTCTGCCGCAGGAAGTATATCTTTACTGTCCCAAAAAGCATCTATTAAGCCTACCAGCGCCGTTCCCTGACCAGGGAAATTGAAGATCAAGGAGCTGATACCCGCTGATACCAGGTGTCTTCAACGCTCTTTCCATCTCCTCCTTATATAGAATAGCAGCCAATTTTCCTGAAGACATCGTATATGCTTTGGCCTTATGTAATAATCCCTTTTGTTTCAGATCTTCTGCTACAGAAATGAAGTTTAGCGGTTTTAAAACACCTTTATATTTTTTGATTTCGGCGAGATTTGGATAGACAGCATATTGTCCAATTTCATGCGTCACGACCGGAATCGAAATTCCTTCCAAAGAATTGCTGTAATTTTTATTGAATGTGGGTGCTTCGCTATTAAATACACCTTGTCCCCGTACCCAGCCCTTAGCTGTCCACTGGGTAATCAGATAATCATCATAAGGTTCTTCCTTCACACCATGCCCTTGCTGGAATGTAAAAGAAGTTGCCGTATAAAGATGCCGTCTGTCTTTCTGCTTTAGGTGTTTTACCAAAGTATTCAGCGCATTGAAATCACCACTCAACTCATTACCCATACTCCAAAAACAAAAGGACGGATGATTTCCGTAAGTCTGCATTATTCGATCGGCCTCTTCATAGAGAAAACTCATCACTCCTTCATCTTTACCAATATTATTCTCCCAGATTGGCAACTCAATTTGAAGATAGAATCCCAATTCGTCGGCAACAGCAAAGGCCGCCTCCGGAGGACACCATGAATGAAACCGGAGATGATTTAGTCCCCATTCGCGCGCTGTCAGAAAGACTTTCCGCCAACCGGCCTTATCCATTGGCGGATGTCCCGTTAACGGGAAAATACTGCATTCCAATGTTCCTCTCAAAAATAAAGGCTCACCATTGACTTTTAGGATTGTCCCATCAGTAGAAAGCTCACGCATACCTATTGAGGTACACAACGTTGATACGGCATCTGCAGCTTCCAATTCCAGACCGATGTCATACAAATGCGGCGAAAATTCGCTCCAAAGTTTCAGTTTGTCGCCAAGAAGGTAGCTTAGGTTGATCGTTGAATCCCCTGGCGAGAGCTGAATAGTTTTTTCAACCGGTGGTAGGGAACCCCTATTGTCTTTTACCGCTATTTTCAGTTTACCGACAATGCCTTTTGCTAGTTTATTACGGAGATTGATCTGCAGATTGATTTCCTTATTCGCTAGTTTAGGGCTAGCGTACACCGACTTCAGACGCACCGCATCATAGGCCTGAATAGCAATCTTTCCAAGAATACCATTCCAGATAATTTGGGTGTGATCGGTATAAGCATGCGCCATATCATCAACGCTGATTGGAAGCTTCTTTCTGTTATCTACGCGGATTGTCAACCGATGTTTCTTCCCAGTTTTCAGAAGTGAGCTTAGGTCAAACTCATGCGGACTGACAAGGCTACGTTGCTTTTGTACCACTGCTACCCCGTCGATCCAAACCATGGACTCCCAAAGAACACGCTCGAGGGTTAAGATCATCTCCTTACCAGCCCAACCTGCCGGAATTGAAAGTTCCCGCGTATACCATGCTGCCCCAACATAACGATGTGCTCGCGTTAAATGCGAAAGCTGAGGTTTGGCAAGAGCAGGTGTCAACGTATTTAAGGTTCCTAAACCCGCATCATCTGTTGTTCCTGGTAATTTGATCGATGTTTCGAACGATTTACCAGCCCAGCCCTGCTCGATACCGACATCTTCGGGATCAAGCCGAACTTTCCACTCACCTGCAAGGTCAAGCCGATTTAGTCCATCTGCCGAGACCATGTAACTTTGAAATAGAATGACGAATACTATGATATAGCGATACATACGAAATTAATTCTTTAAAGAAGTTTCACCTAAGAAAGAATGCATGATAGCCTGGCTCCCCTGGTGATTGGGATCCAACTGCCGAACTTGTGCAAAATAATCCATTGCCAGAGCACGATCCCCATTCCCCAAATACCCCAATCCCATGACATACAGACAATGTATTTTATTCTTATCATCCAGATTTTCCTCCCAAATATCCATATCAGGTAAGGAAACTGCAAAATAATCTATTTTAAAGGGCTTGTCAATAAATAACTTTCCATGATCTATTAAACATTGAAAACGTTGCTCAGCTCGCCCTGGATCACCAAGCTCATGCCAGGCTAAACCTTGATAGAATATCTTATCTGGTTGTGGATCATTATAGAAAAGGGCTTGCTGGGGTTCATCAGCACCTTCTGTTGCTTTATAGAAATAAACCTTAGCTTCTTCTTCCCGACCCAATAAACGATAGACAAGCCCTTTATAATAGTGAATGTCGTTTTGCTCCATGGTAATCAGCTTACCTTCACCAAGATTATGTGGATAATAATCAATTGCCTCTAGCAAGGAAAGCGCCTGCTGCGGTTCATTTTGCAATATCGATTTTTTGGCCAATTCCAGCTGACATATCGTGTATTGACGAGAGACCTTACCTTCTCCTCCTTCCCAGGGCTTAAACTGCCGGGAAGCAAGCAACGTTTTCGCGCGCTCGTATTCGCCCAACAGATTAAACAGGGTGATCCGCTCCAAGAATAGATCATCTCTAAGCGTCACCAAATTTGGATATCGATCGAGTAACGCCAACCTCTCTTTATAAGGACGGCCCTCCTTTTTGTAAAGCTGATGAAGCTCCATGAGTAAACGTGCATCAGTTTCATCCAATGAAAATGCCTGCTCCAATAAAGTCACGGCTTCCTTCTTCTTACCTATCCGATTATAATAAGCTAAAGCCAAATTGCGAAAAACGGTAGGAAACTCTCCATCCAATTGGATCGCATGCTCCCAACAGTCTGCCGCATCCTGATGCTGTCTTTTTCCATACCAAAGATTGCCCAAATAATACGAGGCTTTTGCGTCAGCACTATTTAAACCGATGGCATGTCGGAGAATTGCAATCTCTTCCAAACGATTTGGAAAACAATAGGTAGGATCCATAGTCATGGCCTGATCACAGTAACTCTTTGCCCTGTCGCGCAAGCCTAACTGGGTCGCAAAATAACCTAGTGTATAATATACCATAGGGTATACTAAGCTTACGTCTTCAATGGTTTTTTCCAGCAGTAACGATGCTTCTTCATACAGACCGGCATGCGCAAAATCCAATGCGTACTCCATCACACTATGAATATTTACACGCGCTAAATCGAGAATAGGAGAAAAAATGGATTCTTCTTTATTTAACAGGTACCATTCGAATCGACAGCCCATATTAAAGGGATCCAATTCCATTGATTCCTGAATAAATGCTAAAGCGGCATCTTTTACCCCAAGTTTTCTTAAAATAGAGGCCTTCAGCTGTCGTCCTTTGTGGTGATACCAGTTTCGGCTCAATGAGTGATCTATTTTTTCCAAAGCAGCTTTCCAATCGCCTCTCTTTGCATCAATTTGTGCCAAACCAAAATAGCCAGAGTCCTTCCAGGCTGCATTCCATGTTGCTTTGTAGAAAGCTGAATAAGCTCCATTCAAATCCCCAGATAGTTGCAGAGCTACACCTAGGTTGTAATAAGGTTCTCCATCATAAGGATTGGGATTACGCTCCGTAGCGCGTGCGATAGCGGTCTCAAAATAAGGAATAGACTCCTTTATCTTACCGCTTCGCAACAAGAAAACACCCATTGCATTATTACATCGGATATCGTTCGGTTCACGTCGCAGCGCTTCCTTATAATAATCCAATGGATTATAAGTTGCATGTCGGTACTGTTCCAAATGCTGTCCCGTCAAAAACAATTCTTCGATAGAACGAATATCTTCGGGTAGCAATGCTGCCTGTGCTGGTTTGGGTATGTCTTTAGCATCCTTTGCCTCCTCTTGCTGGTAGAACAATATTTCATGGTTATTTTTATCGTACACAGTCAATAGGAGTTCGGTTGGATCACTGTCCAATCCAGCAACACTTTGGGTATAAATATTCCGAGGAGAACAGTCCGTTTGTTCGTCCAAATAGATTTTACCTGCCGTATTGCGTAACAAAATACGTATACCTTCATACGTCCCCGTTGTATATAAGACAATGCGAGCGGTCTGCTCCCTAACCTCCATATTGAGCACCACACCTTTTGTTGCATTTTTCACCTGTCCGACTTCTGCGTAAGGCATAAAATACTGAGACCAGGATTTCACTTCATAAGGTTGTAACCAAGCAAAATCAGGCTGATTATCGGTATATACACCGGCCATCAATTCAATGTACGGTCCATTTTCATCGGTCAAATTTCTATCCCAGGCGACACCAAAATCACCATTTCCCCAGGTCCACTGTTTTTTCCCGGGTGAAATGTGATGATCGGCCACATGCAACATCCCCGCATTGGTCTCACCGGCCTCATAGCCGCCAACGAAATTGTATTTCGATTGAATGGCCATATAGGATGTCGGAACAGGAATATTCTTGTATTGTGCTATATCAACACCAGCTGAGTAGTCGTACTTGTAGTAGGTCCCCGTAGCAATCGGAAAAGAGGAAACCTCTCGCTTTCCATGATCAAAAACGGCATTGACATCGGGAGGGAAGACGGAAAAATAGTCATCATTCACAACAACAGCCGGATTGGCCCACCACAGAAAGGTTTGTGGCAATGCTGTCCGATTATATACCTGAACCTTAATTTCTAGATATGCTTTATCGGGATGCAAAGTAAATCCCTGCATGGCCTTCATCCGAAACATACGTTCGATTTCGTTGCACCAAACCGTAATGCTTCCGTCGCTATTGTGTTCGATTAAATGCTCTGTTGGCATAAAAGTAGTCGGTCGATGATGCTGTGGCCAATTAAATTCAATCCCTCCCGAAATCCAAGGGCCAGTAAGCCCTACCAGAGCCGGCTTGATCACTTCGTTATAGTATACAAAATGCCGTTCTCTGACTTTATCATAAGCCATATGAACCCGCCCACCTAAGGCTGGAAGAATCATTACCTTAATATATTCATTTTCAAGAAATAGCGCCTGATAGATCTTGTTTCGCTTCTGATCGCTAATTTTCTCTATGATTGGATAGGGATATACTACCCCTGAGCTACCTTGATATACGCGTTTTTCTGCAAATATGGGATTCTTCTCCATCGTTCCAATCTCGTATGTTGGAATAGCAACTTGCTCCTCCCATGCTTTTACGATCCCTTTTTGATCCACTGTTGATTTTATGAGGTAACGAGTCAATTCTGTCATTTTCTTAATACGCTAATAGGTTTATATAGGTCGAGTTGATTCAGTTGATTATCCGGGTGCCAATTATCCTTCCAGTTCTTGTTCAATTTCTTCTAAGCTTTTTCCTTTGGTCTCTTTCAATCGGCTCCATAGAAACAGACAACCGATAAAACAGACTCCACCATACAGCCAGAATGTACCAGCTGCTCCCAGGTTTTGATTCAGTAAAGGAAACGTATAGGTGAGCACAAAACATGCAATCCATAATAACGATGTTGCAATCGCCATGGCCTGCGCCCTTACAGCGGTAGGGAATATTTCGGCGATAATTACCCAAGTTACAGGAGCCAAGGTCATCGCATATACCGCAATTCCGGCCAGTACAAGGAGAAGCACAAAAATGCCGCTGCAATTGAAATAATAACATGCTCCTAAGGCAATATAAATCACAAAAAGGCCTGCTGATCCGAAAAGCATCAATGCGCGACGACCAATTCGATCAACCAGATACATGCCAATGAATGTAAAAATGACATTGATCACGCCAGTGATAATAATATTGAAAAGCATCCCCGAAACCGTATATCCAGCAGCTGTAAAGATTTCCTGGGCATAATTAAAAATAACATTAATCCCACACCACTGCTGAAAAACCGCAATAAAACTCCCTAGCAGTAGCAACCGCAGCAGTTTCCCCTGAAATAAATTTCTCTTTCGGGATTTAGCCTGACTTAGTTCAGCCGCCTCGGCAATAGAACGTATATTTTCTGCTGCATACTCCTCTCCACCCATGCGTAAAAACACACGTTTTGCCTGTTCGTGCTTCCCTTTTGTATATAACCAGCGCGGACTTTCAGGAATCAGGAAAAGTAGCAATAAAAAAATGACTGCCGGGATCGCTCCTGCCCAAAACATCCATCTCCACCCCTCTTGCGCATTCCAGGTTTCTAGCATAGATTCTCCGGCTAAAACCGGCTTTGCAATGAGCCAATTGACCACTTGTGCTGCAAGGATGCCCAGTACAATGGTCAACTGATTGATCGATACAAATTTCCCTCGACTTTCTGCAGGGGCGATCTCAGCAATATACATCGGTGCCAAATTGGAGGCTACACCAATACCTATCCCGCCCAAAATCCGATAGATAATAAAAGTATCCAGTTCGGACGCCATACCGGTTCCCACTGCAGACATTATAAATAAAATTGCAGCAGTATAAATCAGCGGTTTTCTGCCATAGCGATCGGCCAATCCCCCCGAGAGTAGTACACCAACGAAGCTTCCCACAATCGCCGAAGACATGGCCCACCCCTGCAAGGCAGGATCGGACTCCAAATGAAAATAAGCCTCGTAAAATGGCTTTGCACCACCAATAACTACCCAATCATACCCAAATAGAAATCCACCGATAGCAGCCACAAAAGTGATCAATAGCAGATAGGTCGTCGCAGTCTTTTGCATAAGAGTTTACATATTTAGATTTACTTAGGTAAAATTAATGGAATACTTGGGGAGAATCATGTAAGTGAACACGATAAACATGTAAAATATTACTATTTTTATACGAATAACCAAAAATAAGCTCGATCTATGAAACAAAACCAAGATGTCATCGCTGAAGGATTCAAAGGAGAAAAGGCGATTGTCCTTCCCTATGCCGTATGCAATTACCTGACAGGCAACAACATCACATCAAAATTACACATCACACATATCGGCTATTATCCCAATGCTAAAAAACACTACCGTGATCGTCAAGAAGGATGTAAGGAATATATTCTGATTTATTGCGAAGATGGAAGCGGTTGGATAAAACAGGATGAAACAACGCACAACCTTAAAAGAAACGATATATACATTATCCCGAGAGATAGCGCTCATTGCTATGGAGCAAAATCAAATGACCCCTGGAGCATCTATTGGATTCATTTCGACGGCACAGATGCAGTTCTTTTTCAACATATCATGGGCGAAGTGATTCATATAGATGACGCGGATTCAAACAAACATGCCAACCGCATCCAGCTCTTCGAGAGCATCTACAAAAACCTGGAAATGGGGTATAGTCCAGAAAATTTGGAGTATACGAGTTTTTGCTTTCAATATTTTTTAGCGTCCATTCAATATCAGGCTCAGTTTAGAGAAGGTAACCGAATTCAAGTAGATAATATCATACAGGACATCATTATATTTATGAAAGACAATCTGGAAAACAATATCAACTTGGATGATATTTCAGCACATTTCAACTATTCCAAGTCACATCTTATTAACTTGTTCAAGCAGAAAACATCTTACCCACCCATGGTGTATTACAATCAACTCCGTATGCAAAGGGCTTGCTCCTATCTGCAATTTACCCTACTTAAGATTAAAGAAATCGCATTCAAACTCCATTTTTATGACCCCTTTCATTTTTCAAAAGCGTTTACACGGGAAATGAAAATGTCGCCACAGGAATATCGCAAAAAATATCAAAAATAATGTCGGTTAAAGCTTTCTGATTCAGATTCATGAGCCATCTTAACCAATGCCGCAAAACGATTGGCGCTCAATCCGAACCTCCTTTCTTGGTCTTATTTTACCTCTTCATCGATACTCAAACCTGACAATACACGGCAATATAGCATTTAGCGAAGTGCTGCGGTATTATTCAAAATTGGGTATCCTTTTCGCTAAAAATGCGGAAACACCTTCTTTGAAATCTTCTGTTCCGAACAGATGTCCGAAAGCATCCATTTCCACCTTACTCCCGTTTTGTTGTTTATCTTCAGCAGCGTTAATAGCAGTAATAGCATTTGCCACTGCAACGCGAGAGCGCGTAAATATCTTATGGAGTATTTCCTCCGCACGGGCAATTAGTTTATCCTGTGCGATCACCTCATTGACCAATCCTAGTTCATAGGCTCGCTGCGCGTCAATCATATCACCCGTTAAAATCATTTGCATAGCCTGTCCTTTTCCGATCAACTTGGGTAAACGCTGCGTACCACCATAACCCGGAATCAGTCCCAAAGAAACCTCCGGCAGTCCCATTTTTGCATTGTCAGACGCTATACGAATATGGCAGGCTAAAGCCATCTCCATCCCTCCGCCTAAAGCATACCCATTTATTGCAGCAATAACTGGCTTCGGAGAACCTTCAATAAGGTCCGAAAAAATAATATGTCCTCGTTCACTGAGCCACCGTGCTTGAATTACAGATAAATCCATAAATTCCTTAATGTCTGCCCCTGCAGCGAATGCTTTAAGCCCAGCGCCTGTCAGGATAATACCTCTTACGTGGTCATCGGCATTGAAATGCATGAAGATATCTTGCAATTCGTCAAGGGTTTCCTGATTCAACGCATTCAGCTGGGGTTCGCGATTAATGATAACATAGCCGATGCTATCTTTAATCACATAATTTAAATTTGAATATTGGACCATAATTGCTAAAAATTAAAATGTAAGGATGCTGTAAAGGTATCAGAAGGTATGCCTTCACCACCACTATAGCTTAATCTCTTTTTATACTCTAATCTAATCAATTTAAAGATATTATCCACCCCCACTAGCCCTTCTACATACGGTTTGTTACGCACTGCTTTTGTTTGGATAATACCATTTTTGTCCGCTTCAAACTGAATATTTTCGGGCGTTACAAAGGGGTTGTTGGCATCGCTTAACTTTCCATAAAAAGCCTTAAATCCCGTCACTTCACGCCATTTTAACCGCCTGAACAACGGAATTCTATTGAAAAAGAAACCATTCCAGTTGTGGTAATAGGTCAGTTTCAAAAACTGGTCTGAAACAAATTCCGAGGTAGCCATCAAGTCAAAATTCACCAACGGTCCCTGCTTATCTCTATTGACATCAGGGAGTTCCAGTAAGGTATAAGGCAGATGTTTCCCCCAAATTCTTCCTCCTGAAAACTCAAAATCCGCCTGCCCCGCTGGGGATAAAAATAGTCGTTTGAAAATGCTAAAGCGTAATGCATCATAACTATAGTCTGCGCCCCAAAATCCTTTCAGTCCTTTATTATATTGCAGGGTAAAAATGGGATATTTGTTTTCTACGGTTCCTCTGTCGAGATTATGATAAGTAAATTCTTCATTCGGAGCCCAACGTAAAATCAGCTGTAGGTCATTTGTATTGACTTGTCGGACAGTATCAGGTAAAGGTAGGCTATTAATATAAAACAAGTCAGCGCGCGGTTGTCTGCGGGTATGCGTAAACGCCGTTCCTACGCTAACATGGTTCCCAAATTCGATCAGATGATCGATACGATAGATATCATTAAATTGCCATTTATTAGGCCTGTTTTTCCCAAAAGAACGGAAGAAACCATCCCCTTTTAAAAAACCCAAACCTCGCCCCGGTTCCATGACGTCATGCTGTACTGTAAAGCGTAAATAATTTGCCGGAAACTGAACAATACGTTCTCCATTTAAAGTAAATGCCGTACTCAGGTAGTACTTTAGCTCTTTGTCCTTATCGCCATAGGCTGTGTATCCTTCAATGTAGGCTTTTTCCGAAAATAAACGCGTCGTCCGACCACTCAGGCGCACACGATTCCCCTCGTAATTATTGCGGCTATAAAGATATTCCAGTGGACCAAATTCAACTTTCCCGGCATTATAATATCCCTTTGCTAACAAATAACCCAATGCGACCAACTGATTAAAAGAACGCATATTCTGTACCGAATCAACCTTTTGATAGGCTCCTAATTCAGCATGGCTTAACGGAGTTGGTCTAACCCCTACAATGGGCACCTGCGGTGCGGACTGGAGGAGATACCTCTTTTCAACTGGTACACCAACAAAATTCTCATTCGAAATAGAATCTGTGCGATGTCCCAAGTATTGGGTTTCCCTGCGTCCATACAATACATCTGACTTGCTCCCACCAAATAACATTTTTAGATCTGCACGAACAGGGAGCATGCTACCATTTTTAAATTCACTATAGCTAAGATCTATTTGCACGTCATTGATCCAATTGATATTTGCAGAACGTCCGATATTCAAAGTCGCGCGATGAACAGCATACCTTGTATCATCTGAGATCAGAAGATCACCGTAGAAGAGCAGATCAATAGCCGATTTACCTTGAAAATGGAGCTCAATATAATCCTTGCCTTCGATCTTGACCGTATCTTGAATTTTGTACCTATAAAACGCTGTAGCACCTGCAGCAATTGGGCTCAAGACTCCTTTGTTTGTGATCTGAATTGTATTATCATAGAGATCAACATCACGGAGTATCGTTTGAAACCGCGTCTGCCAATTGTCATTGTTAAAAAAGCGTGGATTTAATTCGGTCTGGTTGTGGCTGATGACAATCTTCTTACTACGATCTGGATTATGGGATGAATAGACATTTGCATAGTTTTCTTCCAAATAAAAGGGTGCAATGGTTTGCCCCCGAAAAGCGGTAGAATCTATATTTTCAAAGAGGAATCGGAATGGTTTCGGAAATTTCTTCGCTTTATCTTCAGGATTGACAAAACCAAACTGCGTC
The DNA here is from genome assembly GCF_002295765.1 of Sphingobacterium sp. UBA865. Classification (NCBI taxonomy): domain Bacteria; kingdom Pseudomonadati; phylum Bacteroidota; class Sphingobacteriia; order Sphingobacteriales; family Sphingobacteriaceae; genus Sphingobacterium; species Sphingobacterium sp. UBA865. Next base: position 69,371 of record NZ_DBGB01000022.1, on the reverse strand, counting down.
TTTTCATACTCATCAAAACGAATTTCAGGTATGCGGGTGTAATGATTTTGTGGTCGATGTGCAATAACCTGTTCAATCAGTGCTATAGCAGGATCTTTGGTTTTTTTGTTTTTTCGATTGACCACGACCTCCTCTAATGTGTTATTTGAGGCAATTAAGTGCACGGTCAGCATTGAATCCTGTAAACGACGAACATCCACCGTACGCCGCTCATACCCCACCGCTCCAAAGACAAGCTGTCTGTATTTCTTGATATCCAGAATCTTAAAAAACCCAAGGGTATCGCTGCTACCACCGCTATCTCCATCAAGCCAGTTAATTGAAACCCTTGAAATACCCTTGCCTGTTTGTGCATCAATGACCTTTCCACGAATAAAGTCCTGTGCAATTACTTTTCCACCCATACAGAAGAATAGTAACACACTTAAAACACGAATCGAAAAAGATTTAACACACACTTTAAACGCCATCTGCAATTTGATAGGATTTCTTTTTTACAATATACAATTTGTATGCAAGAGTTATACCAATAAAAATAAAAAAAGCACAGCGAAATCGCCATGCTCTAATAAACAACAAGTATTTTAACAGAAACTTTATATTAATTTTAAAAGGCAGTCTGGATATACCCCAATTAAGATTGTAAGCGCTACGGCAAGGAATAATACAAATGAATAATTCCACTGTACATTGACACAGGATTCGTCACTGTCTCTAAAGTACATCGCAACAACAACTTTCAAGTAGTAATACACGGCAATTCCTGCATTGATTACAGCCAATACAAGCAAAACAATATGATAATTTTCCATAACAGAAGAAAACATCATAAACTTACCGATAAATCCAGCTGTCAGTGGTATACCCGCAAGAGAAAGCATTGCTATCGTGATGGCAAATGCGAGCAAAGGATTTCTCTTGCCCAAGCCATTGAAAGCTTCAAAATGTTCAGAACCGGTCGTTTTCTTGACTAGGATCAATCCTGTAAAAGCAACAATGGTGGCTAGAGAGTAGGCAAGGCCATAAGCAAAGATACTATTAGCCGAGGTAGCCCCAACTGCTACAATCGCAAATAACATATACCCGGCATGCGAAACGCTCGAATAAGCAAGCATACGTTTGAAGGAAGACTGCATTAATGCAGAAATATTTCCAACAAATAAGGTGAGAATGGCGATCACTAAGAAAACCGGCGTCCAAAAATCTTGTAAAGGCAATAGACTATAACTGAATAAACGTAACAATCCAGCAAAAGAAGCAACTTTAACCACGGTGCTCATATAACTCGTAATCAATATCGGAGCCCCATCATAAACATCTGGTGTCCAAAAATGAAAGGGAACAGCGCCCACTTTGAACGTCAGTCCTACAATGAGAAGCAATATACCCCCATAAAACAACGGTGAAATTGCCTGCGGGTTATTGACAACATAGTCTTTGATTTCACTTAAATCAAATGATCCTGTGGCACCGTACAAAAGGGCAATACCAAACAATAGAAAGCCCGTAGAGAAAGCCCCCATCAAAAAGTACTTCAATGCAGCTTCATTTGATGCTTTGTCTCTTTTACGTATACCCACCAAAATGTAAAGCGCTACAGACATAATTTCAATACCTAAAAAAAGCATTGAAAAATTATGATAACTATTCACAAGAACAGCACCTGTGAGGGAGAAAATTAATAAGGAATAATATTCCGCAATTTGTCCCTCCTCATCAAAATATCCCTTTGAGATAACAAAAATGCACAAGGTAACTGCGATACATAAGATTGAGAAGGCAATAGCAAAATGATCAAAATGAACCATCCCACTATAGAGCGGTCCACTGGTCGAAGTCCAATCATTCCATAAAAAACCAATAGCGACCAAGAAGCCAAGAATAGAAACAGGCAGTAGCATAGATTTCATCTTGAATAAACCAAGATAAAGGACGACTAATGCTAATATCGAAAGTGTAATTATTGCACCCATACAATTAAATATATCTATTATCTGCCTAAAAATGTACTTAAAACTTCCACGGAACCTGCAGAAAGGTTCAATAGGAAATTAGGGAATATACCAATATAAAGGATCAAGACGGAGACGACTGTCAATACAATAAGTTCCGTTCCTTTTACATCTTCAAATTGTACAGTTTTTTCGGTCGTTTCCCCCAACATCGTTCCTTGGTAAAGCCTAAGGATATAAACTGCGCCCAGAATTAAGGTTAAACCCGCGAAAACAGCAAACCAAAATCCATACTGAAAAACGCCTTTCAATAATAAAAACTCACCAATGAATCCATTCGTTAATGGTAAACCCACTGCCCCCATACAAATAATCATAAAGAAGATGGCCAAACGAGGCGCCTTGCTTGCTATTCCGCCAAGCGCTGTGAGACTACGCGTCTGTGTGCGCTGCTGTATAATATCCAACACATAAAAAAGCCCGATCACAGAAATACCGTGATTTAACATTTGAATAGTTGCTCCACTCAGGCCATTCGTATTCCATGTGAAGACACCGGCACTAATTAAGCCAACGTGGGCTATTGACGAATACGCGATCAATCGCTTCACATCGTCCTGTTTAATTGCGATAATGGAAGCATAAACGATCCCAATAACGCATAAGATCATTGCAAAATGCCCATACAGCGCAACACCAGTTGGTGCGATAGGCAATAGCCAACGCATTAAACCGTAAACCCCCATTTTGAGCATGATACCTGCCAACAACATCGTGCCCGCTGCAGGTGCGTTTGTATACGTATTGGGTTGCCAAGTATGAAAAGGAAAAATTGGTATTTTGATGGCGAAAGCGACAAAAAATGCCCAAAATAACCACCGCTGCGTATTTTCTCCCAAATCTAAGGCAATAAATGAGGTCCATTCAAAATCACGGTTGGGCACTTGTTGATAGAGATAAAGAATACCGATCAACATCAAAAGGCTACCCAAAAAAGTATAAATAAAAAATTTCAAATTTACGCGAATACGATCTCCTTCACCCCAAAGCGCGCAAATAAAATAAATCGGTATCAAGGCAATCTCCCAACCCACATAAAAAGTAAAAGCATCCAGGGCCATAAATACGAGCAATAAGCCCGCTTGCATAAAAGCCATTAATGCATAAAAGTTTCCTTTATACTCCTTCTTAAAGGTAGTAGCAATGATTAAAGGCATCAATCCATTTGTCAATAAGATCAACGGCAAGCTAATTCCATCAACGCCGATATGAAAATGAATATGCAACGAAGAAATCCATAGCCAATTTTGTTCAAATTGCATTCCGCCATTTGCGTCGAAAGTACAGAGGAACGGAATAGTCAAAGCCAAAGACAGTAATGATAAAATCAAGGCAATAGACTTTGCAGCATTGGTCTTTAAGAACGTTAGAATCAATGCGCTTATTAACGGCAATAAAATAAGTAAAAACAAGTTATCCATCGATTACACCAAAATTAAAGACTCAACAATCCATAGATGAAAATGGCAATCACCCCAATTACCATCATCAATAAATAAAAACCAACATTACCATTCTGGAGCAAACGCAATACCTTTCCCGTATCAAATGTTGCCTTACCGGCCCCATTAACAACACCGTCAATACCACGTTGATCCACGACATTTCCGAAGAAAGCCGAGAGCCAATTGATGGGACGTACAATGATGCTATCATAGAGCTCATCCACGTAAAACTTATGGTAAGAAAGATTGCGCAAGAAACCACGCGTACCTTCGCCCTCTTCCTGTAGCTGTTGTCGTTTAACGTATTTATGAAAAGCCAAAGCAACCATAATCAATACTCCAACAACAGAAATGCCCATGAGTAAATATTCCGTACTATGTTCCAAATGATGAGTTGCAGGCATTATCGCTTTTCCCTCTGAAAACACTGGCGTCAGGAAATCCTCAAGCCAATGGTTACCACCCAAAACAGCTGGTAAATTGATCACTCCTCCGATCACAGAAAGTATAGCCAATACAATGAGTGGCACTGTCATACTCTTTGGAGATTCATGCAAATGATGCTTTTGCTCTTCCGTACCACGGAATGTTCCAGAAAAGGTCATAAACAACATCCTGAACATATAGAAAGCCGTCATTAATGCACCAATAAAACCTAAACCCCATAAAACTGGACTCGCAGCAAATGCCCCTGCCAATATTTCGTCTTTGGAAAAGAAGCCGGAGAAGGGTGGAATTCCTGCAATCGCGATTGTCCCCATCAACATCGTCAGATAAGTAATAGGCATTGCTTTCTTCAAGCCTCCCATTTTTCGCATATCCTGTTCTTCACTCATACCGTGTATAACAGATCCCGCCCCCAGGAATAGTAAGGCTTTGAAAAAGGCATGCGTCAATACATGGAAAAACGCTCCCGTAAATGCTCCGACACCAAGGCCAAGAAACATATAGCCCAATTGTGAAACGGTGGAATAAGCCAATACTTTCTTAATATCATTTTGTGTCAATGCTATTGCAGCAGCCAATAGGGCTGTACAAATAGCGATCACAGAAATGAGCTGCAAGGTAAACGGTGAAAGGATAAACAGTACATTGGAACGTGCAATCATATAGATACCGGCCGTAACCATCGTTGCCGCATGAATCAGGGCCGACACGGGGGTTGGGCCAGCCATGGCATCTGGCAACCAGGTAAATAAAGGTATCTGCGCCGATTTACCTGTTGCAGCAATAAACAACAAAATGGTAATGCTAACGACTGTGATATCACCAACAGCAAAATTCTTGGCCGCAGGAAATACAGTTGAAAATTCTAAGGATCCAAAAGTTCCAAGGATTAAAAATACCGCAAGTAGAAAACCTAAATCACCTATTCTATTCATCACAAATGCTTTTTTTGCCGCATTCGCATACGAACTATTCTTATACCAAAAGCCGATCAATAAATAAGAACATAGCCCTACACCTTCCCAGCCGATGAACATGACCAGGTAATTGGATCCCAATACCAATAGCAACATAAAAAAGATAAAGAGATTCAAATAGGCGAAGAACTTACCAAATCCATGATCATGATGCATATAACCAATCGAATAGACATGGATAAGGAAACCAATCCCTGTAACGATCAGGAGCATGATGGCACTTAGTGGGTCTACCAAAAAGGACAGACCGATCTTGAGATTGCCCACCGCAATCCAGTCAAATACATGTTGTTCTATAATACCTGCTTGTCCAGCTTGCCTCGCTTGGTAGACTTCGGAGAAAAGAATACAGCTGCATACAAAAGAAATAAGCACTACAGCGCTGCCAACAGCACCTATCATACCTTTGGAGAAGGCATTCCTACCCAATCCGTTCACAATAAACCCGATTAAGGGCAAAAGGGGAATCAACCAAACTAATTCACTCATCGTATTTATTTCTAAGTTCTACCAACGAAGTTTATTTAAGGAATCGATATCCACAGACTTCGTATTCCGATATACCATAATAATAATCGCTAGGCCTACGGCAACTTCTGCCGCTGCCAATGCCATGATAAAGAAGACGAAGACCTGTCCTGACGAATCGCCATGCTGCACTGAAAAAGCAGCTAAAAGAAGATTCACCGCATTCAGCATCAATTCAATAGACATCATAATAATAATGACGTTACGGCGAATAAGAACACCGATAACACCAATAACGAAAATAATCGCACAAAAAATCAGATAATGATTTATTGGCACCCCCTGCAACTGTTGAACAACTGTTTCCATTAGATTTGTTTAGGTTCTTTCTTAGCTAATAATATTGCTCCAATCATTGCTGTCAATAACAATAATGATGATAACTCAAAAGGAAGCAAAAATTCGTTAAACAACACCTTACCCAGATTCTTAACCAACCCTATTTCCGGATTAACAACAGTTAAGGGATTAGAAATGTCAAATACGCGGTATACACCGAAGAAAGTCACCAATAGGCAACAACCGGCGATAGCACCCATAAACTTAACCAGATTGGATTTCATGGGTTCGGTATCCTTGTTCAGGTTGAGCAGCATCAGTACAAATAAAAACAACACCATGATGGCTCCCATATATACGATGAAATTCACCACAGCCAAAAACTGTGCATTCAAAAGAATATAATGTATTGTAAACGTAAAAAACGTAATGACCAGATACAGTACACTGTGTACAGGATTTTTTGTAAAAATGGTCAGCAGCGCAAAGAAAATAGACAAGAAGGCTACAAAATAAAATACTGTCATAATTTCCTGGTTTAGCTCTTTAATTTGGTAATATCAAAAGTTGGTTCTACCAATTTATCTTTTCCATAGATAAAATCCTTACGTAGGTAATCTGCTGTCACATGCGGTCCATCCAGATAAATCGCTTCTTTAGGACAGGCCTCTTCACATAGACCACAGAAAATACAACGCAACATATTGATTTCATATACCGACGCATACTTTTCCTCGCGATAAAGATTCTCTTCACCTTTTTTCCGCTCGGCGGCAGTCATTGTAATCGCCTCTGCCGGGCAGGACAAAGCACATAATCCACAGGCTGTACAGCGCTCACGCCCTTCCTCATCACGTTTGAGCGAGTGCTGCCCCCTGAAGTTTTTCGAATAAGGTCTTATTTCCTCCGGATATTTAATGGTTGGAATTTTCTTAAAAAAATGCCTTAATGTAATGCGCAAACCTTTGATAATAGCCGGAAAGTATATTCTTTCCGAAAATGTCATCGGTTTTTGTTCAATTACTTTTTTACGATTGGTTAGTTGCATAAAAAGTCCTTTCTTATGAGAAATAAGTATCTTTAATCAATGTAAATACACCTGTGAGTACAATATTGGCAATTGCCAATGGAATCAGCATCTTCCAGCCCAGATTCATCAATTGATCGTAGCGGAAACGTGGTAAAGTCCAACGCACCCACATAAAGAAAAAGATAAACAGCAATATTTTAATGAAGAATACCACTACCCCGATGATCGTGATCATATTGGCCGACAATCCCAGATCATTCATAAAGGGGAAATTATAACCGCCAAAATAAAGTGATGCCATCAATGCAGAGGAAACGAACATGTTAATATATTCGGAAAACATATAGAGTCCCAATTTCATGGAGGAGTACTCCGTATGGTAACCACCGACAAGCTCTGTCTCACATTCCGGTAAATCGAAAGGAACCCGATTACATTCGGCAAAAGCACAGACCATAAAAATGATAAACCCTAGCGGCTGCGCCCAGATATTCCAATTGACAAAACCCGACTGCTGCGCAACGATTTCCTTTAAGGAGAGACTTTGTGTCACCATCAATAAAGCAATAATTGACAATCCCATGGCGATCTCATAACTGATGCTCTGCGACGCAGCGCGAATAGCACCCATAAGTGAGAATTTATTATTGGAAGCCCAGCCGCCCAACATAATACCATATACACCTAATGCGATCACACCAAACATATACAATATCCCAACATTAACATCGGCCACCTGCAAGGAAACGACCCGTCCCCCAATTTGCAATTCCTGTCCCCAAGGGATAACCGCCGAGCTAATACAGGCCGTAATAATGGCAATAGTAGGCCCTAAGATAAAAAGTACCTTGTGTGCCCCTGCAGGGATAATTTCCTCCTTAAAGAAGAATTTACCACCGTCACAAAGCGGTTGCAAGATACCAAAGAGACCAGCCCGGTCAGGACCATATCGATCCTGCATAAAACCTGCAATTTTACGCTCAGCAAGTGTCGAATACATCGCAATCACCAGGGTGACAACAAAAATAACAGACACCAGTATTAATTTTTCTATGACAAAAGACCACTCCATGTTTGTGATTATTTCAATTTTTCCGTTCTAGCTAACTGTTCCCGATTTTGTTCCTGCAATATTGGATTTTCTTTAATGACTTTTGGCGGATTAAATAACTCGTAGTGATTGGCAGAAATAACAGAATGTGGATCTATTTCTGTTGGTTCCTCCAAAATCCAATCGCTTGTTTTTTTCTGATCAAAGCGGCAGGTATTACAGATAAATTCTTCCACTTCACCAAACTCATCCTTTCGAGCAGTTACCCGAATGACTTCTTCTCCCTTATACCATAAGGTTACTTTACCTGAACATGTCGGACAATCGCGATGTGCATCGACAGGCTTTGTAAACCATACCCTGTTCTTGAAACGGAAGGTTTTATCCGTCAAAGCTCCCACAGGACAAACATCAATAACATTTCCGGAGAAATCATTGTTGATGACATTCTCAATATAAGTCGATATTTCGGCGTGATCTCCTCTTCCTAGGATACCATGTACACGTTGGTCGGTCAACTGATTGGCGACATAAACACAACGGTAACATAGGATACAACGGTTCATATGCAATTGGATCTTATCGCCCAGATCAATTCGTTCGAAGGTACGACGATCGAATTCGTAGCGTGTATTAGCGCTGCCGTGTTCATACCCAAGATCCTGCAATTTACATTCACCAGCCTGATCGCAGATTGGACAATCCAAGGGATGATTGATCAATAAGATTTCAACAACACCTTTTCTTGCTTCCACCACCTCTGGCGAAGTAATATTTTGTACTTCCATACCGTCCATCACCGTCGTACGACAAGAAGCCACCAATTTTGGCATCGGCCTCGGATCTTTTTCAGATCCCTTGGAGACTTTGACCAAACAGGTACGGCATTTACCGCCACTTCCCTCCAGTTTGGAGTAGTAACACATTGCCGGAGGGACTATATCTCCACCGATCTTTCTCGCTGCATTTAATATGCTTGTCCCAGGAGCAACCTCTACCGGTATACCATCGATGGTGACCTTAAACTTTACATCTTCCGCTTCTGCCATGATATAATTAATTTATCGTTACAGCTTCTATTATGATACTATTGGTTGTAAAGGATTAGCATAATGTGCCAGTCCATAATTCCGTGTTTGTGACTCTTCCGGATGAAGAATATGCCATTCAAATTCATCCCTAAAATGTCTTATTGCTGCTGCCACAGGCCATGCTGCCGCATCCCCTAATGGACAAATTGTATTCCCTTCAATTTTTCGCTGCACATCCCACAGCAAATCAATGTCTGACATCGAGCCGTGACCGCTCTCGATCTTATGCAGCACCTTCTCCATCCAACCCGTTCCTTCACGACAAGGCGAACACTGCCCACAGCTTTCATGATGATAAAAACGTGCAAAATTCCAGGTATTACGCACCACGCACTGATCCTCATCAAATACGATGAAACCACCCGACCCGAGCATTGTCCCTGTTTGGAAACCACCATCCGCCAATGACTCATAAGTCATCAACCGGCTATTTCCTGCCGCAGTTTTCAAGATCAAGTTAGCGGGTAGGATTGGAACCGAAGAGCCTCCAGCTACGACAGCTTTCATTCGTTTCCCATTGGCAATACCACCACAATATTCATCCGAGTAAATAAACTCTTCCACAGGCAGACCGAGTTCGATCTCATAGACCCCTGGTTTTACAATATTTCCGCTAGCGGAAATTAATTTTGTCCCGGTACTACGCTCCACGCCGATTTTAGCATATTCTTCACCGCCCAAATTGATAATGGGCACTGTGGTCGCAATAGACTCCACATTATTCACCACTGTCGGGCAGTTATATAAACCTGCTATCGCTGGAAAAGGCGGTTTAATACGCGGATTACCCCGTTTACCTTCTAAAGATTCTAATAAAGCTGTTTCCTCACCACAGATATACGCTCCACCTCCCGGCTGAACATAAATCTCCAGATCATAGCCCGAGCCTAAAATATTTTTACCCAAAAAACCTTTTTCCTTGGCTTCAGCAATGGCCCGCTCCAGAATTCTGATTTGCGGCATCATCTCTCCACGCACATAGATATACGATGTATGAGCTCCTAAGGCGAAGCTGGATACAATCATTCCCTCAATGAGCGCATGTGGGATGTGCGTCATCAAATAACGGTCTTTGAATGTTCCTGGTTCAGACTCGTCGGCATTACAGACCAAATAGCGTGGCACCCCTTCAGGTTTAGCCAAAAAGGACCATTTCATGCCCGTAGGAAAACCAGCTCCCCCACGTCCACGTAATCCAGACTTCTTAACCTCTTCAACAACATCCTCAGGAGACATTGTCTTTACTACTTTTTCAACAGCAACATAACCACCTTTTTGTCGATAGACCTCAAAGGTATTGATGCCAGGAACATCGATATGAGTCAACAAAAGTTTACGTGCCATATTATTCTGTTTTAGCTTTTAAATTATCAATCAATTCGTCGACTTTATCTTCTGTCAGATTCTCATAGAATGTATATTCAGGGCCGATCTGTAAGACTGGTCCAAAACCACAGGCGGCCAAACATTCTACACCCCGCCAAGAGAAAAGCCCGTCAGCGGTGACCTGACCTTCCTTTACGCCGAGCTTTTGCTCTAAATGCCCCATGATACGCTCTGCACCGACCAAACAACAAGGTCCGGTACGACAAATCTCCAGTACATATTTTCCTTTAGGTTGCAACAGGAACATGGTATAGAAGGTTGCCACCTCATACACCTCAATAGGCAATATATTCAGGTAAACAGCAACCTTATCCATCGCATCTGCGCTTACCCAGCCATATTCCGCCTGAACCAGATGTAAAATGGGCAATAAGCCTGATTTTTGCTTTCCTTCGGGGTAACGACTTACCACTTCTCCAAACTTGGCTAACAATTCTGGAGAAAAGTTTACGTTTTCATTATGTTGTTTTACACTAAGCATCTAATTCTCCGGCTATAACGTTAAGACTACTCATATTTATAATGGCATCTGAAATCAGCATTCCTGCACTCATTGGCGCGAACATTTGATAATTGACAAAAGAAGGTCTTCTAAAGTGAAGACGATAAGGTGACCGTCCACCGTCATGAATCAGATAAAAACCAAGTTCACCATTTGCCCCTTCGACCGCATGATAGACTTCGGCTTTCGGTGTGTCCACCTCACCCATGACGATTTTAAAATGGTAGATTAAAGCTTCCATATTGGTATACACCTGCTCTTTCGGTGGTAAATAGAAATCAGGCACCTCTGCATGGAAGACACCTTTAGGCTCTTTCTCAATTTTCGCTAATGCCTGCTCTATAATGCGAAGTGATTGCCACATTTCGGCATTTCGAACCACGAAACGGTCATATACATCGCCGGTCGTGCCAACAGGTACGTCGAAATCAAATTCTTCATATGAGCAATAAGGATTCTGTACCCGCACATCGTAATCTACACCTGTCGCCCGTAAAATAGGGCCAGACCAGCTATAATCCAGTGCATCTTCTGCTGTTACAGCAGCAACGCCTGAAGTCCGCTCAATAAAAATACGGTTACGAACAAACAACTCTTCAAACTCTTGCAATACCGGCGGATAGCGTTTTAGAAATTCACGTATTTTCTCAAAGGCTATAGCATTGAAATCACGTTCGAAGCCTCCAATACGACCAATGTTCGTTGTCAGGCGAGCGCCACAGATTTCTTCAAAGATTTCGTAGATAAATTCACGCTCCTGCATCACATACAAAAAGCCCGAAAAAGCCCCCGTATCTACCCCCAAAATACCATTACAAATAATATGATCTGCAATACGGGCAAGCTCCATGACGATAACACGCATATACTGCACCCGCTTAGGAATCTCGATCTTGAGTAGTTTTTCAACGGTCATATGCCAGCCCATATTATTGATTGGAGACGAGCAATAATTTAGACGATCGGTCAAAGGCGTAATTTGATAAAAAGGCCGATGTTCAGCAATTTTCTCAAATGCACGGTGAATATAGCCAATCGTGGAAACTCCGCTAACAATCCGTTCACCATCGATTTGCACGACATTCTGAAATACACCGTGCGTAGCCGGATGTGTGGGACCAATATTTAGGGTAATCAACTCATCCTGTGGATCATTATCATCAAAGACAGGCTGATTAGCTGTTATCTTGCTTATAAATTCGCTCATATCGTATAAATTAACGGCCGAAATACAAATCTTTCTTATCTACGCGATTTGGATCCTCTAAAGGATATTCCTTACGCATTGGAAACACCTCCATATCATCTACATTCAAAATTCTTCTCAAATCGGGATGTCCTATAAAATTGACACCAAAAAAATCGAAGGTTTCACGTTCCATCCAATTTGCACCTCTCCAAACGACTGTTGCCGTTGGAATCTCAGGATTTGGTCCATGCAAAAAGACCTTCACGCGGATTCGGATATTATGAACGAGACTTTGAATATGGTAAACTACAGCAAACTCCTTTTCTAAATGTGGATAATGTACCGCCGTAATATCCGTGAGATGAATAAACTGCAATTCGTTATTCGATTTTAAGAAACGAAGTACATCAATCACATCTTCCATATCAACAACAATGGTCAATAGACTGTGTGCATCTTGAATTTCGTTAATCTTTCCCGGAAAATTTCCTTGGAGCTTATCCAATAAAAAACTGTTTTCCATCATCTATTTATTTGTATGTATTCCGTACTTCTCAAGCAGCGCTTTGTATTCGGGCGTATTTCTCCGGTTCAATGATTCATTTTTTACAATATCCTGCAGACGCAATACACCATCCAAAATTGCTTCCGGGCGGGGAGGACAACCAGGCACGTACACATCAACCGGTATGATTTCGTCTATTCCTTGTAGAACAGAATACGTATCGAAAATACCACCACTCGATGCGCAAGCTCCTACAGCGATTACCCAGCGCGGCTCGGCCATCTGTATATATACTTGTCTTAATACAGGCGCCATTTTTTTAGCGATTGTCCCCATCACCAAAAGCATATCTGCCTGACGGGGCGAGAAACTAGGACGTTCAGCGCCAAATCTGGCCAAATCGTAAGTAGAGCCCATCGTTGCCATAAACTCGATACCACAGCAGGATGTGGCGAACGGCAAAGGCCATAAAGAGTTGGCTCGGGCCAAGCCAATGGCTTTATCCAAACTTGTCGCAAAAAAACCTGCGCCTTCTACTCCCGGAGGAGCTTCTGCCAATTTTATATCACTCATGAAAAGTCGATTTATAGGTTTAAGTATCATTGACTCAAAGAGCCAACGACCAACGGGACGTTTAGTCCCAATTCAATGCTTTCTTCTTGATCACATAGATAAAGCCCAACAAGAGCAGTCCCATGAAAATAAACATCTCAATCAAGCCTTGTAATCCCATCTCCCGGAAGTTTACAGCCCACGGGTACATGAAAATGACTTCAACATCAAAAATCACAAACAGGATAGCCACCAAGAAATACTTGATAGAGAAAGGCTGCCTGGCATTTCCGACAACTTCAATCCCCGACTCAAAAGCCCCAAGCTTGTTTTCAGTACGGACCTTTGGCCCGATAAGATGTGTAATAATTATGGTACTTACTCCAAATCCTACAGCAACTAGAAGCTGTATAAATATAGGCAAGTAGTCTATCGGCATACTATTGGCTTGCTCCATCTCAATTCAATTTATATTGGTAACTGTCTCTAAATATAGAGATTCCAAGGTAAAAAACAAAACAAAAAAGGCGCAGATATTACTATCTGCGCCTAATTTAGAATGATTTTACTTAAGCCTATTTGATCCCTTGTAAATAGCCTTTAACAGCTTCATTCGTTGGATCTATTGCCAATACTTTTTGGAAGCTCTCCTTCGCTTTAGGAAGATCTTGCTTCACATAATAGTAAAGACCGATATAGGTATTCGCATCGATTAAATAATTTTTATTTTTCTCTTGCGCACCACGTTGATTGATTGTTTCAATCAATTTTTGGAAGGATGCTACGAAATCACCTTTAGGCTGCTCCAGATTGTCCGCAGTTAAAGCTGCAAAAGCCTTGTAATAAAGCGCATTGATCAGATATTTATCCTGTGCTTCTTTATTGTCTGTCGTTTCAATAACGGATAAGAAAGTCTGTGATTTTTGCAAATCGGCAATTGCTTTGTCTCTCAATTCTTGATTAACGACAACTTGCTCTTCGTTTTTACTACCGGCATCTTCTTTAGCACCAATTTGATAGTAAGCTTCTCCAGCATAGTAATTTGCATCATACAAATATGTTTTATTGTCTTTGTAAGAAGCAACTAGCTCGAATAGAGAGGCCGCTGTCTGCAATTCTTGCTCCTGATATTTAGCAAAAGCCAACTCGGCTGTTTCACCCAAGAGCTCTTTGTCCAAATCAATTGCTTTCTTAATATCAGCGATACCTTTTTGAATATTTGCTGTATTTTCTGCTGTCAATACCGGAGCCGCGGCTGCTGTGCTATCCGCCCCGCCAGCGGCATGTTTTGGACTGTTAGCCGCAATTTCAGACATTCCTAGGTACATATAATCCAATGGAATTACACGGTCCTTTTCCATTTTGCTGAACATCTGGTTTAAGTAATCCAACGCTTTTGGATAATCTTTCGCTTTTTGGAAGGCGATATAACCCAAATAACGGTAGATCTTTGGATCTACAGAAGGATTTTTAGCTAATTCCTCAGAAACCACTTTCAAATCGTCGTATTGACGTGCATAAACTAAGAAATCAGCGTAGCGGATTTTAGCTTCCAATGAATTATCACCCGCAACTTCTAGATATTTTTTGTATTGCTCAACACCTTTTTTATTTAACTCAACATATTTCTCATCAGAAGTACCCGGTAATCTTGACCATTGATTGTATGTTTCAGCCAACTCACGATAAGTAGGTGCGTAAGCCGGAGTCTCTGCTGCAATAGCTTCCAATTGTGTGATAGCTTCATCAAAAGCTTGTGCACCACGTACGATCACAGCCTGTCCAACTTTCGCTTGTACTGAATTTGGATCGATATCAGTCGCTTCACCATAGCTTGTATAGGCCAATGAACCTTCTTTTAAACCACGGTATGCATCACCTAATGCGATAGGAATTGCAACATCTTTTTTGTTTTTTTCTTTCGCTTGCGTTAAATATTCCAAAGCTTTCGCATAATCGGGCTCAGGCGTTTTTATATATGCACGACCGATTTCCAATAATGGTTCATAATCTTTCTTACCTAATTTTGCGGTTGCCAAAGCGAATTTAGATTCAGCGCTCGCTTTATCCTTTTTCATTAAGTCAACATAGCCCAAACCTACATTGTTGATTGTAGCCTTTGGATCAGCAGCCAAACCTTGGTTGAAAATCGCAGCGGCAGAATCCGCTCTGTCGTTTACCAAATAAATTTGACCCAAATAGAAATAATTATCTCCATTCTTAGGTTGCTTAGTCACTAACTGTTGAAGGATAGTTTTCGCTTTACCATAATTTTCAGCCTCGATGGCTGCTCTAGCATCTTTCAAACTTTGTGCACTTACTGTGCCCACAGATCCCGCCAATAAAAGACTAAATAATAATTTACTGTTTGTCATAATCTATTTTTGTACTATTTATTATCTATTTAATATAACTTTCATCTCTAATAATGATCTCTCGTCCAGGCATTGTAGCAGGAACCAATCCAGCTTTCAATACAATACGTTGTCCACGATCTCCTGTCAAAAAGGCACTGAAGCCTAAACCTAAGCCCATATTCGGCTGATAGTTCATAATGTAGACAGGTCTTATAAAAGGATATAAGCCGTCGGCGATAGTCGATTGGGATGGTCTATAAAAACTGACCTTTTCGCCCTCCTTACCAACACTTTCGATGCTCAATGTACGAATTTTATCCAATAAATTCGAATTTTTTTCTACAGCTTTTAAATACCAATTATAACCAATAACGCCCACCGTATTCGCTTGCTCGCTCACATATTTCATTACATCCTCACTATCTTTCAAAGCAGAAACAGCTTTCGGATCGATTTTGTTCAATTTAAAATAATCTTTCAAATAGCGCAGTGTGCTTGAATTGGCATTGTCAAAGATCAGTCGTTGTCCTGCTAAGTTACCTTCCAACAAAGACTTAACGTCTTTTTGAGGCATTATAGTATCAGCACTGTTACGATTATTGATCAATACAACGGCATCCGACGCCATTTGGAATATTTTAGGTTGAATCCCTCGCTTTTTAAAGTAGCTATCTTCCTCATTTGTCAGCTTGCGCGTCAAAACAACCACATAGGCCGAATCGCCAAGCAATGCATTCACCGCTTTAATTTCAGGACGAGCAATAAGCTCCAAACTCGAATTTGGATAAGAGCTCTCAAACACATCCGCAGATTCTTGGATAATAGGCAACAACGTTTGATCCACAATAACGGGCAGCTTACCTGTTAAAATATCATCGCCCTCTTTCGCTTGCTTTGTTTTATTTTTGCAGGAAACTAAAATGCCCATACAGATGCCAAGCATCACAAGAACCATTTTATATTTTCTCATATGATACATCATAAAATAAGACAGTTTAATTAAAAAATAGTTTAATTTTTGAAGAGAGAATTGGTTGTAGCCAAAAAGAAGAGGGCAGTTAATTAAAAATTATTTTGCCAAAGCCGTACAAATCGCATAAAAGAATACAGGATCAATACGACACCAAAGATTGTTTTGTAGGTTGGATTAATCTCAATGGGAAAATTGTCCCAGAATATAATCAAAAGGCCCAAAACAAAGTAAAAGCCAAACATAAAAAGTCCTAAAATAGACAGAAACCGCTTCAGAGGCGATTTCTGTCTATAATTTGAACTATTATTCGAATTAAAATTTGTCATTCTAATTTTGAAGGTTCAATCGAATTGGTAAAGTGTACGCTACACGAACTGGACGACCATTTTGAATACCAGGTTTCCATTTCTTCGCTTTCTTAAGCAACCTTACGGCTGCATCACCAGTACCATATTTCAAATCGCGTTTGATATTGATGTCTGTTAAGCTACCATCTTTTTCTACAACGAAAGATACCTCAACGACACCATTTACACCATTTTCAGTTGCCGCAGCTGGATACTCGTAGTTTGAACCTACCCAAGACATAAATGCTTGCATACCGCCTACAGGCATTGGCTGAACCTCGATGGCATTAAATGGAAGAATTTCATCTCCATTACCATTTGGATCGCCTTTTGCAGCACCAGTGATTGCGCCATCTTGTTTCTTCGAACCAAATTCACCACGTGCAACAGAAGTACCAGTCGGGCTACCTTTCAAAGTAATACGCGCTGGAGTTTTATTTGGATCTTTCAACTCTTCCTGAGAAGCAACTTCTTCCACAACTTTGTTTGCAGGAGCTACTTTAGGTTCAGGGAAACGAACCAAATCTTCTTTCGGTACATCCATAGCCACTTGTTGAGGTTTTTCTTCCGGTTCTTGTGGAAGCGGCTCCTCTTCTTCAGGCTCTGGTGGTTTGATTTCTTCAAGGTCTTCCAAAGTAACTTCAGTTACTGCAGGAGGAGCCTCAACGGCTTTCTTCGGGAACAGCTTACTTCCATAAACACTAAGGAAACTGGCTATGACTACAATGCCGATAACGACAAGAAGTCCCCTGTTAGTCGCTTTAGGCGCTAGCTTACGAAGCTCATAAGCTCCGTACTCCTTATTGCGGCCTTGAAAAACGACGTCAAGCCATTCTTTCTTAAAAATATCTAATTTTGACCCTATCATATTATTTTAGTTTTTTGTGTCAATCTAATAACTAATCATTATAGATATTGTCACGTTTTAACACGTCCACTTCCTCTGGAGTAATCTTTCCGATCATATAGCGTTTTACGTCTACAATTTTCATCTCGTCAAGAATGTCAACCAGATTACGTTGTGTACATTTATCACTCGGTCTTATGATTACGATCATGTCTTTACCGCCTGAAACGCGAGGTACATATGCCTTTTTCTCCATCAAAACCTTACGAATCCCATCTGCACCGTAACCAGCGACAGTAGGACCTTCGATCGGACGAGCAACTTGACCATATACCCAAGAGACTTTATTGTCAGAACCCAATAAAATTGTAAGAGAACGATTATCTGCTGTAAGCAATTCATCGCTTTGTTGCTCCTTAATTTTATTTTTGTCTGGCATAGCCACATCCATCGCTTGCGGTTTATTTAAGGACGTGGTCAACATGAAGAAGGTAATCAACAAGAACGCCAAATCCACCATCGCTGTAAGGTCGACCTTACCGCCATTCTTCTTGGATCTTACTTTCCCGCCTTTGCCTTTTTTACCACTATCCTGATTTAATTCTGCCATTGTTTGTTCTTATTAAATCGTCAATTATTTCTCCTCAGCACGCATGCCTGTTATGAAACTAAATTTGTTTTGCTTTTGATTGCGCAACGTTTCAATAACTAAATTAACCGAAGGATATTTTTCATTCGCATCTGCTTTGATAGCCATCTTTAAAGGTCCTGGATGCACGAAGTTTTTATCAGATGCTTCTTTTTCCTTATTTACTTCCTCAGCTGCAAGACGGGCATTTTGAACCCAGTAATACAACTCATTTGAAGTATTCTCTGTACTATCAACCGGGATACCAGTTTGCACACCTTTTTCCGTACGCTTACTTCCATCCAGAGCTAATAATCCTTTCAATTTAGACATTGGTACACCAAAGTTTTCCATCAATTTGAAACGATCATAATCTTCTTGTGAAAAGCCAACGCCATATTTTGCTGACATTCTTTCTAGTGCTTTTACGCGAACCTGTTGATCAGTCGTACCGAAGAAAACTTTACCTTGATCGCCTATTGTGATCATACCTACATTTGAATCAGGTAACTTATCTTTTGTAGTCGATGCTGGGGTATCCACCGTCAATGCTTCCGGTTGGCGCGCAGTCGCCGTTAAGACGAAGAACGTAAGCAGTAAGAACGATACGTCACACATCGCTGTCATGTCGATCGACGTACTGGCTCTTTTTACTTTTGCTTTACCCATTTTAAATTCTTCTTTTTAAATTAAAAACTCAATCTTCTATCCTATGATGCTTTTGATTTTTGATTTCCATAAAATAAAATCAAAAACTTTCATCATAGTTCTTATTTGTGGTTTGCAGCGTATGTTTGTACGATTGAGAAACCAGCTTCGTCGATAGAGTAAGTTAATTTATCGATTTTTGCAGTAAAGATATTATACAATACAATAGCGAATGTTGAAGTCGCGATACCAGTTGCTGTATTGATCAAGGCCTCAGAGATACCATTTGCCAATTTAGCTGAATCTGGAGCACCACCTGTTGCTAATGCCGAGAAGGCTTTGATCATACCTGTTACCGTACCCAATAGACCACATAATGTACCGATAGAAACTAATGTAGCGATAACGTTTAAGTTTTTCTCTAACATTGGCATTTCTAATGCTGTAGTTTCTTCGATTTCTTTTTGAATTGCAATAGCAGCTTTTTCAGTGTTTACTTCAGGATCTGCAGATACTGATTTGTATTTCAATAAACCAGCTTTTACAACATTTGCTACTGAACCTTTTTGTTTGTCACACTCAGCGATAGCTGAATCGATGTTTCCACCATTAATCAATGTTTGAATTTTACGAACGAAGTTTCCTACGTTACCATTACCAGAAGCTTTGTTAATAACGATAAAACGTTCTACGGAGAAAACCCATACCATCAAGAATAAACCAAGCAAAACAGGTACGATAGCCCCAGCATGGTAAACCATTCCTAAGTAGTTACCTGGATTTGGAGCATTTTCAGGATTGTTGTCAACGAAGTTAGTTGGATTGCCCATCACAAATTTCCATACACAGAAACCCACGATGAAACAGATGATGATTGCAGCTTGAGCAAAGAAAGATCCTCCGTTGTTGCTCTCTTGTTTTGCAGCAGTTTTAGGTGCGTTTGCCATTTTTCTAATTTTTAGTTTTTTACTGTTGTTTAAATATATAATGTTGTTTAAATTATATGCACTCTTATTCGCTTTTGAAACCAATTTTGCAAAGCAAATTTAATATTTAATGTCAAATTTAAAATATTCATCTCAAATATATAAAAAAAATCAAATTTGTTTTTTCAAACTGAACACACCATTAATCCGTGTTATTTTTCTCAGCAGTTCCCGTTATATAATCATTATTACTCTATGCTAAATCGCTTATTCGCAATAATTATTTTACAATGAAAGCCATTTTTTTTTTGATATGCAAAAAAATCAAGGATTTTAAACGACAAAAAGTAAGTGATTACTCATGTTTCTGAACAACTAGACATCCTACACTCAAAGCATACTTGCCTAATAAACAATTCATTAGATTTACCACGATTATCCCTCATATACTTGTTTAACCACCAACTAATTTTACGCGATACCCCTCTTTAAGTAACAAATCATAGATCTTTTGTTTAAACTCTCCCTGAATGATGATCTCCCCATCCTTCACTGTTCCCCCCACTCCGCACTTCGTTTTCAACAATTTACCTAAGTTCTCCAAGTCGTCCACTTTTCCAACAAAGCCCGCGACCAACGTAACAACTTTCCCCTTCCGCATTTTCCGATCAAGCTGCACCTTTAAGTTTTGCTGATTTACAGGTAACGTATCTGCTTCCTGAAAAAAATCGGCCAGCTGATAGCTGAAGCTGTCATCTGTCGAATATACAACGCCCTCATAGGACTGTTTCTTATTTTTACTCATGATCTTAACAAATTATCTTTAGCGCTTTTGGTATAATGGAAATATCCAATTTATCGCCAAGTTCAATCGGCTCCCCATCCACATGAACCGGGGACACCTTATCAATCTCAATCTGTATATTCTTCCCCGGAATAATCTCGACATAACTGGATTGATCCGCCGATTTATTAAAAAGATGGAAAATCATCTTTGGCAAAATATAAAGTGGAAACTTGTGCACGATACAGACATCTAAAATGCCATCGTTAACCGAAGCCTGCGGTGCTATATAAGCATTATTACCATATTGGGGAGAGTTCGCCACACTGATCATAAAGGCCTGCCTTTCGTACACCTTTCCATCAATTGTCAATTTATAATGTGCAGGTTGGTATTTACTGAGCACATTAAAAACGGACTTCATATACCCCAAAGGTCCACGAATATTTTCATTAGCAAAATTTTCACTTACGGATGCATCAAAACCCAAACCCGCGATATTAAAAAAGCGTCTATCATTAATTACACCACAATCCACTTCTATTGATTCAAAACGATTAATCCGACGGATAGCTGCAGCCTCATTCATTGGAACTCCCAAATAGAGCGCCAGGCCGTTGCCAGAGCCTTCAGGAATAATCCCCAATGGAATTCCAGATCCGACCAAAGCGGATCCCAATTCATTGATCGTCCCATCACCACCGACAGCGATGACTGCATCATAGCCTTCTTTGATCGCTTTCAGCCCAATTTCATAAGCATGGTTCGGTCTCGCTGTTTGTTGGAAAGTAGGATCAAACTTCTGCAGATCAAGCACATCCAGCACCTGTTTTTTAAAGGAAGTTTTATTTTTCCCTCCCGAAATAGGATTAATAACAAATAATATTTGTTTACGTTCTGACATATCCAAAGATAGCGGAAATTACCAATTTCTTAAAATAATGTAATCTTTATACGAATTACCGTACTTCCCCATATTTTTAAAAGTTAAAATATAAATTTGATTTTAAATAATCCACAAAGTATCGTAGCTTTGTCGCACAAAAAATAGAATGTGGACTGATTTGCGTGCTGTTGCGTTACAAGCAACGACAAGGAGATTGCAACCACAGTAAAAAAGTGCTAAAAACCCCTCGCTATCACGGCTCTTATCACTTTGCTGTTATTTCATTCTAGCGCAAATCCAATATTAAAAATTACGTAAAGCATGGCTTATTTATTTACGTCAGAATCTGTTTCTGAAGGGCATCCAGACAAAATTGCGGATCAAATTTCAGATGCATTAATAGACAATTTTTTAGCATGGGACGAGGACTCTCGCGTCGCTATTGAAACGCTAGTAACGACTGGGCAAGTAGTTCTTGCCGGCGAGGTTAAATCAAACATATACCTTGATGTCCAAAAAATAGCCCGTTCGGTGATCCAAAAGATTGGCTATACCAAATCTGAGTATATGTTCGAGGCAAACTCCTGTGGCGTCCTTTCGGCTATTCACGAGCAATCTGCTGATATTAACCAGGGGGTAGACCGCAAGACAAGACAGGAGCAGGGTGCGGGTGACCAAGGTATCATGTTCGGTTATGCCAATAACGAAACCGAAAATTTTATGCCTTTGGCATTGGACTTATCGCATCGCCTGCTTTATGAATTGGCCGAGCTGCGTCGCGAAAATAACGAAATCAAGTATTTGCGCCCGGACGCAAAATCTCAGGTGACACTTGAGTATAGTGATGATCACAAGCCGAAAAGAATTGAAGCAATCGTAATCTCAACACAACATGACGACTTCGCTACTGAACAAGTCATGTTGGATAAAATTACACATGATATCAAAACGATCTTAATTCCACGTGTTAAGGCGCAATTGAAACCAGAACTTCAGTTGTTATTTAACGATGAAATTAAGTTTCATATCAATCCGACTGGAAAATTTGTTATCGGTGGACCTCATGGAGATACAGGACTTACTGGTCGCAAGATCATTGTCGATACCTACGGTGGTCGAGGCGCCCATGGTGGTGGTGCTTTCTCAGGAAAAGATCCATCTAAGGTAGACCGTTCCGCTGCATATGCAACGCGCCATATAGCTAAAAACCTGGTAGCAGCAGGTGTTGCAGATGAAATTCTCGTACAGATTTCCTATGCAATAGGTGTAAAAGATCCGATGGGAATCTATGTAAATACCTATGGAACGAGCAAGGTAAATTTGACAGATGGCCAGATTGCGGAAAAAATAGCCGACTTATTTGACATGACGCCATACGGAATTGAAACCCGTTTGGGGCTGAGAAATCCCATTTATTCAGAAACTGCAGCCTATGGACACATGGGAAGAACACCAAGAAAAGTAACAAAAGAGTTCGAAAGCTCAACAGGCGAGAAAAAGCAAGTCGAAGTTGAACTGTTCACTTGGGAAAAACTAGATTATATCGACAAAGTAAAAGAAGCGTTTGGTTTATAAGAGCCAGATGTCCATCAAAATAGAATGGGGCAGTACAAAATTGGACTGCCCTTTTTTATTCAACTTTATACCCATCCCTTCACAGCGCCTTCTCAGCATTCTATTCTTAAACAGTTTGAACCGACTTTTATACCCAGACTATTGGTGAAATCGCGCAGGTTTTGTATCTTAAACGTTCTAAACCGTTTCAATCATGAAAAGACGCAATTTTCTTCTTGCACCGATGGTGCTAGTAACTGCCCCAACATGGGCAAATAATGTTCAATCGGATGAAGATATCCAACCTACCACTATTGTCCACGTTGTGAATTTTTGGCTAAAAAAAGAGCTCAGTGAAAAAGAAAAAAAGAATTTTGTTGGATTTTTTGAGGAATTGCGCAAGATCGACGTCATCAAAACACTTAATTACGGCGTCCCGGCTCAAACAAACCCGCGACCTGTCGTAGACAACAGCTTCGACTATACCTTGATCGTCACTTTCAAAAACCTTAAAGATATTACCAGCTACGAGAAACATCCAATCCATTTAAAAGCGATCGAAAAATATCAGCATCTTTGGACAAAAGTAATGGTCAAAGATACCTCCATCATTAAATAAGGCCCCGGGCCTTAATTTCCAAATATTTATTGATGGAGTTGATGGTCAGGTTTTCGGGCGCTGTATAGATTGTCTGAAAGCCGTTGCGAATCAGTTCTTGTACGATAAGCTGTTTTTCATAGATAAACTTTTCAGCAATGACCTGATTGTAAATTTCGATTGTCTTTTTAGGCGTACTTTTCGCTAAATCCTCTATTTCTACGTTTTTAAAGACGACAACAACGATAATGTGGCTCCTATTCAACATCGACAGATAATTTATCTGACGTCTTAAGGAATCTAAGGTCTCAAAATTGGTATATACAAAAATAAGCGACCGCTTGTTAATATGCGCATTGGCATAACTATATAATCTTCCAAATTCAGACTCCTCAAATTTGGTCGACACCTGGTATAGTGCTTCTGAAATCTTATGCATTTGATTATTCCTCTTCTCTGCAGCTATAAATGCATTGATATCTTTTGAAAAGGTTAATAATCCAGCTCGGTCCTGCTTTAAGATGGTCGCATTGGAAAGAACAAGTGCAGCATTAATCGAGTAGTCCAATAAGGTAAGACCGTTGAATGGCATACGCATTGCCCGACCTAAGTCAATAAATGAATAGATCGGCTGAGACTTCTCCTCTTCATACTGATTGATCATCAGCTCCTTTACTTTTGCAGATGCCTTCCAGTTCATGTGCCTATAATCGTCCCCCTGCACATACTCTCTAACATGGTCAAATTCCATGGCTGAACCAATGCGTCGAATACGCTTTATCCCCAGTTCATTCAATCGGTTACTTGTTGCCAAAAGCTGATATTTTCGTAGTTGAATATAGGATGGATAACAGGGGATTTCCTGTTCTTGATTGGTAACAAACCTTCTTTTGAAAAATCCAAAACGTCTAACCAAAGCCATACAACGACCAAACTGATAAATTCCCCTTTGTGTAGGCCGCAAGGAAAATGAAATTTCAGAGCGTTGAAAAGCGGGTAAACTGGCTGCAAAATCCTTGTCCCGAATTTGGAGCTGCACCGGAAACTCCTCTAAAACATCTACTTTTGTTGCAAATGGATAAAAAGAGCTCACCATAAGCTTCATCGGGTTTTCATCTCCATTGGATAATTTTTCAGGATATATCCTTGTGATCTCAATTCTGCCCTTCCCTGAAAATAAGACAATAAAATCAAAAGCCAAAACAGCCAACCAGATCCAAAAGACAATCCAGGCCACAATCAACAATCCTTTAACGAAAAAAGAAAATGTAAAGAGTGTCGCTACCCCCAATAGGGAGTAGAAGAATTGATTTGTTAGAAAAAGCTGTTTTAGTTTCTTCATTATCTTGGAATTTCTACAGAATTTATGATTTGATCGATGACATAAGCGGTGGTAAATCCTTCCATTTCCCTTTCTGGAGTCAACATGACACGGTGGCCCAGTACGGCAGATGCTACCCTCCGAATATCCTCAGGAGTAACAAAGTCGCGGCCTGTTAACGCAGCTGAAGCCTTTGCTGATTCCAACAAAGCAATAGAAGCCCGCGGTGAGGCACCTAGTGTCAAACTTGGATTAGTTCGTGTTTTTATAATGACTTGAGCAATGTAAGTTAGCAACTCCTCGTGCACAAAAATAGACTTGATCAATTTCTGGAATTCTAAAATTTCTGTGGCCGAAACGACAGCCTGAACCTGATCCTCTTTATTCTGTGCTTTTTGAGCATGATGCTCCTTCAATATTTCCAATTCCTGTTCAAGTTCAGGATAGTTCACATTGATCTTAAACAAGAAACGGTCGAGCTGAGCTTCCGGCAATCGATAAGTACCTTCGTGTTCGATGGGATTTTGCGTCGCAAAAACAACAAACGGCCCTGGCAATTGATAGGTTGTTCCATCTACCGACACCTGTTGCTCCGCCATGCTTTCAAAAAGTGCTGCCTGGGTCTTTGCGGGAGCACGATTGATTTCATCGATTAAAACAATATTTGCAAAAATGGGGCCCCTACGAAATTCAAACTCATTACTTTTCAAATCGAGTATCGACGAACCGGTTACATCCGAGGGCATTAAATCCGGTGTAAATTGAATCCGCTTAAATTCACTGTGAATCGTTTTGGCGATCAATTTTGCGGATAATGTTTTCGCCACCCCGGGTAAGCCCTCGATCAAAGAATGCCCTGAGGCCAAGATCGAGATTAAGAGCATGTCAATCAATTGATCCTGCCCAACGATGACTTTTTTCACCTCCGACTTTACCTGCGCCATTTTATCGAATAAAACCGAGACATCTATTCGGTTTTCAAAAGATATATATTTATCGAAGTCACTCATATCATTTTTGCTTTATGTTTAAACTCTTCTATTGTATCATTAATCATCTTAAGATCAGCCACATCATGTTGTTTGGCATCTTGCATATGAACAATCAGCCTGATTAAAGACTGCGTCTCTAGGAGCGGAACTCCAGTCCGCTCAGCCAGCTCCTCACTGAACTCCTCTTCCCGCAACATCAGCGTGTCCAAATGAAACCGCATCCGAAGATCGTGCAGGAAGTAATCTATTTTTTTTGCGACCATATTACCTGGTGCGCCATTTTCATAATATAAAGTAGCAATGGTTCCACAAAAGTCCTTCGAGAGATTCGGTTCTGGGCTCACGACCGCCACGGCTCGCTGCTCTCGTCTACTTCGAAATACAAGCAAAAGAACTAGCCCCGCCAACAAAACATACCAAGCTTGCCTAAGACCATCATTCATAAGCAATACACGCAAAGGTGTCCGATATTGCTCCAAATTCGCTTTAAAATCATACCAAGCGATCGGCTTATCATTTAGATAAGATAACGACTTAGCAACATAGGCATATTGCGAAGCGGAATTCAGCAAGTAATAGTTTCCAAATAAATCAGGGGTCAGGTGCAGATAGAATGTCCCTTTACCAAATTGAACGGCTATGAAGTTCGGTAACATAAATTCCTTATAGGTAATCGCGCCCAAAATGGTCGCATGTTTAGGAAGTTTTTCGAATACTTCGCCAAGATCTGATTTACTATAATGAATTTTATTGTTATCGTTCATCAACCGCACACGCAGTTGGCTTTTTATATTCACACCTTTTTTAAAACCATAGAAGTTATCTGTTTTCAAACCGAGGGAATCCAACAGATAAGGATCAATATCCTCGGCTACAATCATTGCTTTCCCACCCCGGTTTACATAATCCAGTAATTTATCTTCCGCTGCTTCACCCATTGAAAAATAGGAGGTGTAAAAAAATAAGTTAGCGTCGGTTTTCTTTGTACTGTCCAAATATTCATACAATGGTCGCTCAATCGTTGTGTTCTTTTGATCAATGATATGCTTTAGTTCTTGACGTAGCACATAAGCGCCAAAAGGATTTTTATCTTTTGCATCAAAAGTCCGATCCCAGATAATCGGTTTCTTACTTGTTGCATCGATAAGGGCTATTAACACTAACACAACAGTCAATAATATCAATCCAAATTTTACCGATCCCTTCATTTAATTTGTTTTTGATACTGGTGAAACAATTGCTGATATTGATTAAAATTGTCCTCTGTTAATTCAAATTGACCAAACCAGACATAATCAAATATTCTTGTACATTCCGCAAATCCACGACGGAGCTCCTCGTTTTGAATCTCTTGTGTAAATTCAGCGTTCGTTTTGCTCAGCTTCCATTTGATATGATCGGATTGCGCTAGTTTCTGAATATTCAATAGCTGTAAGTACCGGATACCCAATGCATAATTCCTTTGAGCGATAGCCTCCTGAATATAAGGCTCCAGGTTGCTATTCATCAGGTTTCGCTCCACATACGCTAAAACGTCCAGTTCACTTTCCTCTTCACTATGCTTAATAAAATATTGTTTTCTGTTGTAGAGCACTTTATAAAGAATAAACGCTAATGCGATGACAGCTAAGAAGGCAAATACATAGCCAAACTCTTCCCGAAATTTATAAGGATTATCCGGCATGATACTCCCGATCCAATCGGCGAGCCGGGCAAGGATGCGTTGCAATACGCCCACCCGATCTTTAATATTTTCAGAATAAACAAAATCGTCTGTCTCGTAACGTTTGATGATATCCTGATAAGGATCCATTTTAAACGAACGTTCTTCGGTATATTTTGGAACCGAATCAAATAATGTTGGATCCCACAGGTCAATTTCGTCTTTTCCCTGTTGGCCATTAGGAGCCTTTACTGCAGAATCAATGCGGACAGAATCTGCTCCCACCAAGGTTGAATCTATTTGCACATTAAGTGAATCAATCCTATCGCTGTTGGAGTCCGTGTCCCTTGGCTTGGGATCACAGGCGTACATAATCGATAAACAGGCAATGCAGAAAAAAGACAAGAGTTTATTCATCTTTTCCTCCTATCTTTTCGATCATGCCATAAATACGTTCTCCAAATTTGAGATCCTTGGCTGTTTCATAAATAATACCATTGGCCAAAACGCCGGACATATAAAGAAAGAGCGTAAATAGTGTGATAAATAAGCCCCCAAATGTCATCAGGAGTTTTCCCCAGGATGAGTCAAAGAAAGCGGCATCTATTCCAAGGAAGTTAAATGACAAAAGCCCCATGATAATCAATGGTACAATGGAAATCATCATGACAGCCATTTGAAAAATAAAGTTCACAATGTAGGTTGCGATACCGTATTGAATCAATTTTTTGCTCAGCATGACATAGGCATCTGTAAAACAGCTTCCCAGATCCGAATAACCTTCCCGATAAAATAGAAAAGAGCAAAACAACCATATCCCAACCATCGAGCCCAATATACCAATGGCAAAACTTCCAATAAAAGGGATAAATGCACAAATCACAGCTACGATTGCCAGTGGGATAAAGACAACGATTAAAGCCAATATCATGGCAATCAAAAACATAAAGTATTTACCGAGGTTAGATCTGAAATTTCTGAATACTTCCGATCCTGAAAATGCTGTGCTTTTACGTTCTTTGAGTAGCATAAAATATTCAATGGAAATACCATAAACGTACAATCCCAAAGCGATCAATGCCAAAATGAGTAATCCAGCCCAAGTAAAAGCATCGATATCCTCAAAAGAATCGCTATTAGCCGAAAAAGTGATTTTTGTAGAAAGAAAATAGTAAACTAAAGCAATCGCTGCTAGGGGAACCGCAGATAAACCAAAAATAGTAGAAACAAAGTGCTTATAGATCAATTTAAAAAGATCTATGAAACTTTGGATAAAGTCCCCCACCTTCCGTTCTTTTTGAAACTCAAAATCTATTTCCATTGAAATCGTTTTGCTAGTCGATAAGGATTAATAACATAAAAATAAAGGATAGCCAGTACGGATAAAACGATAATTATTAAACATAACCAAATTGACATATTATAATACCGTGTTACAAAACCTTCCAATGTTCCGGCTATAATAAAAAAAGGAATCGTGCTGACGAGAACTTTCATTGCAATCTTTGCTGTACGGACAAACGATGTCAAACGTGTAAACGATTTGGGAAATAGAATGCTATTACCGATGGCCAATCCGCATCCTCCTGCCACAATAATTACCGAAATCTCAATAGTGCCATGAATCCAAATCGCCGACATGGCTTTCCCCATAACGCCATACTGGAAAAACATATGGTGAAATGCACCAAGCATAATACCATTGCTAAACAGCACATAACCTGTCCCTACACTGAAAAATAGTCCGGCAGCAAAGGCCATAAAAGCAACCCGCACATTATTAATCGTAATCCACATCGCTGATCCAAAGTTGCTCCCCTTCCCATATACTGCAGCAGGATCTCCTGCTTTTATACTTTCTATCGTCGAATCGACATAGTAGTCACCTAAAATAAGCCGAATAAAATCCATATCGTATACAGACGATACAAAACCAATGACTGAAGCCAAAACAAAAATTAAGAAGGAGTACAACAAAGGTCTACGGATTGACCAGATCGCCTGCGGTATCTCTTCATTGATAAAAGATTTAAACTTATTATTGGAAGCTTTCTGATCTTTATAGATTTTCTGATGCACGGTCACTGCCAGTTCATTCAGGTAAGCCTTTACCTTACTTTCAGGATAAAAAGTTTGTGCATAAGCCAGATCATTAGTGAGCTCAATGTAATTTGAGGCCAGTTCATCTGGATCAACCTGCATATTAATTGATAAATTATTTTCAATTAACGTCCATTTTTCTTTATTTCGTTCTACAAAGGATGCTTCTCTCATTAATTTTTTTAACTGGCTGAACCAAATATAGGAAATATCCATGATTGAAAAGCACAAATTGGAGCTAAAATGACCTAGAAATTCTATATTGCTATTAAACTCAAATAATTTACATATGAATAAGCTTGAGATAAATACAGCACAAAATGTAAAAATCGAATATAATCTTGCCAGTCTTGGTTCAAGAATGATCGCTTTTGCAATAGATTATTTTATTATAGTCTGTTATTATTTCTTTTGCTTCTTTCTCTTGGACAGCATAAACATGAACGCAGGAGATCCCTATCTTTTTTATGGCGTTATGATGGCATTGACCCTACCCGCGTTTTTTTACACATTGATTACCGAAACCGCCTTTGGTGGTCAGACAGTAGGTAAGAAAATCATGAAAATAAAGGTCGTTAAACTTGACGGTTCGCGAGCCAACTTTTATCAATACTTGTCCAGATGGAGTCTATCTATTGTAGATATTTGGATGACGATGGGTGGTGTCGCCATTACCTCGATCGTTTTATCCAAAAATGGGCAACGCATTGGAGATATTGCCGCAGAAACTTCCGTTATCAGCCTCAAACCTACATTAAAATTGAGCGACACAATTTACGAAGAGACTTTCGACAATCATCCAATTCTATTTCCACAGGTTATCAAATTGAGCGACAAGGATGCTAATTCGGTCAAAGAGATCTACCAAACAGCTTTTGATAGAAGAGATGTGGGCATTTTAACAGCTTTGGTCCAGCGTCTTGAGGCGGTTATGGAAGTCAAACATCCTGAAAAAATGACTCCCAACGACTTCGTGCTGCAGGTCATGAAAGATCATTACAGCATGTTTAAGGATAAATAGTTTTTACGCTCATAGTTGATTCTGCATTCTCTCGGTTAAAAAACGGATATCAATCGGAGCTCGTTCGGTGTTTCTTCGCTTGCAACCGAAGAAGTACCGAACGAGCTCCGAACAAGTACCGAATAAGCACCGAGTAATCTCCGAAACTGATCGCTATGTCTTATCCATTTTTACAGGTTAATTCTTGAGGTAAAGTAAGAACCGTATTAGACCTTTTGTAAACATTTTTCAGGGATGGACAGGTAATTCTTGATGTGATTCCGATTTTTCGTTCATAAAAAATGCCCTCAAAAAGTTGGACACTTTTTGAGGGCACAGCAAAATAATTCCTTTTTTTATACTGAATATTTTGTTACGCGGTCACTGAAGCCGCAGAAGTCTGCACCTGACGGTCAACCTTCTTAACCAATCCCTGCAATACATTTCCTGGACCGACTTCTACAAAAGCTGTTGCACCATCGGCCAACATATTTTGTACTGTCTGCGTCCACCGTACAGCGCCAGTTAATTGCGCAATAAGATTTTCCTTGATAACCGCTGGATCTGTCTGTGGTTTGGCATCTATATTTTGATAAATCGGACAGCTAGGCGACAAAATGTCTACAGCTTCGATAGCCGCCTGCAATTCGACTTTGGCAGATTCCATCAATGGTGAGTGAAATGCTCCACCAACATTTAGCTTTAATGCGCGCTTAGCACCGGCCTCGGTCAGCAAAGCACAAGCTTTATCCACACCTTCAATAGATCCCGAAATCACCAATTGTCCGGGACAGTTATAATTCGCTGCCACCACAACGTCATCAACTTTAGCACAGATCTCTTCCACTATAGCATCTTCCAGACCTAATATCGCAGCCATCGTTGAAGGCTGAAGCTCACATGCTTTTTGCATCGCGTTGGCGCGTTGTGCAACCAATTTCAAGCCATCTTCAAAGCTCAGTGCGCCCGCTGCTACCAAAGCCGAAAACTCACCCAATGAGTGACCTGCAACCATGTCCGGTTGAAAAGACTCTCCCAATGCTTTTGCCAAAATGACCGAATGCAAGAAAATAGCCGGTTGGGTTACGTTGGTTTGTTTCAACTCCTCGTCTGTACCGGAAAACATGACATCCGTGATGCGAAATCCTAAAATATCGTTAGCCTGTTCGAACAAAGCTTTCGTTTCATCATTTAAATTATACAGGTCTTGCCCCATTCCAACAAATTGGGCCCCTTGACCAGGAAATACATATGCTGTTTTCATCCCTTATATTTTTTATTCGTTTATTTGTCTGCTACAATAGGTATTGAATCTGCTTTCTGCAGTCAATGGTTGATGAGAACGAATTCCCGTAAGCGCAAACTTAGATAAATTGCTTTTTATATGCAATATAAATTCATTTCAGCCAGCTATATTCCCATCTTCGGCCGTTCGAACTCATATTGTTCATTTCCTCAGAAGGATCTATCGATCCTTAAATTCAGTCTTCGGGAACAAAACTTAGCGATAACATCTTCTTGGGGTCAAATACATCTTGCGCTATTTCCAGCAGCCCTGTATTAGTCAAGTCCTGAATTTTTTCAATTACTTCGTCCAATAAGATGACACGATCATAGTCCATCACGTTTTTCGCGGCAGAGATAATCATACTCATACGGTTCTCTTCGGTCAAAGCAATCTGACCAATAAATTTCTGCTTCGCCTTTTTTACTGCAGTTTCGGATAGCGGTTGCTCGGTTAGCTTCGCTAGTTCTTTAAAGACGAGTTTTTTAGCTTTTTCAACTTTTTCTTCATCGGTACCGAGGTAAATACTAAATAACCCTGTATCCGAAAAAATAGTATAATTAGATTCAATGGTATAGGCTATTCCATATTTCTCCCGAATAGAAAGATTCAGAATAGAACCCATTCCCATGCCGCCAAGCATATTGTTCAAAAGCAACAGCCCTGTCTTACGCTCATCACGATAACCGTAAGCCAAAGATCCAAGCATGTAATGAACCTGATTAATTGGTTTTGCAACTGCAAGATGCTGTTCAATAATTGGATTGACATCGTTTCTCATCCGCATAATTGTATTTGCTGGAACACCACCAAAGATCTTGTGCAACAATCGCTCAACTTCTTTTAGCGTATAATTACCTGTGATACCAATAACCATTTCATTTGTATCATAGTTTGCCTGCATAAAGTCTACGATATCGCCCTTTTGTAGTGCGAGAAGCTGATCTTCCAGTCCCAAAATATTGTGTCCTAAACCCGACCCCTGAAAAACCAGATCCTCAAAATCGTCTACAATAGACTCTTCTGGGCTATCCAGGTAAGACGCCATTTCATCTACAATGACAGATTTTTCTTTATCCAATTCTATATCGGGAAAAGTGGAATGAAAAAAGATATCTTCAAAAAGATCTAAGGCACGACTTAAATAAGGCTGAAGAATAGAGGCATGTACACAGGTATATTCCTTCGTTGTATAAGCATTCAAATCTCCGCCAACGGATTCCAAATGATTTATAATCTGTTGTGTAGAGCGTCTTTCTGTTCGTTTGAATAAAAGATGCTCAATAAAATGGGCTACACCATATTTTCCAGCAGACTCATCCCGAGACCCCGCATTGATGACCATGCAGACATGTGTAACCGGTAAATTCTGATATTGAAATACTACGCGTATTCCGTTTGAAAGTCTAATAATTTCGTATTCCATGCAGTATAAACTTGCTGTAACTTCTTTAGTCTATCTATTTTGTGTGCCCGTTAGCCTTGACTATCTCCTCCAAAAAAATATACAATCGTACATTCTTTCGCCACTTTGCTCAATCTTCAAATCATAGGGCACATGAAGTGATCACAAAACTAGGCATTTTTAAACGCAAAACGGTCATAGCGAAATCACTATGACCGTTTTTATATCCTATAGCAATAAGATTATTCAAATTACATACGCGGTGGTCTCATTCCGCCTGGGAATCTGTTTTCGCCTTCAGGGTTCCCCATAGCGAATTTTTGGAACTTGTAGGTAAACAAAATCATAAAATATCGTCCCAAACGGTTGGTACGGCTATCTGTAATCATAGATTCGCTCACTGTCCGGGAAACATTCGTTTGCTGATTCAATAAGTCAAATGCTTGTAAACGTACTGTACCACGTTGTTGACTCAAGAACTTCTGCTCAAGGTACGTATTGATGACAAACGGGTTTGCATTGATACCGGCTCCATAACCACTATTGAATTGCTTCGATAGATCCGCTCCGAAAATTGTAGTTTTTGTGATGTTAACAGAGCCAATCAATGTGGGTGTCCAAGAAGAAACATTCGTCGTACGATTTGTCAATGAATTCTCCGTATGATTAAATTGGTAGCGTACTCCCGGATTGATTTCCAAATTCTCCGAAGGATTGTATCTAAACATCAAACCTTGATTTAATACAATATTCCGGGCAACGTTCTTTTGACCGATGTTATCATCTTTCTCCGTAGAAACATATCCAATATTTTTGTTGTAGGACACCCCGCCCATTAACATAATATTATATGTTTTTTCTTTCAATGACTTTCCGTAATGATAAAAAGAACTCACATTAAATGGTTTATCGCTTGTTTCATTCAAGTAGCCAGTTTCGGATACTAACGTAGAATTTGTTTGTCCAGTTTGATAGTCCATTAAATCATCAAAATAGCTTTTGCTCAAGCTCACAATCTTGTTGTTAGTCAAACCGGCATTAACGAACGCAAAGAAGTTATTTCCTTTTTGAAAATCATTTTTACGGAACCGTACATTCAATTGATGGCTAAATTCCGGATTCAGATTGGCGTTACCGATTACGATACTGGTCCGATTTGTACTCATATCAAAGGGCAAGATCTGCGTTACTGAAGGCTCATTCGGTGTTCCCGAATAATTGACAGAGATATTGGACTGTCTCGAAAATTTATACTCAAAACGTGCAATAGGCATCCAGTTCATATTGTTGCGATGAATTGGAACGACTAAGCCTGAACTGATCGCATCTCCTCTTAATTGGGAAGGTTGAGCTGCTGCTCCAATGGAATAGGTTATTTTATCGCCACTATACAAATAGTTTGCCCCTATTTTATGTGTTGTGAAGGAATAATCGTAATTATAATCAAAATTCAACTTCGGGTCTTCTGCTATAAGGTTTCCATCGCGGTCAAATCCTTGCTGTTTGTTCGAATTATCATACTTATTTTTGTTGAAATCATAGGTAAACTCTACTTTTCCTTTCTCGGAAACAGGTTCAGTATAATTCACCGAGGCTCCTCCATTCCAACTTTTATTATTAGCTTCCAGAATCGTCTTCTCATAGATCGAATCTAAGGGAGCATTTGCATTGTTGGGATCGGCCAACAACCTATTCAGAATGGCATTCTGATCTTTCGTTGTTTTTGCATTATTGAAGTTCATGTTTACAAAAACATTCCTTCCTTTATCATTAAATTTATGATTGTATAAACCGCTAATCCCAAATCTCGGTGCAGTGGAATTGGCAACAATATCTTGCGCCTGAGAATTATTAAATACACTACTACGATACGTGAGCGAATTCGTACCTGTCGTTGCATCGCTCTTGTCGTAGCCAAACTGAGGCGATATTTTGATATAATCTTTCGTTGTAGGCTTCCATTCGACATTTGCTTCGAAACGATGGCTATCACCAACCGTGTTCGAATTGGATGTCACACTGTCCGTCTGCATGATATTAGGCAGTGTATTTTCCTGAAAACGTTGGGATAGTGTTGTATTGTTGCTATGGCTAAAACTATAGCTACCGTAAACAGTCAGTTTATCATTAAAGTCTTTGCGGTAATTCAGTCCTATGGAACCAATTTTTGTCAAACCGTCCGTGCCACCAAACATACCACCACCTCGGCGGCCGCCACCACCCTGGCCACGGCGGGCGCCACCACCTACAGTACTAAAATCGAATAAGGGGGCATTGGTATTGTTCAAATTCCCCAGCACCGAAATTTGTTCACCTTCACGCATCCCCATCCACATACCGGTAGCCTGATAGCGATCTTCTGTTCCCACGCCAGCCCGTAGGGTAGTCATATGCCCAGTATTGTATTTGGGATCTATCTGAATATTCAACACCTTTTCCGAATCACCGTTTTTATTGCCAGTGACATTGGCCATATCACCATAATCATCGATGACCTGCATCTTTTGGATAATATTTGCAGGTAAATTTTGGGTAGCTGTCTTTACATCTCCACCAAAAAAGTCCTTACCATTAATACGAACCCGCTTTACGGATTCACCTTGTGCTGTAACGTTACCATCTTTATCCACTTCGACTCCCTGTAACTTTTTCAACGCGTCTTCCGCAACGGCGCCATCGCGGAGCTTTAGATCTTTCATGGTGTATTCCAGGGTATCACTTTTAACAACGACAGTAGGGACACCATCAACCACAACTTCCTGCAGCATCTGTGAATTCTGTTGTAAAGTTAAACTTGGAATTATATATTTTGACTCGCCTTTAGGAATACTAAATTCCTTTTCAAAGCGCTCGAAGCCTAAGTTTGAAACGGTAATTTTAAAGGTATCGGATTTGATCTTATCAAAGATAAAAATCCCCGCCATATTGGATCCTGTAGTCATAGAATCCAACTTTGACGTCAGCTTAACCGTCGCCCCGGCAACAATTCGATTCTTGTCATCTTTCAAGATTCCCTGTACGCTATTCGTCTGGCCATAAACAGTCCATCCCATCAGCATACTAAACAACAAAAGCATAAAGCCTCTCATAATATGTATTTTTATATTTCTATAATTGTTAAATCTTTGACACCAAAACTATTGCCCAAGTTTAATATTGAAACAATATGGCCCAGACCGGAACAACTTCTTATTTTGCTAATGAAAATTATTCCATCATATTAATAGTCTAGTGCTCTAAATCTTTACAAAAGAAGACATTATTAGTGTTAATTAATGTAAATGGCCAATATTCACACAGAAGTTACAATAAATAACTCCAAATTTATTTGTAATTTCGGCTATTTTAAGAATCGCATATGCTATTATCATATTATCAGGAACAGTGGATTGAAGCCGGTTGTGACGAAGCTGGAAGGGGCTGTCTGGCAGGGCCCGTTTTCGCTGCAGCAGTGATTTTCCCAACAGACTATTACCACGATCTCCTTAACGACTCCAAACAACTTAGTGAGAAAAAAAGGATGATGTTGCGGCCAATTATCGAACGCGAAGCTCTCGCATTTGCAGTTGCCAGTGTTTCAGCCGAAGAAATAGATCGCATAAACATCCATAATGCAAGCTACTTAGCCATGCACAAGGCGCTTGATCTCTTAAAGACCAAAGCGGAGTATATCATCGTTGACGGAAATAAGTTTATTCCCTATCAACAAATTCCGCATACATGTATCGTCAAGGGGGATGGCAAGTATCTGTCGATCGCAGCTGCTTCAATTCTGGCCAAAACTTATCGGGATGAATATATGGACAACATTGCTGTGGATTATCCCCACTACGACTGGCTCAACAACAAAGGGTACCCAACAGTTAAACACAGAACAGCTGTATTGGCGCATGGGTCTACGCCACATCATAGAAAAAGCTTTAGAATAACTGATCCACAACTCAAATTATTCTAAAGCTCACACAATAAAAAGAAACAGCAGCTAAGCCACTGTTTCTTTTTTATTCCCTTTAAAGGAGAAATATATCGCCGCCCCTATTCCCAATACTAGAACAATAGACGAGATTAAAGTCAATACATTACCCAATTTGTGCGACTCTGGATCAAAAACAAATTCTACCTTATGCGTTCCTGCAGGTAACTGCAGTGCTCTTAAGATATAATCCGCACGAATAATAGGCGTTTCCTTTCCATCCACATAAGCTTTCCACCCTTTATCGTAAAATACTTCAGAAAATACCGCAAAGGCATCATTGGCAGATGTATATTCATATTGCATTTTATCGGGATGGTAGGAGGTCAACTTAATCTCTCCTGTCGTTGAAGCATTCGAAGTTTTAGCCTTAATCTCATTTTGATATTGTTGATTCACAAAGGCCTCCTTATGTGGGTCAAACGAACTGATTGCCTGCATTTCTTCGGCATTTCCTTTTACAAAACTTACCCGATCTACAAACCAAGCATTTCCTGCAGCTGTACTTCTTCTTACAATACGTTGTGACTGATTCTGAGGATCTGTCGTAATCAAATAACGTACGTTGAACATATCCAATACATCTTCGTTAAGGGCGCCATTAAATTGATTTTCCAAAATTTCCTGGAAACGCATTAATTTTGCTGCATGGTATCCGCCTAAGGATTTATGGAAGTAGGACGGCCGGGCATCCGAAAACGGATCCGAAGTCAAGTCAAGCACGCGGTAGCTTGGATCTTTATCCATTAAGATCAATTGATCCACTTCACGTTGTTGGAATACTTGCTGTGCTGTAGCCCCCTTCTCCATAAAAGATTTATCATTCAAGAAGCGCTTATCTACACTCCATAAATCAAACAGGAATAAGACGAGCAAAGCCCCTAATAATACACCCTCGCTCAGTTTTTTCTTTAAAAAGACCCAAACGAATCCAAAGGTCAGCAAAACAATGAAAAAAGAACGGTAGGCATCTTTACTCGCGATATCTTTGCGATCCAGAACCAACTGGTTTGCCAACTCTGTCGCAAAGGCCTTATCACCGATTTGACGCTCTAACATTTCTACCAAATTGCTATGCCCCGCATTTCCAAAATTCAAAAAGAGATCCGGCATTATGGCAATCAACAGACAGACTCCACCGACTCCAATAAAAGTATATAAGATTTTTTTATCTAAGTTTGGTATCTCCTTAGCACGTGTTAACAGTTCATTTAATGCCATAATCGCCATCATTGGCACTGTAATAGAAACCACAACAAGAATAGATTCAACAGCCCTAAACTTATTGTACATGGGGAAATAGTCAAAGAACAGATCCGATACAAGGGTAAAGTTTTTTCCAAATGACAAAAGCAATGCTAAAATGGTTGTTGCCAAAATCCACCACTTGAAGCGATCCTTGACAATAACAAGGCCCAACACAAATAGGAAGAAAACTCCTGCCCCAAAATACCATGGTCCCGAAGTAAAACGTTTGTCGCCCCAATAGGTTGGCATGCCTTGCGCCATCTGGCCAGCTTGAATCTCCGACGCCCCTCCTCGTTCCATTAAGAACTTAGCGACATGTGATTTCTCGTCCAATTGTCCTCCAGTTGAACCACCATAGGCATTCGGAATTAAAAAGGTAATGGTTTCACCAATCCCTTGGCTCCACTCATAGGCATATTCTTTATCAAGCCCTTTCTCTTTAGCATTGTTGTTATCAACCTTCGTGATATTGGCATGCCCACGCGTACTTAATTTACTATATTCCCAAGTCGGCAATAAAATAGATGCATTTACCATCAAAGCGATGACCACTGCAATAATCTGCCTTCCTGAAGCTATAAAAAAACCTTTTAATTGCTTTTGTTTAAGTGCATCGATGAACGTGAAAATCACGTATACCATGAGGACAATCAACAGATAATAGGTTGTCTGTAAGTGATTGACGCGAATTTCCAGCGAAAGAAACAACGCCAATAATACAGGCCCCCACAATTTACTTCCCCGGTAACACATAATAACCGCAGCAATAACAGGCGGAATAAATGCGATTGCATTGGCCCTTGTTATATGCCCAGCTTCAATATAAATAAAATTATAGGATGTAAATGCAATGGCTATTGCGCCGACTGCGGCAAGCCAGGGTTTGATCCGTAAGACACTAAAAAGGAAATAAGCCCCCAACAAATAAAATAGCACCGTATCCATTGGGCTCGGAAAGGCGAACTTAACGGCTTTTAAGAAATAGGTACCAATGTTATTCTCATTTTCTTGCCAAATTTGATAAGTCGGCATTCCGCCAAACATCGAGTTAGTCCATAAGGGCGCTTTACCATCCTTTGCCTTAAAATCAAATAATTCCTTCTGCGCCGCCTGCGCCTGTACCACATCCGACTGCGCCAGTGTTTTTCCTTGCCAAACAGGGGTAAAATAAAAAAATACGAGCGCAATAAATATCGCAATAACGATCAAATGTGCTGAATTCGCCTTAAACCAATTTTTCATCCGTATAAATTTGTCATTTTAAGGTGATGAATATATCTAATTTATTCAACTTACCAAATAATCGTTCATTCATAACTTGCTTTTCGTTGTATCTATGAACACATTATATGCGGTTTGATAAATCTCGATGATTTCATTTACCTTCTTAGGTTGTTTAAAAGTCTTAAAAGCCAAACTTAGATAAATTTGTTTTTATATACAATTATAATTATCGCTCAGTGTCCTGTTAACAGCAAGGTGTTAGCTGTATTGACTCGGCAATCGATCGCTCTTCCTTTTAAATACATAAATAGAAGGTGTCTAGAAAAACCGGGCCAAGCCTTTGGGCACTCAATAGCTGAAATGTTGCCTTAGCGAGGGACACATAAAAAAGGGAGCAAAATTTTTTGCCCCCTTGTAATTAAGATCTCATTTTTACCGCCGTTCCCGTTGCGCCCACCATCATCATTCCTCCTGTTCCTACCGTCTGGAAGTCCAGTCGAACCCCAACGACCGCATCAGCGCCCAAGGCGCGTGCACGGTCTTCAAGTTCACGCAGCGCTGCTTCACGGGTTTCCTGGAATGCGCGTTCATAAGAGTTGGATCTTCCGCCAAAAAAATCGCGAAAACCCGCCATCATATCCTTGATTGCATTTGCCCCCAGAACTACTTCGGAAGAGACTATTCCCAAATAGCGTTCAATTTGGTGTCCCTCAATAGTACCTGTTGTTGTCAATAACATATTTTATTCTCCTTTTTGAATTAACTTATTAATATTGGATAGCTCACCAAAAACAACCAAAATATCACCCTCTTCCATGATCGTTTCCGATGCGGCAATTCCTGAAGCTTCTTTTTGTTCTTTAGTCACACCATCCTTTTTCATTTCTGTAATTTTCACGGTGGTTAAGACGATCACCTTGTATAAATTCGTCAGGTTCGCTTCACGCAAGGTCATCCCCACGTAACGCGCCGGAACTTTAGTCTCCACAATAGAGTATTTATCCGAGACTTTAAACGAATCGACGATATCAATATTGTCTAAACGCATTGCCAACCGCTCAGCAGCCTCTTCTTCCGGCATGATATATTCATTGATTTCCATGGCCTCCAACACAGTTTTTTGTAAATCTGAAACAATACGACCAATGATG
Source organism: Sphingobacterium sp. UBA865 (assembly GCF_002295765.1). Lineage (NCBI taxonomy): Bacteria > Pseudomonadati > Bacteroidota > Sphingobacteriia > Sphingobacteriales > Sphingobacteriaceae > Sphingobacterium > Sphingobacterium sp. UBA865. The sequence continues at coordinate 28,467 of NZ_DBGB01000022.1, read as the reverse complement.
CGTTTAACTTTCAACTGTTTTAAGAGCGCCACGGTCATGAGCGAAGCTCCCTCATCCTCTCCAATTGCAACAATGACAGCATGAGCATCTTTAAGCGGTAATGACGATACCGCTTCTCGGTCGGTTGTATCTAGGCATACCGTGTGCGTTATCTTGTCCTTTAATTGTTCAACGATACTGAGATTTCGGTCGGCACCAATCACCTCATGCCCGAGTTCAGTAAGATGTACCCCTAAAGAACGTCCAAAATGCCCCAATCCTAAAACAATATACTTCATATCTCAAACTAAAATAAATTTACCTTTAATTCCAAGCTATCTTTCAATTTATATGCTCATATTCCGCTGATAAAGCCATCAAATTTAGCCAAAACGGTCACTTGTCTGCTTAAAACAAGATTTTTTCTTCCGGAAATACAATATTTCTCCGGATTGTATTTTTAATAAAAGCTACCAATAGCGTCAACATCCCAACACGTCCAACAAGCATTGTCAACGCAATAATTAATTTGCCCCCCGTACTGAGCGACGGTGTAATCCCCAAACTTAATCCACATGTTGTATAGGCTGATAGTGATTCAAAGAGGAGTGCTTTCATACTCTTATCGGGATCTGTAAAAATGAGCACAAAAAAACTGAATCCAACCACAAAAAACGATAATAAAATAATCGCAAAAGCCTTGTTAACAGACTCGCCTGCTATTCGCCTTTTAAAAATCTCTATATATTCTTTTCCTTTAGCCAGCGAAACAATATTCAACAGTGAAACAGCAACGGTAGTTACCTTTACTCCCCCACCAGTAGATCCGGGAGAGGCCCCGACCCACATCAGCAGCATAATCAAAAAAACAGTTGGTGGCCCAACAAAACTCAAATCAACACTATTGTAACCTGCCGAACGTGCGGCATTGGCCATAAAGAAGGAAGTCGCCCATTCCCCGTCGATTCCCTTTTCAAGAGAAAGTGTATTCCCTCGCTCCAAGAAATAGAAAAACAAAGTGGCACCTACAATAATAATCGCATTACAGACCAGCACCAATTTAGAATTAAAGCTAAAGCTCCATGCTTTATGCTTATAGTTTTTCTTTGTGATCCATCGGTGATAATAAAGCAATATGGATTCTTTCATATAGGTGTAGAAATTCAATACTATTCCAAACCCCAAACCGCCCAGAATGAAAAGCGAGGACAATGCCAATTGGAACGGATAATTGAATTTATAGGCTTCATGGGTAATTCCTCCAGATAAAATCGAAAATCCAGCGTTACAGAATGACGAAATGGAATGAAAGATCGAAAAGAAAACCATGCTCCCCAAATTTGGAAAATTAGCACTTTCCAAGGTACTAAAGATCAGTATCGCTCCAAGCAATTCAAACAGCAGCGTAATAAAGATCATGGTCAATAAGGTTTTAATGACGGAGGCTACTTTATTTTCACCTAAAATTTCACCAAACATCAATTGATTCTTAAATGAAAATCCACCCGAAAAAAAATAACCAAAAAAACCTGTAAATGTCATAATACCTAATCCTCCAACCTGTATCAAGACAATGACCACAGTTTGTCCGAACATGCTAAAATTTGTTGAAATATCGGCAACCGACAAGCCCGTGATACAAACAGCGCTTGTTGCCATAAATAAGGCGTCCACAAAACTTAACGGAGCTTCTACCGTGGTCCGCGGCAACATCAAGAGTACCGTGCCAAGCAGGATAAGAGCGAGGAAACTGATGACAAATAATATGGTCGGATTAAAATAAAAATTATCAAAGAAAAGTGTGCTCTTCGACAGCTCCGCGATAAAAATTAGATAGATTCCGAGATAAACCCACTGTTCTCTTGAAAAAACAGCGAGTGCTCCAAACCCTGCAAAACGGGCAATAAGAATAAATACAAAGTAAATGAGAATAACCAAGCCCGAGTAATGCTCCACAGCAATTTTTTTGAGTGCGTAAATGGAGGATGACTCGCGGAGAGCAATCATGAAAAAGAGCACAAAGAATAGATAATGAATTGTTTTACCCAGCAATTTCCCTAATGCAGGATCAGTAACATAGCCTACATTAAATAAAACGATTGCAGCGCAAATCATGCTCACATAGAACATGATTTTGTCTACAAGCCCATTTTTATATTTGAAAACAAATCGGATAAAACTTAAAATCGAATCTATCATAATGTCTCAAACTAAGATAAATCTGTCAATAAATGCAAATCTATCTCCGTTGTGTTTTTTGGCACGCCGACTTAACCAAGGCAACCTTTTCACGTGAAACGGGTCTTTAATTTCCCGCCCCTTCTTTCTCGAGTTCCTTTTCAGCCTTTTCACGGTCACGCTTCCTTTTCTCTTCAATCTTTGCCGCCTCTTTGGCCTCATCTTCTTTTTCTTCCTTCAGCAACTCCTCAGGCGTTTTGTGCTTCTTAAATATACTTGAAATCATTTTCTTGGCCTTGCTGATTCCCCCAACGACTTTTTCAACTTTTCCAGCTGTGTTCATCAGTTTAGCTTCCCGTTCTGGACCAAGGCCGACACATTGCTTAATTCCAACCAACAAAGTCTGCCACATCGCTTTAAAAAATGGATGATTGGGGTCCCTGCGCTTATTGATATGCCCTACCGTATATTTCCCGTATAAATCCGGATTGCTCGGATTAAACAACACCTGATTAATCATAAAAGACAGCAGCCCCTTTTTTTCTCGACGACCATCATCACCTGGCTCCGACAGGATATTAACTTTGAGATCATCATAATCCATTTTAAAGGTTCCTTTACTACGGTAATCGTTGGCCCATATGTCAAATGTAATCTGACTGAGATTGCCCGATTTAACCTCAACATTTAACAATGGCCGGATCATTTTATTAACGACTGTTAGATCCATTTTCCCAAGTGTGCCCTTGTAGGTATAGGCCCCAACCTTAGAGGTCATATCAAAAACGAAGTTGGTAGAAAGCTTGCCTGCATTCATAAAATTGCTGCTCAAATTTGCACGCATGAGCTTCTGCTTAAGCAATTTTGTCGAATCATTTGTCACATTCAATATCGTACCATACGTGTGATCAAAAGTAATGGTACCGATTTGACTATACTCATCACTCATTTCAGCATACGTAATTCCTATATTATCTAAAATCAATGAATCAATTCCCAAGCGTGTCGACATCTGCATTAATTTCATGTGCGGAGCATTTCCAATCTGACTGGTGGGTGGGCTTTTATAATGTTTATCACTATAAATCGAAAGAGAACCATTTTTTAAGCGTGCATTTTGTGCATATATTTTCTTATCACGAGAAATCTCGGCAAAATTGAATCCCGTCAAAAGCAGGGTATCCATTTTCAGCACCATATAGCTTCCACCTTCACCTTTCTTTCGGTAATATGCAGCCTTATTCAGCGTCGGCTGATAAGCAACTTTAGTCAAGAGGACATTGCGATTTTTACTATTGATTTTCAACTGATCAAAGTTTATCTTATAAAACCCGTCTGGAGTTTTATAGGTAAAACCAGGCACCTCAATATCAATCATTTTCGTATGATAAAAGCGCTGCTTGTCTCGCTCAGAAGTCGAATCGATTAAAACGTCATCTATACGAACCTTGACCTTCTTGACTTCGAAATCTTGATACACCCCTTTTTGGACCTGCGTATATTTAAAATCGATATCATTCAAATTGACAGCCCGAACCTGAATTTTTTTCAGATTATCCTTTATCTTCTCATACAATGGTTTTTTAGGTCCCCTACTCACCGTATCGTTATAACGGTGTACCTCATTGATGACATGAATCGTTGGTGTTTCGACGGTGATATCATTCAAAAAAAGTTCCTTATCCATTAATACCCTTCGGATACCAAAGCTTTTTATTTTCAGCCTATTGATGGAAATTTCAAAGCGGTTATCTGGCGCTTTTTTGACCAACTCCAACTTTTTATATACGGAACTGTCTGAGACGAGCTGCAGATTGTCTATTGTTATATTGCCTAATAATAGGTTGACGTGGATATCGTCGTATGTAATAGTATACAAATTGTCCGTTGCTTGAGACACCAGCTGCTTGATTTTAGTATCTAAAAGGGGCTTCCACTTACTGCTAAAATACCAAATACCACCAGCCAACGCCAGTAGGATAAACGCTACAATACCAAGAATCCATTTGAAAATAGGCTTCATAAAGTCACAATCTCTTTGTAATTTCGTCTTTATTTTATTGAATAACAAACAAAATTAAGCCCATTTTGTTTGAATTACGACTAAATAAAGTGAATATGCTGCGTAAAACACAACTATTTTTATTTCTTGTACCACTATCTCTACTTTTTTTAGGTTCCTGCACCAAAACAAAACATGAAACGGGCTTCTATTTTTGGAAGACCGTATTTCTGTTAGATACCGCAGAAAGCCGCTCCTTAAAAGAAATTGACGCGAAATCTATCTATGTCCGCATCATGGATATTGATCTCGATCCATCCGGTGTACAAGCCGTCCCTATTAGCCCCATTACGTTTACGCAACCTGTCCCCAAAGAACAGCAATTGATTCCTGTAGTATTCGTCAACCAACGTGTTTTTGCAGAGATGGATAGCCTGCAGATCAGGGGAGTGGCAAATAAGATTGTTCCGTTTGTGACGGCTAAAATACAACAAGCTGGGAAAGAAAAATTTACCGAACTCCAACTGGACTGCGATTGGACAAAGACATCCCGTGATAAATTTTTCTATCTGCTCAGCTATTTGCAGCAATTACCGGCATTAAAAGATGTTATCGTGAGCTCTACGCTGCGGCTCCACCAAGTCAAAAATACGGTCACCAGCGGAATTCCGCCTGTGAAAAAAGCGATGTTGATGTGTTACAACATGGGAAATCTCAGACAATTTGGCAATCAGAACTCCATTTTAAATCAACAGGACCTCAAGACCTATCTAAGCGGAACATTACGCAACTATCCCATGGAAATGGATATTGCATTACCGCTATTTCAGTGGTTTGTCGTTTTCAGAAATAATAATTATATCGGTATTTCAAAACATATCAACGAAGAGGATATTAAAGACTCGGGGTTATTTACCCATAACCCCAATACGAACCTCTATATTTTAACAAAGGATCTCCCAAAAGCAAACCTTAAAAAGGGAGATGTTATACGTTTTGAATCCATCAATCAGGATGAACTCCTACAAACGGCAAAATTTTTGAAGGGAGAGCTGAAAGGAAAAGAACACCGGATTATTTTTTATCATTTAGATCAAGCTACACTAGCAAACCATGGCAATGCCGAATTACAAAAAATTATTGCTGCTTTCTAGCACTACATTAGCTTTCTTCTTTGGAGAGATTGCAACCAATATCGCCTGTGGTCCTGAAGTGGATCCTTACGACAATCAAACGACCTATTATCTCCCCAATCTGGAGGACAATGGATTTTCTGCCTTTCAATTCATCCCCTACCAATTTCTTTATACGGAGGAAGCACCAGTCAAAGAAAGTTTAATCAATTCCGAAACTTGGGTGAAGCACCTCGGCTCCCAGGTCAAGGTTAAGGATGTCGAGCAATTGATGTACAACAGCAACGCTGCAACCGCTAATTTAGCGAGCAATCAACAAAAGTCGACTTGGATCAACCTGCCAGATTCCATTAAAGGAAATACGTTCTTAAGCACATTGATTGACGGAAAACATGAAGCTGAACGCGCTTATTTTATGTTCACCAAAAAGCAGGAACCCATCACGAATATTCAACATAACTATTGGGATCCGGATACCCGAAATTTCAAAGAAATCACACAATTAGCTGAACTCGCCGAACAGCAGATCCCCAAGTACCCCAAAAATAGCTTTCTCTATATCCGCTATGCTTATCAATCTGCCCGTTTATATCTATTTGGGCAGGAATACGCCAAGAGCATGACGATTTATGAAAAGTACCTGCAATCTGCTAAGGGAGACGAAGCTATCCTCAATTGGGCACTATCCAACTATGCGGGGGCTGTCCGCAAAAATGGTGATCCTGCAAGGGCAGCTTATCTCTTTTCCAAATTATTCACCGCCAGTCCGGAAAGGCGTATCCTCGCATATGCTAATTTCCATTATATTACAGCCAGCGATGCCGAGATATTTCAATATGCAAAAAATGATGCCGATAAATTCAACATCAATGCGATCATTGGCTTTGGAACAAGTGACTATGCCCTGAAATATCTGAGCGACTGCTATCAGCTCGATCCTGCTAACACCGTCAATGCGGTACTATTAGGACGCGAAGTCAATAAGATAGAAACAGAAATGAACGAGTCTTTTTACCTCAGTAGCGATAATTATAATTACTACAGTAAAAATGACGATAAAGGAAAGGTTAAGCTACATCTGGATTCGCTCCGCAATTTTGCGCTAAAACTTTATCGCGACAAAAAATATGTTCAACCCCAATTGGGCCTTATTACTGCTGCCTACCTAAGTTGGATGAATAAGGAAAATACTTTAGCAAAAGAATACCTTGCTGGAATAAAAGAGACTGACCTCAGTCCAAAATTGATTGATCAGCTTCAAATTACCCGATTGCTCACACAATTGACGGACTGGCAAAGCAGTAAGCAGCTGGATGAAGTTCAATTGACCAAAACCTTATCGTGGTTAGAAGAAAAAGCAAAACTAGATGGTAAAGAAGATATCCGCAAACAAAACTGGGGTTATAGTGCTTTTGAATACAGCAACTATAGTTTAATCTGCCGGAACATTTTACAAAATCTTGTTGTAAAACACTATATGAACACACAAGACACCGCTATGGCTAGTTTAGCTGCTGTAAAGGCAGATGCTTTTTACAACTATGGCTTTGTGAAAGACTCATTGGAAGATAATATGCAGTGGACAACAATGCACTTTTGGGAAAATAGCCTTACACCTAAAACGCTGTTAAAAATAAGGAATTTATTGTCGGACAATTCCCAACAGAACACCCTGTCTAAATTCTTATTGAAAGATATCAAACATTTTAATAGGGATTATCTCACCGAATTACTGGGTACAACTTATTTGCGCGAACTGGATTTCCAAAAAGCAGCAAAAACATTAGCAGCACTTCCTAAAGACCATAAAATAAAGGAAATTAAAAACTGGTATAGCACGGATGAAGATGACATCAAACCCAACCCCTTTATTGTGACGATAAATGACTATCCAAAAAAATACGGAAAGGAAAATACAACCAAACTAAAATATGCTGAACGGATGGCGCGGTTGGAAAATGCGATAAAAACGGAAAAAGACAATCAGAAAAAAGCGGAATATTACTTTCAAATGGCTACAGGTATCTATCAGACAAGTACCTACGGCAATGCATGGTCCATCGTATCCTACGATTGGTCATCGACAGATAACCATGCTCCCTCGACACTCCATTGGCAACGAAACTACCTACAGACTAAATCGGCTAAGGAATGGTATAGCAAAGCGCGCGCGCTCAGTTCCAATAAAGAATTCAAGGCTAAATGCACTTTTATGCTGGCCAAATGCGAACAAAAGGATTTTGTTTATACCAATGAATCGCGTTGGCAGTATTATGATTCACCTTTGAAAAATCCTTTTTATCGCTTTTCAATGCAAAATAGGTACTTCAAAGAATTGAGCACACAATATAAAGATACCCCATTCTTTACCATCGCGTCAAAAGAGTGTACCTATCTTCGCGACTTTTTAAACTTGACACAAGCGATACAATAAGGGCTGCCGCCTAACTTGCTTTATAAAAATATAGCGCCTTNNAAGGCGCTATATTTTTATAAAGATTAAGATCTACTATCTTCATTATGATATATACTGAGGTAGCTATCATAGCGGGAACTCTCAATATCGCCTTCTTCCACAGCTTCCATAATGACACAACCGGGTTCATTGATATGCCTGCAATTATGAAATCGACATTGATTCATCAACGCGCGCATCTCTGGAAAAAAATGGGATAGCTCCTGTTTTTCTATATCGACAATTCCCAACTCACGAATACCAGGCGTATCAATTAACTTCCCTCCAAAAGGAAGATCAAACATTTCAGCAAAAGTAGTTGTATGCTTTCCTTTGTCAGACCAATCGGAGATTTCACCAGTTTTCAACCCGTATTCAGGAACGATTGCATTGATCAACGTTGATTTGCCAACCCCAGAATGACCTGATACCAAGGTTATTTTATCTTTAAGCAGTTGCTTGACAACGTCGATATTGGTACCGGTTAACGCAGAAACCTCGAAACAGGGGTAGCCAATATGTTCATAAATAGCTTTATAGTCTGCCAATATCTCCAACCCCTCATCACTAAAAAGATCCAATTTATTGAAAATAATTACGGCAGGAATTCCGTAAGCCTCCGTTGTTACTAGAAAGCGATCGATAAAACCTAAAGATGTTGGCGGCGAGGCAAGTGTCACCACTAAAAAAGCTTGATCCAGGTTTGCTCCGATAATTTGAGTTTGCTTAGACAGATTGACGGATTTTCGAATGATATAATTTCGACGAGGTTCCAGTTCGTGAATGACCGCACTTTCCTGATCAGGTTCCACATCAAAATGTACCCAATCACCCACAGCAACAGGATTAGTCGTTTTTATTCCTTTAGTACGAAACTTTCCTTTAATACGACAATCGTATCTTTTATCATCTTCGCCCAAAACTTGATACCAACTCCCTGTCGATTTAGTTACCAGTCCTCTCATAAATCCTGTTGCATTAAATGTGTCATAGTACAAAAATCGGAAAAATTTATTAAACTTACCCTTTGATGAATTTCTTACCTTTGTAAGGAGACTAAAATTCAATTTTGTGAAAAAACTATTTCTTCTAGATGGAATGGCTCTTATATATAGAGCTTATTTTGCATTGAGCAAAACTCCCCGAATTACCTCAACAGGGTTAAATACGGGAGCAATCATGGGATTTACCAATACCCTATTGGATGTATTGAAAAATCAGCAACCTTCCCACATAGCAGTAGTGTTCGACACGGCGGCACCTACCGCACGACATATTGAATTTGAAGCTTATAAAGCACATCGCGAATCTATGCCAGAAGACCTTGCGGCCTCTATCCCCTATATCAATCGCTTAATTGAGGGCTTCAATATTCCGATCATCACCATGGATGGATACGAGGCCGACGATATTATCGGTACGCTGGCAAAAAAGGCTGAAAAGCAAGATTTTCAGGTCTATTGCATGACACCGGATAAAGATTTCGGGCAACTCGTGTCTGAAAATATCTTTATCTATAAACCTGCACGCATGGGTAATGGAGCAGAAGTACAAGGTGTCAAAGAGATTCTTGAAAAATGGGAAATTTCTGACGTTTGCCAGGTCATCGATATCCTTGGTCTTTGGGGCGATGCCGTGGACAATATCCCTGGTATACCTGGAATTGGAGAAAAAACAGCGAAAAAACTTGTTCAGGAATACGGATCTGTCGAAGGCATTATCGCTAACGCGGATCAGCTTAAAGGAAAAATGCGCGAGAATGTGGAGAATTTTGCAGAACAAGGGCTTATCTCCAAAAAATTAGCCACTATTTTATTGGATGTACCCATTGAACTTGATGAAAAATCCCTAGAACTGGAAGATCCAAACAAAGAAATCCTTGAACCACTATTTGCAGAATTGGAATTCCGAACACTTGGAAAACGAGTTTTCGGCGATGAATTCTCCGTACTTGACAAGAGCATTCCTACAAATGGGCAAATGGATTTATTTTCGACAACAACGACGACAATTACCACGACCGAAATTGTCACTGAAATCAGTGTCGAAAATGTCGCAATAAATAATATACATAATACAGCACATGAGTATGTTTTGGCCGACACAGCGGAAAAACAAGTAGCGCTAGCCGAACAGCTTGCGTCTTTAGATAGTTTTTGTTTCGACACAGAAACAACAGGATTGGATGCAAACCTTGCCGATATTGTGGGCTTATCATTTTCTTTTGAAAACGCTAAAGCGTATTATGTCCCAACACCTGCCGATCGTGAGGGTGCTCAAGCTATAGTCGATATTTTCAAGCCAGTTCTAGAAAACCCAAACATCGAGAAAATAGGACAAAACATCAAATACGATATTTTGTTATTAGCACGCTATGGTGTAAAGGTACAAGGTTCCCTTTTTGACACCATGCTTGCACATTATCTAATTGATCCAGATACCCGCCACGGGATGGATGTACTTGCAGAAAATTACCTGAATTACAGCCCGGTATCAATCACCGAACTTATCGGTGAAAAGGGAAAGAAGCAAGGGAATATGCGCGACGTTGAAGTCGAAAAAATAAAAGAATATGCTGCTGAAGATGCAGACATTACCCTGCAGCTAAAAAATGTGTTTCACCCGCTTCTTGTCGAGACCAACACCATGCAGCTCGCTCAGGATGTCGAATTCCCATTAGTCTATATACTCGCTGAAATTGAACGAAACGGTGTAAAAATAGATGTTCCGGCACTTGAAGAGTTTTCAAAAACACTGGAGCAGGACATTAAAAATCTCGAGGAATCCATCTTTGAGAAAGCGGGCGTAAATTTCAATATCGCCTCCCCTAAGCAATTGGGAGAAGTCTTATTCGATAAACTGCAACTGGATCCTAAAGCTAAAAAAACAAAAACGGGACAATATAAAACAGGTGAAGATGTGTTATTGGCATTGGCCCATAAATCAGATATCGTCCAAGATATCTTGAACTTTAGGCAGATGCAAAAACTCAAATCTACCTATGTTGATGCGCTACCTGAATTGATAAACCCAGAAACAGGGCTCATTCATACGTCATACAATCAAGCGGTTGCCGCAACAGGCCGTCTGAGCTCAACTAATCCGAACTTGCAAAATATCCCGATCCGTACCGAACGGGGGAGAGAAGTCAGAAAAGCCTTTATCCCAAGATCTGAAAACAACGTGATCCTCTCAGCCGATTATTCACAGATTGAACTCCGCCTGATTGCCGAACTCAGTAAAGATCAGAATATGATGGAAGCATTTAGTCAAGGTCACGATATCCACCGGGCAACAGCCGCGAAAGTCTATAATGTGGATTTTGATGCCGTTACTTCTGAACAACGTCGCAATGCGAAAGCAGTTAACTTCGGCATTATCTATGGCCAGTCGGCGTTTGGCCTTTCCCAAAACCTTGGCATATCTCGTAAAGAAGCATCCGATATCATCAATGAATATTTTAACCAATATACAGGTATAAAAAAATACATGAGTGATGCCGTCGAGTCTGCAAAAGAGAAGGGTTACGTTGAAACAATTTTAAAACGAAGACGTTATTTGAGAGATATCAATTCTGCAAACATCACCGTTCGCGGATTCGCTGAAAGAAACGCAATTAATGCTCCGATCCAAGGATCGGCGGCAGATTTGATCAAACTTGCCATGATCGCCATTCAGAAGGAAATTGAGCAGCGAGGTTTAACAGGCAAAATGATCATGCAGGTGCACGATGAATTGGTTTTTGACGTACCTAAAGACGAGATCGAGGTATTCAAAAAAATTATTTTGGACAAGATGTCCAATGCTATAAAAACAAGTGTTCCTTTGATCGTAGAAATTGGAGAAGGCAAAAATTGGCTAGAAGCACACTAAAGTTATGATAAAAAAATTCATCCATATCTTATTATTATTGTCTGTGTGCAGCTTTACAAACCTGTATGCACAGGATGAAAAACCTGTATTCTATGAAAAATTAGACCAGGGATTGATTCGTTTTTATTTTGACAAATATTATTATTTGGTTTCAAAAGAGTGCGAGTTTAAAACGATTGAACGTGTGAGCAAATTTGATTTTGCAAAGCAAGTCTTTGACGGAGAGTTTCGCGATTTTGCGCCAAATGGAGCGAGAATACTCATTGGCTCCTATAAAGATGGCAAAAAAGAAGGCGTATTTCAAGCCTTCCATCCAAATGGAGTGCTGAAATGGGAAGTAAATTTCCAGAATAACCATCCGATCGGTGATTGGAAATATTACTATCCGGACGGAAAACCACTATTGACCATAACTTATAGTGAACAAGGCTACTTTATAAAAGATTACTGGGACAACAGGGGCAAACAGGAAGTAATAAATGGCGAAGGCAATTATGAATTTTCTATTCCGTTTGAAGGATTTACTGAATTTGGGTTTGATTTCTATCTACGCAAAGGAAAGGTAAAAAGCGGCAGGCCACAGGGAAACTGGAATACATATTTCTACAATGTGGGTCAGCAACCCGTTTATGCTATGACACAACGCTTTGCAAATGGTGTACTCACAATGACATATGACGACAATGGCGACCTAAATAATGAGGATTTCATGTCGCTAAGCATCCTCCCTTATGACTATTTTATACGAGCGGAACTATTTAACGGTAAGTCTTGCAGCTTTGATGATTATTCCAATTTTTATGCTTTCTTAACTAAACGTTTTAATGACAATCTCAATAAAACCGGACTAGATATCACCAAGCAGGTTAATTTTTCTTACCTCGTGGAAGTAAAGAAAACCGGAATGGCTAATCTAAAAAGTCTCAAGTTAACATCAGATTCCGGAAACGAATCTTTCGATGGCATTTTGAGCCGTATTGCGAGAAGTATTGACTTCTATTTCCCTACGTATAAAGACAACCAGCCTCAAGACGACCTCATCAGAGTGTCTGGTGGGATCACACAGGGTAACGATGGAAAAATCTATACCCATTCAATTAAAATCGAAAGACAAATAGACAATTCGAGTAAATAATTATCTTTGCAGAAATAAATAGATATGAAATTTCATAAAGAAGGATACACCACATTAGCGATCGCTGTACTTTTTATCTTCATTATCAATGCCGTTGCGGATTATTATGACGCTCCGCAATATGCCAAATGGTTTATTTATGCGCTATCAGCATTCCTATTCATTACAGTTGTCCAGTTTTTCAGAAGTCCCAAAAAAGTGGTCAACCCGCAGGATGACGTGATTCTTTGTCCAGCGGATGGAAAAGTTGTTGTTATCGAAGAAACTGAGGAAAATGAGTATTTCCATGATAAGCGTATACAGGTATCTATATTTATGTCTCCTGTCAATGTGCATGTCAACAGAAACCCAATCAGTGGTTTAGTCACGTTCTTTAAATACCATCCCGGTAAGTTTCTGGTGGCTTGGCACCCCAAATCATCTACAGATAACGAAAGAACAACAGTCGTTGTCAAAGATAAGGTTGGTCGGGAGGTTCTTTTCCGCCAGATTGCAGGAGCCTTAGCGCGTCGCATTGTATGGTATGTAAAAGAAAAAGACGAAGTCGTGCAAGGCAATGAGTTTGGTTTTATCAAATTCGGTTCCCGCGTAGATCTATTTCTTCCTTTAGGCACAGAAATCAATGTTAACATTGGTGACAAGGTTACTGGAGCAAAAACGATTATCGGAAAATTTTAACAATTTATTAATATCATTATAAGTAACTTAGGCTCCAAATCAGGGGCCTTTTTTATTCTGCAAATGAACTTTAAACAATTATTACTGGCAAACTCCGCAGCTGTCGGCATTGCAATATCTACGATCAGCTTTTATTATAAACATGACCTACAGACAGCGCTGATCATTTTCTTTGTTGCTGTGGTAACGAGTTTCCTTCTATTTAACTATCTATTTGAAAAATATATATATCGTAGACTCAATACGATGTATAAATTAATTCATAACCTTAAACTCGGTAAGGATCTTAAAGATGCTATCGGAGAACATGTCAGTGAGGATCCTATCACAGATGCTGAGAACGAAGTCAAAGCATGGGCAAAAGATAAAAAAAATGAGATAGAGCAGTTAAAATCACAGGAGAAATTCCGAAGAGAGTTTTTATCCAACATTTCTCATGAATTCAAGACGCCTTTATTTGCCACCCAAGGTTACATTGAGACCCTGCAAGATGGCCTGATGGAAGAAGACATGGAAATGGCCAAGAATTTCTTAGATAAGGCTGCCCGGAATCTAGACCGGCTAAATTACCTGATTCAGGATCTTGATGAAATATCCAAACTGGAATCCGGAAAAATGGTCCTGAATATAGAAAAATTCGATATCGTCGACCTCATTAAAGACACCACCTACTCTCTTGAAGACAAAGCTAAACAACACAATATCAAAATAGAATTCAAACCCAAAGTGGGTACACCCCATTGGGTTAAAGCTGACCGAAATAAAATTCATCAGGTATTATACAACCTGATAGATAATTCCCTAAAGTATGGAAAAGAGGGCGGGACAACGAAAATTAAGATTTTCCCACTGTTTGAACAGGTTCTTATCGAAATTACAGACGACGGTTATGGCATCGAAGAAAAAAATCTGAGCCGTGTATTCGAGCGCTTTTTTCGAACTGATAAGAGCCGATCACGCGATATTGGAGGATCAGGATTAGGATTGGCTATCGTAAAGCACATTGTCGAAGCACATCAGCAAAACGTAAATGTGCGTAGTACAGAGGGCATTGGAACAACATTCGGCTTTACTTTACAAAAAGTTCAGTCCGGTAATTAAACAATTGATGACACTTTTGTGTTTAAACAAAATCAATGTTAACATTAACTTAACATTAAGGTATTATTTTTGCAAAAATAAATTTAAGATATGTCTTTAAATAGCATTTTTCAATACTTCGTTCCAAAGGATAAAAAGTTCTTCCCTTTGTTTGAACAAGCCGGCAACAACTTGATCGAGATGTCAAAGTTGTTAAAAGATATTGTTAACTCAAGCAATCCTGAAAAGAAAAAGGAATTAACACGCAAAGTGGAAGATTTGGAACATAGAGGCGACAACATCACGCATCAAATTCATTTGGAGCTGGGAAAGAACTTTATCACTCCTTTTGACCGCGAAGATATACACTCTTTGGCAAGCTCATTGGACGATGTCGCAGATTTTATCCATGGTGCCGCCAATAGAATGGACCTTTACAAGGTTGAAAAGGCCACCGAGCCAATGATTGAAATTGCTGACTTACTAGTCGAAGCTACAGAACATGTATCAAAAGCTATTCATGAGCTTAGAGATTTGAAAAATATCCGCAATATTACGGATTCATGTGTTCGCATCAATAGCGTAGAAAACAAAGCGGATTATATTTTCGATAAAGCTGTAGCTGACCTTTTTGAATTTGAAAAAGATGCAATTTCATTAATTAAACACAAGGAAGTGTTATCTGCAATGGAAGATGCAACCGATAAATGTGAGGATGTTGCTAACGTATTAGAAAGCATTCTGGTTAAAAACGCATAATCATTCGATTTAAGTGCACAAAAATTCTACGAGATTATGATGTCAACATTACTCGTTGTTGTAATTGTCCTTGCGATTGCTTTTGACTACATCAATGGATTCCATGATGCCGCCAATTCTATTGCGACAGTTGTATCAACAAAAGTTTTAACGCCAGCAATGGCCGTTTTATGGGCTGCGATATTCAACTTTGCAGCTTACTTCTACTTTACAGATCATAAAGTAGCCAATACCATTGCAAAAACAGTATTGGAAGAATACATTACCTTAGAAGTTATTTTTGCGGGGTTACTTGCAGCAATCGGTTGGAACTTATTTACATGGTACTATGGTGTGCCATCCAGTTCATCCCATACGCTTATTGGAGGTTTTGCAGGATCGGGAATGGCTTACGCGTTCATCCTTGGCGCAGATCCTATCCACGCCATCAATATTGATGCAACCTTAAAGATTATTGCATTTATCGTACTGGCCCCTATTATAGGTATGACGATATCGGTTATCATCACATTGATTGTAATCAACCTGGCAAAAAACTCCCGTCCAAGTGTTGCCGAAAAATGGTTCAAGATATTGCAACTTGTTTCTTCTGCCGCATTGAGCTTTGCACATGGAGGTAATGATGCGCAGAAAGTCATGGGAATTATCCTTGTAGCGATGGTTGCTGGTGGCTATGTCCCAACGACTGAACACATGCCTGAATGGATTCCATTAACTTGTTACGCAGCAATCGCTGCCGGAACAATGAGCGGTGGGTGGAAAATTGTTAAAACGATGGGAACCAAGATTACAAAAGTAACACCCTTGGAAGGTGTTTGTGCTGAATCTGCAGGAGCTGTCACCTTGGGTATCACAGAACATTTTGGGATACCAGCCTCAACTACGCATACCATTACAGGTGCAATCATCGGTGTTGGTGTTGTCAAACGTGTATCAGCAGTACGTTGGGGGGTAACAATTAGCTTGTTATGGGCTTGGATATTAACCATTCCGGTTTCAGCTTTGTTGGGCGCGTTGTCGTTATTGGTCGTACATTATTTGCTTTAGAAAAAAATACTTAATTTTTTTCTTAAACCTATTGAAACAAAACAAAAATTTGGTACTTTCGTACCGGATTTTTGTTTTGTTGTTTCACATTAAATACTTAATTTAGTACAAAATATAGCAAAAACAAAATTTTAACATAACTTTAAGACTTTGGCACGGCAATTGTACTATTCCATGTGTTAATACGATAATTAAATTTGAAAACGATTAAAATTAATAATAACCTTAAAAACAAGAGTATGAACTATTCTACAATTAAAAAAACAGCAGTTGCTGCTACATTAGTTGCCGCTTTAGGTTTCGCTGGTACAGCACAAGCTCAACAAGTATTCGGTGGTAGATCACAATACAGAACTTGGTCTATCGGAGTTCAAGGTGGTATAACTACACCGAACACAATTATCGGTGGATCTAACGCTTTCGGTCAAAAAGTTGGTTACTTTCAAAATAAAGTAGGCGAGTACTATGGCTTGACAGTTCGTAAACAATTCTCACACTTATTTGGTTTAGAATTAGAAGCAAACCGTGGTAAGATCAAAACTTACAATCATGATTTATCTGGACCTAAAGCAGAAAACTCTTTGGGAGCTACTTCTGCTAAGACTGATGTAAATTGGGCTGCTAGTTTAAACGGTGTATTCCAATTGGGTACAATCGATTTCTTGAGAAGAGAAAATGCAGTTAACTTCTACGCCAAAGTTGGTTTGGGTGTTTTAGCTAATAATCCTATTCAGTATGCAAATAATGATTTTACTGGTTCCGAAGTTTATAATAATAAAGGAAAATGGGGTGAAGAAATTTTTGGCGATCGTGAAAAAACCGGAGATCGTGATAACAAATTAACTGCTTTCGTGCCTGTAGGTGTTGGTGCTAAATTCAAATTATCTGAAGTAGTTGCGTTGAACTTGGGTTACACGATGAACTTCACTGATGATAACTTATTGTATGGTCCAGCTCGTACTGATTACAAAGGTAAATTCTCTACAGTGATGGCTGGTTTAGAATTCACTTTAGGTTCGAAAGACAAACAAAACTTGACTTTTGCTAACCCAGTTGCTACATTGTATGATGAGTTGAAAGATCCTTCATTGAGAAACGAAGTTGAAGCGTTGAAACAACGTGTAAGCACTTTAGAAGGTACTGTTAACACATTAAGCGCTGACGCTGATGGTGACGGTGTATCTGATAAATTTGACAAATGTCCTGGTACTCCAGCTGGTACTCCAGTAGATGGTTCAGGATGTCCAATCAAATTCCCAGAGCCAGTTGCTAACAACGTTACTTCTAACGGTTACTACGCTCCAATTCAATTCGAATTTGATAGCTCAGTATTGAAAACTTCATCTTACTCTACATTAGACAAATTGGCTAAAGAGTTACGTGATAACAATTCATCTGTACAATTAGATGGTTATGCTTCTGCTGAAGGTTCTGAAGCTTATAACGTGACTTTATCTAAAGACCGTGCGAACTCTGTAAAACAATATTTAGTAAACGCTGGTGTTTCTTCATCAAGCATCACTGCTAACGGTTACGGAGAGAAAAACCCAGTTGCATCTAATGCTACTGAAGAAGGTCGTGTTCAAAACCGTCGTGTTGAGATCAAAAAATAATCGTATATAACTTATACCATTATATTAGAAGCCGGCTTTAAAGCCGGCTTTTTTATTTTACCCGTATTTATCCTTAACTTTGTGGAGGATATCCGATTTGTGGAAAATTAGTTCGAACAAATTAGATAAGAAATTAGTATTTTGAATTAAAGAACAGAATACTGGTTTTAAACTTTTGAGAATGGAAGAGGATTTTGAATTTGAAAACCCCGAAGAAAGAAAAATCTCGGTGGACAGATATGAGGAAATGCTTCGAAACGAGGATCAGTATTTTTTTGACTCCAAGGCTTTTGAAGGAATTATTGATTACTACGCTGAAAAAAATGACCCTGTTAAGGCCCTACAGGTTACCGAATATGCGATCAGCCAACACCCTTTTGATATTACCTTCCTATTGAAACAGGCACAACTGTTTTCAACGATTCAACAATATCAGAATGCACTTGCAGCGCTTGATAAAGCGGAATTATTGGAAGCTTCAGAAGGAGACATCTTCTTGATCCGCGGTGGCATATTAGGCAGTATCGGCCAGTTTGATAATGCTTTGGGACAACTCTTCAAGGCACTTCCACTATTAGATAATAAAGATGAAGTCTACTTCCATATTGCGATGATCTTTCAAGCGCAAATGAATTATGACAAAGCAATAATTTATCTAAAGAAAGCACTTGAGCTCAATATGGATTACCAAGAAGCACTCTATGAATTGGCCTATTGTTATGATATATTGGATAGACAGGAAGAAAGTATCTCCTTTTATAAGAAGTACATTGATTCAGACCCATACTCCTATTATGCTTGGTATAATCTAGGAAATTCTTACCATAAAATAAGCCGGTTTGAGGAAGCTCTGGATGCTTATGACTATGCTATATTAATTAAAGAAGACTTTTCTTCAGCTTATTTCAATAAGGGGAACGCTCTTGTTAATCTAGATCGCTATCAGGAAGCATTGGACGTATACAAACAAACATTTGAATATGAGCAACCAAGTGCTGATACCTATTGTGCGATTGGCGAATGTTATGAGAAACTTGAGCAGATGGAGGAAGCCCGCAATTATTATAAAAAGGCAGTCAAATTAGATGCGGAGCTTGCTGATGCCTGGTTCGGTATTGGGGTCACCTTAGATTTCGAAGAGCGTTATTTTGAATCTCTTCATTTCTATAAAAAAGCATTGGAGCTGGAAGATACAAACCCCGATTACTGGTTTGCGATTGCCGATGCCCGATACAAACTACAACAAATAGATCTTGCAGAAGAAGCCTATAAAAAGGTAGTCGCTTTGAACCCAACAGATATAGATGCGTGGCTCGATTATTCCTCCATTCTATTTGAACAAAGTAAAATTGAAGAAGCCATTGATGTAATATCCGATGCCATCACACAAAATCCAAATGCTGCAGAGCTGTACTATCGTGTGGTTGCTTATCTATTTGCCAATGGACAATACAATGAAGCGCTGAACTTTTTAGAGCTTGGTCTGGCGACGGATCCCGATAAGCATCATATTCTTTTTGATTACCTTCCACAGCTACAAGGGAATCAGATTATTACTGAAATTGTAAAAAAATATACAAAGCCGAAAGATTAACATGTAAGAGGCTCATATCCGGTCATTGCTATGCAATGACCGGATATTAAAATTGAAAATATATTCCTGTTCCCACAACGTACTTTTCGCAATTCAAATGAAAAAATTAGGCTTAATAGGATACCCGTTAGGGCATTCTTTTTCAAAAAAATATTATCTAGAAAAATTTCATCAAGAGGGTATTACCGATGTGGATTATGATTTATATCCACTTGCTCAAATAGCCGATTTTACAATAATTGCTTCCAATAAAGACTTTTACGGTGTCAATGTGACCATTCCCTATAAGATAGAGGTTATGGATTATTTGGATGAGCTCTCGGAAGAAGCTCATGCAATACAAGCTGTAAACTGTATTCGAATCAGCCATACATCAGATGGCATAACACATCTTAAAGGCTACAATACAGATGCCTATGGTTTTGAGGCATCGCTAAAGCCGCTATTAAATCCCCAAGCGGATAAGAAGGCTTTGATTTTAGGTAATGGGGGCGCTGCAAAAGCTGTCATTTATGCCCTGAATCAACTTGGAATAACACATACTTTAGTAAGCAGAACCAAACAGGCAGGCCAGCTCACTTATGATGAAATTGATCGTGCTATCCTAGCTGACCATACTTTGATTATCAACTGTTCACCGGTTGGTACATTTCCCAATACAGCAGAATATCCGAAAATTCCTTACGAATTCTTAACTGAGAATCACCTCTGTTATGATCTCATATACAACCCAGAGGAAACAACGTTTCTTCGAAAAAGCAAAGAAAAAGGTGCCAGAATCAAAAACGGGTATGAAATGTTGGTTCTACAAGCAGAAAAAAACTGGGAAATCTGGAATAGTTGACCTTTCAATAGTAAGAAATCAATAAAAACTGTAATTTTACCACTATGCTTACGATCAAAACATTCACTTTCAATCCCTATCAGGAGAATACTTATCTACTTTATAACGAGTCAGGAAATGCCATTATCATTGATCCTGGGATGTACGGCGAGCAAGATCAGCAAGAACTCCTAGCTTTCATCGCAAACAATAAACTCAAGCCGACACTCCTATTAAATACACACTGTCATATTGACCATGTATTGGGGAATAGTTTTGTCCATGAAAAATTTGGCTTGCTTCCGCAGTTTCACGAAGGTGAGGTACCAATTTTAGTAGCGGTTCAGAATTATGCTCCTCAAATGGGCATCCGATATGACATTTCCCCAATTGGGGAAACATTTCTAAATGAGGATGATACCATTCATTTAGATGATGATGAGCTAACGGTCATTCTTGCGCCTGGACATTCCCCTGCACATATTTGCTTATATTCAGCTGATCAAAAATTCTTGATCGGAGGAGATGTTCTATTTCGCAATAGCATTGGCCGTACTGATCTTCCTGGGGGAAATCACCAGCAGCTTTTGGATAGCATAAAAACAAAACTTTATACCTTGCCCGACGACACGATCGTCTATCCGGGGCATGGCCCATCGACTACGATTGGCTTCGAAAAAAATTCTAATCCATTTATCCAAGGATAAAAGTCATGAACCTGCCATTTCTATTTGCAAAAAGATATCTGTTTTCTAAGAAATCAGTTAATGCCATTAATATCATCTCTTCAATTAGTGTGATTGGCGTAATGGTAAGTAGTGCCGCATTAATCATTTTGTTATCATCATTCAATGGAATGGAACAGCTGATACTATCCATGTACAGTAAGTTTGCTCCTGAGCTGAAGATTGAACCCAAGAAAGGCAAACTTTTTGATAGCAAACAGGCTATCTTCAGCGAATTACGAAAAGATTCTAATGTGGTTCATTATACGGAGGTTCTACAAGAGAAGGTATTGTTACAATATTCAAATAGACAATTTATTGCAAATATAAAAGCTGTCGAACCTCAATCGCTAAGTAAGAAGACCGGAGACAGTATCCTCGTAGATGGCCAATACAAACTTACTCATGACTCGACTAACCTCGCAATTCTAGGGGCTAGCGTACAGGCAAATCTGGCGATTCCTATGCAGAACTCTTCGGGACAAATTCAAGTGTATTCACCGAGAAAAGGGGTAAAAAATTCCTCCAATCCTGCTGAAGAGTTCAACATCCGATCCATAACTCCTGTAGGGGTAATGCGCTATCAACAAGATTTTGACAATTTGATAATTACACCGATTTCATTTGCTAAAGAGGTTCTCGGAGAATATGACCGCGTTTCATCGATCGAATTTTACCTAAAAGATGGTATAGATGTCAACTTATTTGGGCAGACATTACAAAAGAAAATAGGACCAGATTATATTGTAAAGAATAGGGAAAAACAAAACCCCACCTTATATAAAAATGTACGTGTTGAACGCTGGGTCGTCTTCTTTATCCTGACCTTAATCAGTGTGATTGCAATCTTTAATATTGTAGGTTCCTTAACCATGCTTGTACTGGACAAACAAAAGGATATGACGATCCTGAAAGGTTTGGGTGGGGCTGATAATCTAATTCAACGTATCTTCTTTTATGAAGGTCTTATGATCGCTATTATCGGTTGTGTATTAGGTCTATTGATAGGCGGCATATTCAACTATATTCAGTCAGTCTATGGAATCATTCGTGTAGAAGATGGAGCGAATACCATTATTGACAGCTACCCTATGGTAAGTAAGTGGAGTGATTACATTTTAGTATTCATAACAGTCATTGGCATCTCTGGTCTAGTTTCCTATTTCTCCGCTAAATTAAGTGTGAGAGAACTCAATAAACTGAAATCGACTGATTAATAACTTGAACTTTTTCGGCTTTGACTTCCTTTTGTAATCTGTTGGATTAAACTGCCCCATGCAAAAGGATTTAACAATGGATTAGCATAACGTTGGTTGATGACTTTATTATTCATGGTATTAAAGCTCTGCGCATTATTAATTGAACGCATTTCATTTCCGTCACGTGGTATTACAGCTGCCATTGCAGACAAGGACTCATACGACAAGGATCTTCTTACTCTAACGATGTTATCTTCGGAAACGTCTAGATTCATAAATGCAATGTTAAACTCTTCTATACTTGCCCAAGGATAGGGCGTTACCATCGGAAGTTCCGTCACTAGATTTTGCATAATGATATTTGCGGTATATTTATCTCCAGAAACCTCAGGAATAGTGACAACTAAAGGATCAAAACCGACAGATGTAAAACGAATTGTATCGCCTACATGTGCCACAAAAGAGAAATAGCCCTCGTTATTTGCAGCAAATGCTTCATTTCGGAAAGATAAATTAGTGACAGTCGCATAACCTACAGGAAGTCCAGACCCAACCGTTGTTACGATACCGGAGTATTGAATAATTTTCCTTTCCTGCGCTTGTAATGCGGCGGAGCAAAAAAGTATAAATACAGCAAATAATATAGAAACCAGCAACTTCATAGAACAAATTTAAACAAAAGTAGCCGAACTAGCCGTTAAATTGTGTTAATAGAAAAACTAATTAACAGAGGGTAAAGTTGCTTCTGGGGAATCTGGATCTGTTAAATTAATAGCCTCTACTGCTGTAATTTCAGGAACAGCTTTCTTAATTGCCTGCTCTAAACCAGCTTTAAAGGTCATAATGCTCATTGAACATGAAGCACATGCTCCCAATAATTTTAAACGCACGACATTATCCGCTGTAATCTCTTCAACACTCACATTTCCGCCATCAGTCTCCAAATATGGTCTCAAGGTATCTAATGCTTGCTCAACTTTTTCTTTTAAAGTCATACTCTTAATGCTATTCAATGATTGTAATATGTAAAGATAATCAAATATTTTAAAATGTGTATTTTTAGGCTTCGCTACCATTGGAAAAACAACAAGTATATGACAATATACCCTCTTCCGAGCTACAATCGAGTTAAAGAATGTTAATAAGAAATGTTGTTTTTGCGATCAAATAATTATTAAACTATATTGCGCAGTAAAATTTAATTGATTAGTATAACAAATTCACTTATATTTGTAAAATGTTTTTAAATAGGCGTATAGCGGCTATCTGTGCCGGCATGATGTTTCTATTGGTATTTACTGGCTGTAAAAGTAAATTTGAGAAATTGCGCGCAAGCAATAACATCGCTCAAAAGTACGAAGAGGCCGTAAAACTTTATGAGAAAAAGAAATATACAAAGGCGTTAGTTTTGTTTGATGACTTGCGGACCAAATTCCGTGGACAAGCTGAAGCAGAAAATATTTACTATTATTTGGCATTTGCCAACTACCGTCTGAAAGATTATACATCTGCAGCATTTCACTTTAAAGATTTTGCGGATGTTTATCCAAATAGTGCAAGAGCAGAGGAATGTCGTTTTATGCATGCCTATTGTTATTATTTAGATTCTCCGAGATCGACGTTAGATCAAGCAAATACAAGAAAGGCAATTGATGCTTTACAGCTCTTCGTCAATCTCTATCCCGAATCGGAACGGTCCAAAGAAGCCGCAGATCTTATTCAGAAATTAAGAGATAAACTTGAGCTTAAAGCATTTGCTAATGCAAGACTGTATTATGATATGGGTCTTACGGATGATTATAGGGCAGCTGTCATCGCATTACAGAATGTATTAAAAGAATACCCTGATACAAAATACGCAGAAGAGATTGAGTTTTTAACCTTAAAAGCACAATACATCTATGCGTCAAAAAGTTTCTTCCTGAAACAAGAAAGCAGATTTGATGATGCCTTGGATTATTACCGTAGCTTCGCAAGTAATTTTCCGAATAGCAAACATATGAAAGAGGCAGAATCTCTTCGTGAGAATTCTGAAAAAGGGATTAAAACCGCCCTCTCTCAAGTGAAGGATTATAATAAGGCCGTTGCGGAGCAGGAAGTGTATATTAAAGAACAAAAGGCGAAAAAAGAAAAAGAAAATACCCAAAAAGATGAGTCAAAAAAATAACAATTCAGTTCCAAACTCTACAGTCACACGTGACTTGAGACAATTGGACAAAGGCACTGACAATCTCTATGAATCTATTGTAGTTATTTCTAAACGCGCGAACCAAATTGCAGTAGATATTAAAGAAGAATTGAATGGAAAACTTGCTGAATTCGCGAGCAACAACGATAACTTGGAAGAGGTATTCGAAAACCGTGAACAAATAGAGATTTCAAAACATTACGAGCGTATGCCAAAGCCTACTTTGGTTGCTATTGATGAATTTTTACACGATAAAGTGTACTACAGAAATCCTTCAAAAGAGCAGGACTAATCCTTAAACAATGGCTTTAGCTGGGAAAAATATTGTAATTGCTGTATGCGGCAGTATTGCCGCATACAAGATTGCATCCCTTATCCGCCTTTTGGTAAAAGCGGAAGCCAAAGTTAACGTAGTCATGTCAAAAGAAGCGACAGCCTTTATTACCCCGCTTACGCTTTCCACACTCTCCAAAACCCCCGTTTTAATAGATTATTATCAGCCGAATACCGGGGAATGGAACAATCATGTCGAAATTGCTTTAAATGCAGATTATATTTTAGTCGCACCAGCAACGGCAAATACCTTGGCCAAAATGGCCAATGGGTTTTGCGATAACCTCTTAACAGCCGTGTATCTATCAGCAAAATGTCCAGTACTATTCGCTCCAGCAATGGATTTAGATATGTGGAAACACCCTTCAACACAGTCCAATATTAATAAGCTTAGTTCTTATGGCAATATCCTCATTCCTCCGGGAAAAGGGGAACTGGCAAGTGGTCTAGTGGGTGAGGGGCGTTTGGCGGAGCCGGAAGAAATAATGGATTTCTTAGTTAAATTTTCGGAGCGAGGACTGCCCTTAGCAGGAAAGAAAGCATTAGTATCAGCTGGCCCTACTTATGAAGCTATTGACCCAGTCCGCTTCATTGGCAATCATTCAAGTGGAAAAATGGGCTATGCCATCGCCAAAGAACTTGAAGAACTTGGCGCAGACGTCACTCTAGTATCGGGACCGACTGCCCTGAAATTACCCGAGCGCGTCTATACGATTTCAGTTACCTCGGCAGCTGAGATGCTGAGCGCCTGCGAAGAATATTTTGAAGCAGCAGATATTGTTGTGATGAGCGCTGCTGTGGCAGACTACACTCCAGTTGAAGTCGCTACCCAAAAAATAAAAAAGAAAGAAAACGAATTCGCTATCGAGCTGACGAAAACCGCCGATATTCTAGCTACTTTAGGTGCCAAAAAGAAAGAAAACCAGTTACTCGTTGGGTTTGCATTGGAAACCAATAATGAACTCGAAAATGCAAAAGACAAATTGGTTCGAAAAAACCTGGATTTTATTGTGCTCAATTCCATGCAAGATAAAGGTGCCGGCTTTGCCACGGATACCAATAAAGTCACTATAATCGATCGGTCTGGAAATACCCGTGAGTTTAGCCTAAAATCGAAAGAAGAAGTTGCTAAAGATATCTGCTCAATTATCGTGAGCCTATCCTAAGCAAATTTTATATATACTCCCCTTGGAGTATAATGTCTCCAGCTCTTATAAATTTGCAATCCTCAATTCCTTTGGATAATAGTTGTTTATTCGGTTGGTCAATACCTTCATCCAGCCCAAAGGTTTACCTTGAAAACTTGCTATGGCCCATCCTTGAATATTTTCGCCAATCGTATCCACAGCTATATTTTCCTTTCTAAGATAATTGCGGGCATCCTCAAGCGACAATTCCACCAATTGGAAGTCTTTGGTCAAATGAATGCTCAAAGCCAGCGCATGGCTTGGTATTAGCTCCTTTCTGTTAAGTTTCCCAACATTAGTTCCCGCATTCTTAAGATAAAGTACATTTTGGAGATACTTTAGATCATGTTCATACATTTTTGGAAAAACATATACATCCTCATGATGAAGAAAAGTATGAAAACTGGCACTATCCGAAATCCAATTATCTAGAATTCCTCTAGGTACCTCTGATTTTTCGGGTTTAATTCGCTTTCTATTGAACGTTTCCTGTTCGCCAATCTTCTTAAGGACAGCAATAAAAAAGCCCTCTCCACCTAATTTATGCGGGTAAAATCGATAACCGTGTGCACGATGCTTATTAGAACTTGTATGATCAATTCCCCAATGCTCTTCAATAGCTATTTCAATAGATTCGAAATCACCGCTATCCAGTAACCAATCGACAATATCTTCATTTTCTTCCGGAGAATAAGAACATGTTGAATAGAACAAATATCCGCCCTTATTTAAAGTCGCCAAGCTTTCAGCCAAAATTCGCTGTTGTCTTTCGCTACAAAGCTTAACATTAGCTTCGGACCATTCATCGATGGCATCGGTATCTTTTCTAAACATTCCAGATCCAGAACATGGGGCATCAACAACCATCAAATCGAAGTATCCTGGAAGGCGATTAAACGCTGCAGGATCATTATTTGTCGTTACTGTGTTAGCATTTCCCCATTTTATTAAGTTATCTTGCAGGACGGTAACCCTAGTTTTAATAATTTCATTTGCAACCAAGAGCGATTCCGGATGCAAACTACTGTTTAATAAAGTAGACTTTCCTCCTGGAGCGGCGCATAAGTCCAACGCCCGAACACTCCTTTCATTTAACTTCAAACTTCGAATAATATGATCTATGAACATGGAAGAAGCATCTTGTGGATAGTATGTTCCAGCATGAAATAAAGGATCTAACGTAAACACTGGACGATCCTGAAGATAATAAGCCACATGACACCAAGGAACTTGTTTTGCATTAGGAATCGGACAATCTTCTAATTTATTAGGGTTTAGGCGTATTGCTGTCGCCCGAATACCTTCTTCATGTATCTTAATAAATGCATCAGTATCAAATAATGGATTCACCCCTAACTTTTTCACTAAAGAATTTGGCAGAAAATTACTCATGTTGTCCTAATAGTTTGCGATAAAATTAAGATAAATAAAAATGAAGTCAAAATAAGTGGTAAATTACAAGAAAGAGTAACTTTGCACCATGAAAGAATTCAAGAAATATGCTATTATTCCTGCAACTCCAGAGGAGCTGTATCTTGCATTAACGACCGAAATTACCGCTCGTCTTTGGACAGGAGACCTAGTGTCCATAGACGCTACTATCAATGGAGAATTCTCCTTATGGGATGGTGCTATAACTGGCCGATTCTTGGAACTGGAACCTTCGACAAAAATTGTGCAAGAATGGTACTTCGGTGAAACAGACAACCCTTCGATTGTTACATTAAAGCTGCATGAACATAAAAAAGGGACATCCTTGGAAATTAGGCAGACAAATATACCGGATGAAGACTTTGAAAATATCTCGGATGGATGGGAAGACCCTTATATCTCCTCGTTGATCGACTTTTATACAGAAGAAGATTAAAGCAATGCAGCTATTCTTCCAGGGTATAGTGTAATAGCCAAGAACATCAGGTATTTGTATTCCATATAGACCGTTGGCAATACAGATACCTCCTTTACTGTGCCCGACTTTCCACCTTCCAATATATAATAATTGATATTTCACTATTACACAACATGTGAGTCGTTTCAATATCTCAAATAGAACGGATTATAATTTCTACATGCTCCTTTAATCCCAATCTTCATACATATAAAATATCCCACAATAGTTTCAAACACCAAACTCAAAGCTCCTGCCGATATATTCATCCTTTACAGGCAAAGGTGTAGCAATCTTACAACATAAAATCGGCAACAGCGAAAATTATGGTGTTAAAAAGTTTTCAATCCTATCTAATAGAAATACGAATGATATATCCAAAAACCGAGACTTTCTCACCTCCGTAAACCATTGGGGTAATAACTGAGACAAGACATGCTCCTAGTGATTACAAGTAGCTTGTGTAGTGACCGCCGAATATTTGATTTACAGATGCGTCACACTGCTGCGGAACAGCGCCGGTCGGGGGGTACGGCAGATATGCAATAGCTTGTACAGGGAAGTACAGGCAGGTATCTAAACGAAAGAAGCCCTTGAC